>NYWQ01000022.1 GCA_002685115.1 Flavobacteriales bacterium | reverse complement strand
TGCGAAACTCTCTCAAGGCCTTTTGAAAGGTCAAGAGCTTACAGATTTTATTAAAACCAGGTACAACGATTTATTTTAGGATTCTATTAATATTAAAAAAAAAGACTGCAAAATTGCAGTCTTTTTTTTAATATTCTGACTGTGTTAAGTGTGCTGGGTTTTCATAAAACCCAGTACACTAAACCAAGTAAGGATATTAAAAAAAAAAGACTGCAGTTTTGCAGTCTTTTTTTTCTCAAATTAATAGAACCCTAAAATAAATCGTTGTACCTGGTTTTAATAAAAGCTGTAAGCTCTTTACCTTTCAAAAGGCCTTGAGAGAGTTTCGCAAGATCTGTTGCTGCTTTAAGCATTGACTTTTGATTATCTGATTTCTTTTCAGACAAAACTTTTGAAACCAGAGGATGATTTGCATTAACTACTAGGTTGTACATTTCAGGCATATTCTCCATACCGAACATACCACCTCCCCCTGAAGCACTCATCTCCTTCATACGTCGCATAAACTCAGAACGAGTGATTACAAAAGGAGTGGAATCAGGACTGAGGCTTTCAAACTGAACAGCATATTGATCCTTTGAAACGACACTTTCTATCATTTCTTTTAACGACTTTTCATCCGATTCTGACAGAACAGATGGAATATCATCGCCTTTTTTTATTAATTTATCAATAGAATCTGCATCAACTCGAACAAAAGAAATACTTTCTTTTTCAGCTTCTAGTTTCTGGATTAAATGACTTACAATAGGTCCATCTAAAATGAGAACGTCATAAGACTTATCTTTGGCTTCTGCTATATAGCTATGCTGAACTTCTTTATCATTTGTATAAAGAACAACTGTTTTCCCGTCTTTATCAACTTGATTTACTTTGATTTTTTCTATATACTCATTCCATGTAGTAAAAACACCCTCTACGTTTTGGTACAAAGCAAACTTTTCGGCCTTGTCAAAGAATTTCTTTTCAGAAAGCATTCCATACTCAACGATAACCTTCATATCTTCCCACTTCTGCTCAAAAGCCTTTCGGTCAGATTTAAACATATCGTTTAACTTATCAGCTACCTTTTTAGTAATATGAGAAGATATTTTTTTCACACTAGCATCAGACTGTAAATATGATCTTGATACATTTAATGGAATATCAGGAGAGTCTATGACACCTTGTAACATTGTTAAAAACTCTGGAACGATTCCTTCCACAGAGTCTGTTACATATACTTGATTGCAGTATAATTGAATACGATTTTTATTCATATCCATATTTTGCTTCAACTTAGGGAAATACAAAACTCCTGTCAAGTTAAAAGGGTAATCAACATTTAAATGAATATGAAAAAGAGGGTCTTCAAAGTTCATTGGGTATAACTCTTTATGAAAATCCNTGTAATCNTCATCTTTGAGCTCAGATGGNGNCTTAGTCCANGCNGGAGTTGGATTGTTGATTATNTTATCAACGGTTTCCTTCACTTCTTTNGCATCGTCTCCCTCACCATCTTTAGAGGTAAGTTCTTTGGTTCCNTATTTNATCTCTACTGGTAAAAACTTACAGTATTTATTTAAAAGTTCAGAAATTCGAGAATCTTCAAGGAACTCNAAAGAATCTTCGGCAATATGGAGAACAATATCTGTCCCTCTTCCTTCCTTCTGCGTTTCTTCTAATGTAAATTCTGGAGAGCCATCACATTCCCATCGCATTGCAGGAGTATCTTGATGAGACTTTGTGAAAATCTCTACCCTTTCAGCAACCATAAACGCAGAGTAAAACCCTAAACCAAAATGACCAATTATACCAGCTCCGTCAGATTTATCTTCGTACTTGCTTAAAAACTCTTCTGCACCAGAAAAAGCCAATTGATTGATATACTTCTCTACTTCTTCAGAACTCATTCCGATTCCATTGTCAGAGATTGTTATTGTTTTGGATTCTTTATCCAACTTGACCTCTACACGAAGATCACCAATATCACCTTTAACTTCACCTAATGAAGAAAGTGTTTTCAATTTAGAACTCGCATCTACAGCATTCGAAACCAATTCCCTTAAGAATATTTCATGATCAGAATACAAGAACTTTTTGATAATTGGAAAAATATTATCTGCTGTTACATTAATTTTACCTGTAGCCATAAGTGTATATATTTAGTTTTTATTTACGATTTAAATGACAATTGTTATGCCATATGAAATTGTATGNCAAAATGACAAANCACCTGTCAAAACACAATCAAATTGAAGAAAAAATGCGAGTTATGTATTAAAATTTAGCTTGTATTTTAACATTAAGTAACCTTGAAGTTAAATAATTAGGTACAGCNTATTGATTTTGAACTACATCGGTAACCCACAGATAGGATATTGTATTTCGAATNCCNAATAAATTAAATATTTCCAAACTTAAAANAAGAGAATCAAAATGCTTTAGATANTTNGACNTNGANCCAATACCATCTTGTTTAANAATCTTTGAAAAACCAATATCAACTCGTTTGTAGGNAGGAATTCGAAACAATTGCTCATGTCTTTCGGAGTTCAATGCTCCCGTTGGCAAGCCTGAACTGTAATGCAACTTCAAATTCATCTTGTAGGATGGACGNTTAGGCAGNTAATCTTGNAAAAACATNGAAAAACCAAANCNTTGGTCGGTTGGACGAGGAATGTANCCATGACCGTCATTTTCAATATCTTCTCNNGAAGACANCAAAGACATACTAGCCCANGACTCTACACCAGGAACAAACTCACCNTTTACNCGCAAATCAACACCCACTGTATAGCCAGAAGCAGACAGCTCTGGCAAATACCGAATACGAAGGTTTTCTATTTCATAGGGAATTATATCGGTCAATCTTTTATAGTAAAGCTCACCTACAAACTTAAAAGGTCTATCCCATGATTGAAAGTTGTAATCTGAAGAGAGCACAAAATGGGTTGATTTTTGAGCATTTAAATCTGGAAACAAAACCCCCTTCTTATTCCTTAACTCTCTGTAAAATGGAGACTGGTTGTAAGAACCAATTGAAGCTCTAAAAAGAACATCTCTTTTCCAGTTAGGAAGATAACTTAATGAAGCTCTTGGAGACAAAAAAAACTCATCATTCAATGTCCAATATAAGGAACGAAGCCCTAAAGAATAGGTGAAACGGGCATTGTAAGCATCAAAATAGCCGACTTGTTGGACAAAAGCACTGTATCGACTTGAGTTAAGTTCATTTTCTGCCTGTACAAATTCAAAAAGCTCTAGTAGGGTGTCTAAACCTTGAGGTGTTGAAAANCCAGAAGAATCTATCAACTGCCACTCTTTTAAACGATCGTCAATTAATTCGTGCTGGTACTTTACTCCCCACTCAAGGTTAGACTTCTTTTTGTAAAACTTACCTCTGTATTGAGCATTGTAAACTTGCGCAAAAAGATCATTTCTTGCATGCCTTAAATAACCACCCACACCTCTATTATCAACCACCTCACCAAAATTATCTGAACTCAAACTATTGTCCAAAGAACCCAAAAAATATTGGGCTTCTACGTCATAATACTCTTCTTCTAAAGTTTGAAATATTGACGCAGACAGACTCATTTTTAAACTGTCGTGAATTTGGTAATCAAATCGTGCGGCACCCATACCACTTTCATATGCATCTTTCTCTTGCCCTTCAAAGTAAATATTCAAACGTAATGGTTTGTCTACTGTTCCAAAATCACTTTGTCTGGTTTGAGGATTAGATTGGTAAGTGTTAGAGGAATAATGAGCAAGTAAACTCAACGTCATAGAAGAATTGAAATGAAAGATATTGAGCGACTGAAAATCTCTAAATCTAGGCAGATAATTAGATTCAGTATCTAAACTATTTAGTAAAAACTGATTTGTTTTTTGCCTGTAACTGGTTATATGAGACCAACGTTTGGATTTACTAACCCCCTCTACCGTAGCATTTACACCTAAAAAACTAAGTGTTAAATGACTCCGCCATTCTTTTGGNTCTTTGTACTGAATATCCAACACAGAAGACAATTTATCACCGTATTTGGCATCAAACCCACCCGAGGAGAAGGTTATATTTTCTACCATATCAGAATTCACAAAACTCAAACCCTCTTGTTCTCCACCTCTAACCAAAAAGGGCCTGTAAATTTCAAAGCCATTTACGTAAACTAAATTTTCATCAAAATTACCACCCCTTACAGAATACTGAGAACTCATTTCATTTTTAGTACTAACACCAGCCAAAGTAGAAATTAAACCTTCCACCCCTCCAGTTGGCCCTGTAATTACATTAATATTTTTTTTATCGAGCGTTGTAACATTTTGATTGCGCAAAACCTCGTCAATCAATTCAACTTCTGATAGTTGAGTTATTTCTTTTTTTAAAGTAATATCAAAACGATGCTCATTATTTAAAGACGATGGGAAATTAATCACCTGATTTTGGTAAGATAAATGTGTAAAAACAAGACTTGATTTCTTCCCACTTGGAATAGTTATGGAGTAATACCCTTTTGCATCTGAAATGGTACCATTTCTCTTGTGCTCAATACTTACACCCTCTACAACTTCGTGGTTTTGATTAGATACAAAACCAAAAATACGAACTGATTGCCCAAGTAGTAATTGGCTAACAAATAAGAAAAAGAATAAAGCAACTAATTTTAAACTAATTTTATACATAGATCGCGAAGATAAAAATATTTTTATCGAACAAATTCTAATTGAAGTCGATTTTCATTATTGACAGCATCTAAAACTACAATCTCAAGATGATGTTTACCTACTCCTATTTTCTGATCAAAATAATGAGTTAAACAATTATTTTTNGGATCGTATTCTAACAAAACCCATACATCATCAACGTATGCATTGTAAGAAAAGAGCCCACTTAAAGAATCGTCTACCTCAAAACTCATTAGGGAATCTTGAGACATATCATAATGAAAAGATTTAATTTTTAATGCTGGAGCCACTGAATCAATAATTGCAGTGAAATTTCCAAAATAATTTGATTTGGCCGTTAGTTTATTGCCTTTCCATGAGCTTGAGAGACATGATAAATTACCAGAACTACCAACGGAACATATTTGAGCTTTTGACCTTAGTTCCTCGTCCATATTCGATATAACTATACCAATAGAAATTGGACTATGCAAAGGTGTATCATCTTTATGAATGCAATGTAAATCTGTTAAAAAATCACCGTCAAGTTTTGATTTTTTATAACTAAAACTCAAATCATTGTACAAGCTGTTTTTNGGNATAAANAGGGATAAACCTCCTTCCTCGAAGCTAGAGTCTTTATTNTATTTGAAGAAATCAGTACAATCATTTTCTTCAGCTAAAACAGATGCAGTATCACTCAAAAAAGCAAAACTCAACTTAGAGGAATTCCCTACAGCATCACTAATTAAATAGTAAGCATCATGAATACCTTTAGACTCAAAATTAACGCGACCATCATTTACAAGAAAATCATAAACACTTAGCTTGTTGTTAAAATCNACAAAGGACTTTTGGGGCTTTATAAAATAATTTTTCTTGGCATGATAATCCATAAAAGAATTTATGTAACGCGTTTCAGAAAAAGAAAAACGATCCATTTTATGCTTGTAAATCAACAAAGAATCTATAAAGAATTCAATACTGAATACACCATTTTTATTGGGAGCATTATCGAGTCTATCAAATACATCAATTCCAAAACCAACCATTCCACTTAAAACAATTTCCTCAGAATTTATAGTGTAAGATCGTTTGGAGACTTTAGTTATGGGTAATCTCAATGTATCGTTGCTACCGTTAATAGATGAATTTAAGTCCAGAGGATAAATCATCAAATTTTTAAGTGTCGGAGGCGTGGTATCTTTTATGTCAAAGCCAAAAAACAACGGATTTATAGTTTCCTGAGTAACAGCATCTCTAATCTCGAAATGCAAATGTGGAGCGGTAGAGCTTCCAGAATTACCCGACCATGCAATAGTATCCCCTTTATAAAACTTAAACAACTCTACCTCAGGGTTTATGTCAACAGAAAATTGTTTTTTATTATACTGTGTTTTTAGGACATAGGAACCAAGAGATTCATTAAATTTTTTTAGATGAGCATAAACGGATACAAAACCATTGTAATGTTTTAAATAAACGGCTTTACCATAGCCCCCAGGACGTACTTTAACTCTAGACACATAACCACTATCAATAGCTAAAACAGGAAATCCTTCTTTACTTTTTGTTTTGATATCAATACCCGCGTGGAAATGATTGGACCGCAACTCACCAAATGTTCCTGCCAGAACTAAAGGAATAGTCAAGGGAGGTCCGAAATTAGTTTGAGCATATGAATTTTGCGCNGAGAGCANGNAAGGACAATNCAACAAGGCANAACANAAAAAAAGAAAATTTAATANGTANTTCATTCTATCTCAAAGATTTATATTTNATGCAAAAGTANAGTAAAAAAGGCGATTTAATAAATATTTTAGCAAAACGAAACAAAGCGTATTTTAGTCTTCTTTNAATCGGAAAATTAAAATGGTATTAACTATATTTGTGAATTATGTGGACTTAATTAATGAATAATTTATCAAAAAAATTAACTAATTTACGTTCTCAAGTTCAGCAATTGGACAAAACGTTCAACGAGCTAAGACTTAAAAACGAAAATTTAGTTACCGAAAACAAAAGACTTCAAGAAAAACTTGAACAAAAATTACTTAGAATTAAGACACTTAAAGAGGAAAGAGATTTAATTATAAATGCCAAATCGCTAAAAGACGTAGGATTAAGCAGCAACGAAGCGAGGCATAAAATTAATGAACTTGTACGGGGAATTGACAAATGCATAGCGCAATTAAATCAATGATATAGCTCAAATGAATAAGCTCAAAATAAAAGTCTCAATAGCNGGAAGGATNTATCCTTTGACTATTAACAGAGATGAAGAGGAGAATATTCGTAAAGCNGCTTCTAAAATTGAAGTAATTGTAAAACAATTTGAGTCTAATTATGCCGTTAAAGACAAGCAAGACTTGTTGGCAATGTGCGCACTGCAACTCTCGAGTAAAGTAGAAAACACGAAAGGTAAAACTGTAATAGATTCGCCTGAGCTCGAAAAAGAAATAGATGCAATAGATGCAACTATCACTGAATTATTAAATCGTTCTTTATCATAAAAAATTAACACTTAGTTTCCCGTATTAACTCAACAAGTTGTTAAACTCAACATTAAAATTATTGGATTTGATTCATCCTCTAAAAAACAAGCCTCAACCTTAGGGTCCTTCGGGTGTCAGTGGACGTTTGCTATTGAATGGTCGGTTCATTCGTGCTATATCGGAGTTTAATAAACAGGGTTAATACGGGTTTCTTTTACACATAAACACAACTAAAAATGACTGAAATACTTCCAATCATAGTAGGAATAATAGCTTTAGTACTAGGGTATCTAATTGCATCAACTATTATGCGAAAATCCATCGAGGGGAAATCAAAAATACTCCTTGATAACGCAAAAAAAACAGCNGAACAACTTAAAAAAGACAAAATACTTCAGGCTAAAGAAAAATTCTTAGAACTCAAGAGTGAACACGAGAAGACCATTAATGAGCGCAACCGTAAAATGGTCGATTTAGAGTCCAGAGGAAAAGAAAAAGATACTAAACTTAATCAAAGACTCGAAGAAACAAAGAGAAAAACGAAAGAACTTGAGAACAAACGAGAAAACTTAAACAATCAGTTAGAAGTAGTACAACGCAAAGAAAAAGAGTTAGAGAAAGCGCATTCACGACAAGTAAACGCTCTAGAAACAATTTCTGGAATGAGTGCCGAGGACGCAAAAGCNCAACTCATTGACGTACTGAAAGCCGAAGCNAAAACCGAAGCAATGTCTCTTATACAAGACACTATTGAAGAAGCAAAACTGACGGCAAATAATGAAGCTAAGAAAATTGTAATTCAAACAATACAAAGAGTAGCAACGGAGCATTCTGTTGAAAATGCCGTNTCTGTTTTCAACATCGAAAGCGACGACATTAAAGGTCGGATTATTGGTAGAGAAGGAAGAAACATTAGAGCTTTAGAAGCTGCAACTGGAGTAGAAATTGTTGTAGACGATACGCCAGAAGCAATCATTCTTTCATGTTTTGATCCTATTCGTAGAGAAATTGCACGGTTGGCTTTACACAAACTTGTTACAGACGGAAGAATACATCCGGCAAGAATTGAGGAAATTGTTGCAAAAACAAAAAAACAGCTGGAAGAAGAAATTATAGAAACTGGAAAGAGAACCTGCATCGATTTAGGAATCCATGGCTTGCACCCAGAATTATTAAGAATGGTTGGAAGAATGCGCTACAGATCATCTTACGGACAGAACTTATTACAACACAGTAGAGAAACAGCAAATCTTTGCGCTACGATGGCATCTGAACTTGGACTGAATCCAAAAGCCGCAAAAAGAGCCGGGTTACTCCACGATATAGGAAAAGTTCCTGATGATGAGCCAGAATTACCACACGCAATTTTAGGGATGAAGATTGCTGAAAAGTATGGCGAAAAACCAGACATATGTAATGCTATTGGAGCACACCACGACGAAATAGAAATGACGAATCTTTACGCACCAATAATTCAGGTTTGTGACGCTATTTCAGGTGCTAGACCAGGAGCTAGAAGAGAAATTGTAGAGTCTTACATACAACGTTTAAAAGAGCTCGAAAGTCTTGCATTAGCTCATCCAGGTGTACTCAAATCTTATGCAATACAAGCAGGTAGAGAATTACGTGTAATTGTAGAAAGTGAAAAAGTTAACGACGAAAAAGCTGCTTCTATATCTTTTGAGATATCACAAAAAATCCAAAATGAAATGACCTATCCTGGACAAGTAAAAGTTACAGTAATTAGGGAAACAAGAGCAGTTAATTACGCAAAGTAAAACGCGACGAAATAATATATATTTGAGAAAAGTTTAATTTTAAAAGTAAAACCATTAAACTTAAACTTGTGTACAATAAAGTCTAAATAATAATAAAACCCGAACATAATTTGAAGAAACATAGTTTCTTTTAAACATAATTAATACTAAAATGAAAAATACAGCATTACACAACATACATGAAAAATTAGGCGCCAAAATGGTGCCTTTTGCCGGTTACAACATGCCTGTTCAATACCAAGGAGTTAATGCAGAACACCTAAACGTAAGAGAAAATGTGGGTGTTTTCGATGTTTCTCATATGGGAGAGTTTATCATTCGTGGGGAAGGTGCATTTGAATTGGTACAAAAAATCACAACAAACGATGTCGCTAAGTTAACTATTGGCAAAGTTCAATACTCATGCCTACCAAATGGCAAAGGAGGAATTGTGGACGACCTCTTAGTTTACAAAATGAATGAAAACACTTTTTTACTCGTTGTAAATGCATCCAACATAACAAAAGATTGGGAATGGATTCAGAAACACAATTCAGCTGACTTAGAAATGATCAATATTTCTGACGACACATCACTCTTAGCAGTTCAGGGACCCAAGGCTGCTCTAGCTATACAAAGTCTTACTGATATGAATATTTCTGACATGAAATACTACACATTTCAAAAAGGACCCTTCGCAGGAAAAGAAAACATACTCATCTCAACCACTGGATATACTGGATCTGGAGGATTTGAAATTTACGTTAAAAACGAAGATGCAGAAACTATTTGGAACGCCATTTTTGAAGCAGGAAAAGACTGTAATATTTCTCCAGCAGGTCTTGCGGCAAGAGACACACTTAGGCTAGAAATGGGGTTTTGCTTATATGGCAATGATATAAACGATACCACATCTCCATTAGAAGCCGGATTGGGCTGGATTACAAAATTTACAAATGATTTTATTGATGCTGACTTTTTAAAAAATCAAAAAGAAACTGGCGTAAAAAAACGATTGATTGGGTTTGAACTTATAGACAGAGGCGTACCCAGAAAAGGCTACCAAGTTCTAGATGAGGAGGGAAAAACAATTGGAACAGTAACTTCAGGAACAATGAGCCCAAGTTTAAAAAAAGCAATTGGATTAGCCTATGTTCCTTCACAAATGACAAGCGTAGGTTCAGCTATTTACATTGAAGTTCGAAAAAAACGATTAAAAGCAAAAATTGTTTCACTTCCATTTTACAAAACTTAAAATGACAAAAAAAAATCTTCAAGTATGCCTGAGTCCTGCTCTATTTGATTTATATGCAGATAGAAAAAGCATTGTAGTGGTCGTTGATGTTCTAAGAGCAACCTCCACCATGTGTATTGCATTCGAGAAAGGAGTGAAAAAAATGATTCCAGTGAGCACTGTAGATCAAGCGCTAGAATACAAAGCAACAAACCCAGATTACATTCTTGCAGCCGAAAGAAATGGAGCCCCAGTAAATGGATTCGATTTTGGAAACTCACCTCAGACTTATATAAATTCTGATATGAAAGGGAAAACCATTGTCATGACCACGACAAATGGAACGAAATCTATAAATATCGCCAAAAAAGATCACGATGTGGTGATTGGGTCTTTTCTTAACTTAAAGGCACTTGCCAATTGGTTAATTAAGCAAGAACGAGATGTACTGGTTTTTTGTGCCGGGTGGAAAGACAAATTCAATCTTGAAGACACACTATTTGCTGGAGCAATAACCGAACTTCTTGACAAAAGTGGTTTGTACAACAACTCCTGTGACGCAGCCCAAGCCTCAAAAACCTTATGGGAAAAAGGGAGACATGATTTGTTCGGATTTTTAGAGAATTCGTCACACCGAAAAAGATTGGAAAAACTAAACATTGATTCTGATATTCACTTTTGCTTAAAACAAAGTAAGACCACTAAAATCCCTATTTTAATAAACGACCAATTAATTGCATTGGATGAAGATTAATGCAACNCAATATTGTTTACTCATCCTAACATTGCTTGCAATATCTTCATGGGGCTTTCATGCTCANAAAACAATTCACTCTCAAGCCATTTTTACACTACCTATTGAAATGAGTCCGTTTTTTTTAGACNACGCACACGACTTAAAAGAACGTGCTGTAACAGCNGATAAAAGAAGATATACAGATACGACNGAAGCATGCAAACACTACATTGACTTAGANNTTTATGGAATTTANCCCTTCGAAAANATACCTAGAAAGTGGTTTAANGCAAAAGANGTATACACCAAAGACACGTTAAAAAGTAGAGGTATATTGCCTTGGNTAATCAATTGGGAATACAGGAATTTAGTATGGGCAATGGACAGTGGTAGTAAAGAAGAAGTACTTAAACATGCTGCAGATATTGGCCATTACATATCTGATGCAAATGTCCCACTACACACCACATCTAATTACAATGGACAACATTCAAATCAAAAAGGAATTCATGCACTTTGGGAGAGTCGAATACCCGAAAATCATTCAGAAACCTATGACTATTTTGTGGGCAAAGCACAATACATAAAAGACCCTCTTGAATTCGCCTGGAATATAGTATTAGAAAGTAATTTACTTTTAAACGAAACCTTAGAANAAGAAAAAAAAGTAACAGAACGAACTCGCAAAGACGGAAAATATAAAATGGATGTAAGCAATGGAAAAGTGCACAACGAATATACTTCGGAGTTTATAGCTGAATATAATTTTGCACTGAGCAACATGGTGGAACGAAGATTGCAGAGTTCTATAAAAGCTGTAGGTTCTTTATGGTATTCTGCTTGGATAGATGCAGGGCAACCTAATTTAAACTTGTTAAAAACAAAAAAAGAGCAACCAAATAAAGAATTAATATCAAAATCTACCCCAAAAAGAATACATGAATAAAAGCTCAGAATTTAAAAAGTTTATAACTAAAGACGATATTAACCTTCTCGATCTTGGTAAGTTCAATGGAGAGATTACTCTAGTTGACACNGATGAAGCGCTTGAAAAAGCGTGNTCTGAAATAGCACAATGNGCTATTATTGGAATAGACACNGAAACCAAACCATCCTTTAAAAAAGGCATAATAAACACCGTTGCACTCCTTCAAATTGCCACAGACAAAAAAGCCTACATCATCCGATTAAAAAAAGTGACTATGACTGGGCAACTTGCAGGCATATTTGCAAACAAAGAAATTAAAAAAATTGGGATCGCTGTTTTTGATGATCTGAAAGACCTCAAAAAACTTCACCCTTTTAAAGATGAAAGTGTGGTTGACCTGAACTTGCTCGCTCCAAAACTAGGTTTTGAAAGCATTGGAGCTAAAAAGTTATCAGCCTTAGTATTGGGTATTCGNATCTCGAAAAGGCAACAAGTTTCAAATTGGGAACTTNAAAACCTAAGTCAAGCACAAATAGACTANGCAGCTACTGATGCTTGGATCTGCAGAGAAATTTACTTAAAGCTGGTATAACTAACAATAAGATTAAGCCAACAAATCTTCAAGCTCTTGTTTCTTAATTAAAAAAGCATCCTTTAGCTTTTTAATATCTCGATCAATCTTACTTGAATCGCTGCTTTTTTTCAATCGCCTGCCAACCAACATTAAATTCTTTCGAGTATGTTCGTTAGAAATGAACTCAAATGCTTTTGTAGCATATCCTTCTCGCTCCATTAATAGAGACCTTATAGCATCAGTAAGCATTTCTGCTTGTCTTTCTTCAAAAATTCCGTGTTTTGTTATGGCTCTAAAATCAGAATTAGACCCCATGTCTTTTCGTACTTGTTTATGACAACAGGGAGCACAGACAATTAATTCTGCATCGGCTTTTATACCCTTATATATAGCCACATCTGTGGCTGTATCACAGGCGTGTAGTGCAATTATAACGTCTATTTCTGAAGATGAAAAGTCGTTAATATCTTTGGATACAAAGGTAAGGTTATCAAATCCACAATCAGTTCGAATGGCATTACACAAATCAACCAATTCTGGGCGCAATTCTACGCCAGTTACAGAGACTTTTAAATTAAGTTGATTCTGCAAATAATCGTACAATGCAAAAGTAAGGTAACCTTTACCAGATCCCATATCTACAATTTTCAAGGTTTTTGAATGGTCAATTTTATCAAACCAAACACTCATCAACTCTACGTACCTATTAATTTGCCGGTATTTATCTTGTTGTTTATCCTTTACCCTTCCAGTGGCATCGCAAACACCCAACTTTTGGAGATAGATATTGTTTTTACTAGAAATAAAATAGTTCTTTTCCTTATTGTGAATTGTACTCTTTACTTGAGTTGTCTTAGCTGTGCTAAGGAGTTTGCATTTTCCCTTTTTGCTAATCAATAATTGATGCTCTTGTGAGTTACTTATAAGTAAGGCTTGCAAAAAAGAAACCCCTAATAGATTGTCAATTTCAACAACAGCCTGTTCGAGAGGGTAATTTTTTACTTGGTCTTTAGTCTGAAATCGATACGTAAAAGACAAGCTATTTTTGCCTTTAATAACAACAGGCACAACATATACATTCTTCAAATCCTCCGATGTCTTAAACACCTTACTAAGCGTCAACTTAATAAAATTTCCTTGAGCACTAGCCTCTTTAAATAAGGTCAAAAAATCTTTCTTATGTGGGTCTATTTCCATAGTTCAAATATATCTAAAAAATTAGCTTATACTAGGAGCTAATTTCTAAAAAAAGAACATTATTGAAATTATAAAGTGACTCTAAATTTCTCTAAAGAGGAGTTTATTTTAACGAAAAAATCCAATGGTATTTTTAGTACTTTTAAAAACATAATTAAACTAAAAATGAGTATTCAAATAAGTAAGAAAGAAGAACAGGCAAAAGGCAGTTTTAATCATGGCGAAATTATTGAAAACAAACCGATAGGGTTTCCTCAAGATGGTGGAAAAGTAAGGCCTTATTCAAATCTATTTTATTGGGCACATGCTTCTTCTAAAACGGGAAGCACAATAGGATTACACCCACACAAAGGATTTGAAATAGTAAGTTATGTACTAAGAGGAACAATTGGACATTACGATACCAAAACCGACAAATGGTGGGAACTTGACCAGGGAAGTTTACAGGTAATTAAATCTGGAAATGGAATAGCGCATTCTGAGGAATTGAAAGCAAATTCGGCCATCTTTCAAATTTGGTTTGACCCAAATCTTACTAAAAGTCTTTACAAAGAAGCTGAATACAAAGATTATGAGGCGAGTAGTTTTAAAACGGTTCACAAAGATCAGATAAGTACAACAAACATAGTTGGAGATTCAAGCCCAGTAGATTTGGATACTGAAGGAATTGAAATGAAAGTAATTTTTGTAAAACAAGACACTAATATTTCCATTAACCCAGCAGAAACCTATTCTATTTATGTGCTTGATGGCTCGTTTACCTTGAACCTTGAGAAAGTAGAACCAGATGATTTTATTATTGTGAATGAGCTGGATATTTTGAATTTTGGCATCAAATCACTAGTAAAATTATTCGTAATTAAATCGCCTAAAACACCCTCCTACGCTACTTACCCCAACACTTGAACTAGAGTGCGGCAATAAAATCTAAAAATCTTTCTAAGGCCATTCGCTTCCGATCATCTAAACGATAAGAGATGTCTTTATTCAAATAACTTCTTAAATCTACTGGACTCTTTTCTTTTGATGTAAACCAATCAATCGCATTCTTCTTTTGATGAACACCAAGTGCAACTGCTTGACTGAATTGTTGTTTAAAAACTAGAGGCAAAGACGTATTCGCCACCCAACAAGCAAAAACAAAGGGCAAACCCGTAAATTTAAACCACTCTTCGGACAAATCGTACTGGTAAAGAAATTTACCATTCAAATCGAAAGCTCTGTCACCAATAACAACACCAGCATTTGTGCCGCTTATAGATTGAATATACCCTTCTAAGGTTTCTATATATTCCACATCGATATTCCAAAAATTTTTGACTAAAACTTTTGTTAACATTACCGACGTTCTCGACTGATAATCGAGTGCAATAGAACGAATTTCGTTTAACGGACAATCACTGTACAACATTACTGTATTAACCTTACCCTCTGCACCAATACAGTAGTCGCTAATTATTTCCGCATCATTAATATGAGGAATTTCAGCAACAGGAACTAAACCAAGATCAACCTTTCCCGATTTAAGTAAATCTGAACATTTAGAAGGGTATTCTAAACGGAGTGAAACTTGAGACAACAAGTCTTTATCCAGCTGAATTCCATAAATAAATGGAATTGTATTTAGGTAAGAAACTGCAGAAACTCGGATTTTACTTTCCATTAAAGCCAAATAAAATAAATAGAATAAAAAAGAAGCGCTAAGCTAACAGAGAGTTTAAGAACGGCTCCAGAAACAAAACCAACCAAAGAACCTAAAGCCACTTTTAAAGCTCTTGAATGAGCTCCTTTAACCTCTACTAAAGCACCAATAAAGGCACCAATAAATGGCCCTAACAGTAAACCTAAAGGAGGCACAAACAAACCAATAAAAAGACCAATAAAGGTTCCAATAGTCGAGTACCTACCCCCACCAAATTTAGCTACTCCCCAAGATTGAAGCGTGTAGTCTAAAATAAAAACAAGGGCTACAACAATGCCCCAAGCCCATAGAAATGTTGAACTAAATTGAATTTCAGTAAAAAAATGAATGACTAGAATACCGGTATAAGAAATTGGAGGACCTGGCAAACCCGGAATTATACTCCCAAGTATACCTAGCAGTAACAGTACCAAAGCAATAGTGAGAACAAATACAGTCATTTAAAATTATGTGAAATAAAATGAGGGTGCTAAAGTGCAAATTTAGACCTTCTTTTGTCAAAATCAAACTAAAGTAGGCACTGAAAAATAGGGAATTAGAGAAAACTAAATGAGAATGCGCAATGATAAAAGAGTGGTTTTATTAACTTTGCTTCTTAATTCACAACCAAAAAACATGAATTTAAATGCACTTACGGCCATATCACCAGTAGATGGTCGGTACCGAAGAGTAGGCAAAGATTTAGCGACTTACTTTTCTGAGTATGCTTTAATTCGATACCGAGTTCGAGTAGAGATCGAATACTTTATTGCGCTTTGCGAAATCCCACTCCCACAATTAGAGAAAATTGACAAAGCCACATACCCATTACTTAGAGCTATTTATACCGAATTTAGTGAAGAAGATGCGCAAGCAATCAAAGAAATTGAAAAAATAACTAACCACGATGTTAAGGCCGTTGAGTACTTTATAAAAGAAAAGTTTGACACGCTCAAACTAGCTCAATACAAAGAATTTATTCACTTTGGACTTACCTCACAAGACATCAACAACACATCGGTGCCTCTTTCTTTAAAAGAAGCCGTTGTAGAACAATATTTACCTCAACTCGAAACCGTTGTTACAAAACTGCAAACGCTTGCTCAGGAATGGGAAAACATTCCTCTACTAGCGCGTACACACGGACAACCTGCATCTCCTACGAGAATGGGAAAAGAAATTGAAGTTTTTAGCACAAGAATACAACGCCAGGTGGCACAATTAAAAAACATTCCTTTTTCTGCAAAATTTGGAGGTGCAACAGGAAATTTTAATGCCCATGTAGTAGCATACCCTAAGCACGATTGGTTGGGTTTTGGAAACCATTTTGTAAACAACATCTTGGGCTTAGATCGTTCTCACCCGACTACACAAATTGAACATTACGACAATCTAGCCTCACTTTTTGACGCAATGAAACGCATCAACAACATACTTTTAGATTTGGATCGTGATATGTGGACGTATATCTCCATGGATTATTTCAAACAAAAAATCAAAGAAGGCGAGGTAGGCTCCTCTGCCATGCCACATAAAGTAAACCCTATTGACTTCGAAAACTCCGAGGGTAATATTGGAATTGCAAATGCGCTACTAGAGCACTTGTCAGCCAAACTTCCTATTTCTCGTTTGCAAAGAGATTTAACAGACTCTACCGTTTTGCGCAACATTGGGGTTCCTTTTGCGCATACCAGTATTGCTTTAGGCTCTTTACTTAGAGGTTTAAACAAGTTAATTATCAGAGAAGATAATATTGAAAAAGACTTGGAAAAAAATTGGGCTGTTGTTTCTGAAGCTATTCAAACAATTCTTCGAAGAGAAGGATACCCGAAACCCTACGAGGCACTTAAAGGTCTTACGCGAACCAATGCAGCAATTACAAAAACAAGTATTGCACAATTTATAGACACACTAAGTATAAGTGAGCATTTAAAAGAGGAATTAAAAGCCATTACACCGCAAAACTATACCGGTATTTAAACCGATTATTTGCTTAAAAAAAAGGCTGATCAATGATCAGCCTTTTTTTTAAGTATTTTTTGAGTATTTATTAAGCAAGGTACTTGTTAATATTTTGCTCAACCCTATTCAAAACATCCGTAACATCTGCTTTTACAAATGCATCGCCTGTTATTTGCTCGTAGAGCTCAATGTATCGTTCAGAAACAGAATCGATAAATGCTACATCCATATCCGGAATAACCTGATCGTCCTGACCTTGAAAACCATTACCTATTAGCCATTGACGAACAAATTCTTTTGACAATTGTTTCTGAGATTCGTCTGCATCTTGACGTTTTTGGTAACCCGATTTGTAAAAATAACGAGATGAATCTGGAGTATGGATTTCATCAATCAATACAATAGTACCGTCTTTATCCTTCCCAAATTCGTACTTCGTGTCAACTAAAATCAAGTCCATATCAGCCGCAATGTCTGTACCTCTCTGAAAAATCTCACGAGTATACTTTTCCAAAAGCACATAATCTGCTTCTGAAACCAAGCCTTGTGCTAAAATTTCTTCTCTCGAAATATCTTCATCGTGACCCACGTCTGCTTTAGTTGTAGGGGTAAGTAGCGGAGTTGGAAATTTGTCATTCTCCTTCATCCCATCAGGCATAGAAACGCCACAAATAACTCGTTTACCTGACTTGTACTCTCTCCAGGCATGCCCAGAAAGGTACCCACGAATAACCATTTCTACTTTAAAAGGCTCGCAATACTTCCCTATTGTAACCATTGGATCAGGCAACGCAATCTTCCAATTGGGAACAATATCAGAGGTAGCATCTAAGAATTTTGCCGCTATCTGATTTAAAACCTGACCTTTGTAAGGAATTCCTTTAGGCATTACCACATCAAATGCAGAAATACGATCAGATACAATCATAACCAATAAGTCGTTATTAATTGTGTACACTTCACGAACTTTACCATGGTAAACTTTTGTTTGACCAGAAAAGTTAAAATTAGTTTTTAGAATTGTGTTTCCCACTTTCTTTTTCCTTTAATTGTTCTTGTTTATAAGCCTGTATAATTTGCATTACTAATTGATGACGAATTACATCTTTTTCGTTTAAATAAACAATACCTATGTCATTTACTTTAGCTAAAAGGTCTAAAGAATGACGCAAGCCAGATTTTTGCCTACTCGGTAAATCTATTTGAGTTAAATCGCCCGTAACAACAAACTTAGCAGAACGTCCCATACGAGTAAGGAACATTTTCATTTGTTGAATGGTTGTATTCTGCGCCTCATCTAAAATAACAAAAGCGTTGTCCAGGGTCCTACCTCGCATAAATGCAAGCGGTGCTATTTGAATGATGCGTTCTTCGATAAAAGCCTTTAATTTTTCGGCAGGAATCATATCGTTTAAAGCATCGTACAAANGCTGCATATACGGATCTAACTTGTCCTTCATATCACCCGGTAAAAAACCTAAATTCTCTCCAGCCTCAACGGCAGGACGTGTTAAAATAATTCGCTTTACTTCTTTGTTTTTTAAAGCCCTAACAGCTAAAGCGACTGCAGTATATGTTTTACCCGTTCCAGCCGGACCAATCGCAAAAATCATGTCTTTGGATAGAGCTAAGTCTACCATTTTTCTTTGGTTAGCTGTTCTTGCTTTTATAATTTTACCATGATTTCCATGAACTATTACAGCATCGTTCAACTCTAATACAACATCGTGATCTTCCATAATTAAACGATCGATATTACTGTCTGTAAGACGGTTGTATTTATTAAAATGCGCAATCAAAACAGCTAACTTGGTTTCAAACTGTTCGATAACTTCAAGCTCACCTAAAACTGTTATTGAGCTTCCACGCGTAATAATCTTAAGTTTTGGATAATACGATTTTATTAAATCCAACTTTGTATTTCGAGCTCCGTATATCTCAAGAGGGTCAATACCGGATAGAGTGATTTTTTTTTCTGCCAAACAGCTGATATTTATAATGTTAAATGAAATTAAGTAAATTTCTTTTCAACTTAGATTATTTNCTTAATTTTAGTCTTGCAAAAATAACAAATTTGATTCTTTTATTTCAATCAAAACAAGCTGTTTTTCAGCAACATGGCAATTATTACACTTACAAGCGATTACGGCACCAAAGATTACTTCACTGCGGCTATCAAAGGAGCTATACTTTCTGAGGCACCAGAGGCTCAAATTGTAGACATTTCTCATAAAATAGCACCCTTTAATATTGAAGAAGCTGCATACATCTTAAAAAATGCTTACCATCACTTTCCTCAAGGCACTATTCATATGATCGGGATTGATGCCGAGGCAACATCTTCCAAAGCGCACATCATTTGCAAAGTAGACGGCCATTATTTTATTGGCGCAGACACTGGCATTTTCTCGCTAATGTTTCCGCTCTTTAAACCAGAGCAAATTATCGCCTTAAACATTGCGCAAGAAGACGACAGTATTCCGTTTCCTATGAAAGATGTATTTGTAAAGGCAGCTTGCCATATTAACCGAGGAGGCACCTTGCAGGTAATAGGGCGTCAAATAGACAAGCTCAAAGACTTAATCGATTTTCAACCGGTATTATCTGCAGATAGAAAAACATTAAACGGTCAAGTCATTTACATAGATCATTACGGAAACGTAATTAGCAACATCACGCATAAAGTTTTTAAAGAATCTTTTGCGAGTTCTGAATTTGAAATTAAATTACCCCGAAAATACAGCATAAAAACAGTACACAAATCCTACAGTCAGGTAACAGAAGGAGAAATGTTGGCATTATTTAACTCGGCAGGGCATTTGGAAATTGCCATTAATAAAGGCGACTCAAATGCAGCTAATGGGGCTAGCGGATTGTTAGGAATAAAAATAAAGGACCGAATAAGCATTGAATTTTTATGATTACTAGAATTGTAAAACTAGATTTTAAAACGGAACACATCCAAGAGTTTAAATCGCTTTTTGAAGAAAGTAAAGAAAAAATTATTTCTCAAAAAGGGTGTAAAAAAGTTGAAATGCTGCAGGATGTGAATACGAAAAACATTTTCTTTACATACTCGTTATGGGCATCTGAAGAAGACTTAAACAACTACCGCACCTCTGCTCTATTTGCAGGAATATGGTCTAAAACCAAAGTACTTTTTAATGAAAAGCCAATGGCTTGGAGTACCAAAAAACAAAGCGAAGCGCAATGATAAGTATTCTTAAAAAAGAACTCAACAGCTTTCTTGGCTCACTAACCGGATACATGGTTGTAGTGGTTTTTTTATTGTTAAATGGACTGTTCTTGTGGGTTTTTCAGGGAACGTTTAATCTTTTAGATGCTGGATATGCTGGGCTAGACGGCTTGTTTTTTCTTGCACCTTGGGTTTTTTTATTTTTAATCCCTGCACTAACCATGCGTTTTTTTGCTGATGAGATAAAAACGGGAACCATTGAGCTACTGCTTACCAAACCCATTAGCGAACTCAATCTTGTTATGGGTAAATTTCTTGCAGGAGTGTCTTTATGTGTTATCGCATTGTGCCCAACATTAATTTACCTAGCCAGCATCTTTTTGCTTGGGCAACCACAAGGAAACATAGACTGGGCAGTTACTATTGGCTCTTATACCGGGCTCGTTTTGCTTTCTGGAATTTATGTATCTATTGGCGTATTTGCATCTTCCTTAACAGAAAATCAAATTGTAGCATTTATACTCGCTTTCTTATTTAGTTTTTTCTGCTTTGCAGGCTTCGAACAAATCGCCCGCTTACTGGCACATACAGGACTTGAATTAAGTATAGAAAAACTTGGCATTAGCTACCACTACAACGCCATTAGTAGAGGCGTTATAGACACCAGAGATGTTGTTTATTTTTTAAGCGTTATGAGTATTTTCATATTCGGAAGTAAGCTCTCACTTCAAAGTAGAAAATGGTGATGAAAAACAAAAAGCAAGACATTTTTCAGTTTACAGGCGTACTAATCATACTAGTGCTCTTAAACTTTATTGCATCGGTAAAGCACATGCGAATTGACTTAAGTAAGGAAGGACGCTACTCTCTTTCGGAGTCTACTAAAAACATGTTGGCAAAACTAGACGACTACATTTATGTAGAAGTTTATTTAGAAGGTGATTTTCCGGCAGGGATTGAGCGCTTGAGTATGGAAACGCGTCAAATATTAGCCGAATTTAAAAACCAAAACAACTTACTGCAATACACCTTTATAAATCCTACAGAAAGCACAGACGAAATAACCAGAAACGAAATCATAAAGCAACTATACGACAAAGGACTTAGCCCAACAAACTTGCAAGTAAAAGAGGGCGACAGTTACACCGAAAAAGTAATTNTTCCGGGAGCCATAGTAAAACTTGGCGGCAAAGAAGTGNCCGTGCAATTACTTAAAAACCAAATTGCAGCTGGACCAGAGCAGAGNCTCGAACAATCGATTAGAGAATTNGAATANGAATTTGCCTACGCCATAAAACAACTAAAAAATGATTTCAAGCCAAGTATTGCATTTATTACTGGGCATGGCGAATTGGAAGATCGANAATTGGAAGACCTTACNAAAAGCCTNTCCAGCCAATATTCTGTTGAC
The DNA here is from genome assembly GCA_002685115.1 of Flavobacteriales bacterium. Lineage (GTDB taxonomy): Bacteria > Bacteroidota > Bacteroidia > Flavobacteriales > UBA7430 > UBA6772. Next base: position 21,730 of record NYWQ01000022.1, on the reverse strand, counting down.
AAAATAAACTTACGCGAATTTGAAACGGACAGCCTTGGAGAGGCCAACCTAAAACTAAAACTGAATGAACTGAAGCGTAAAAAGCTACTTTTAATTGCCAAACCAAAATATGCCTTTCAAAACCTAGACAAGTATTTTATTGACCAGTACATAATGGCTGGTGGCAAGGTAATTTGGATGCTAGATGCCACAAATGCAGACATGGATTCTCTGGCAAACAAAGGTTCGTTTTTAGCGCTACCTCTTAGAGATTTAAACCTTGGAGATCAACTTTTTAAATACGGAGCTAGACTGAACAGCGACTTAATTGAAGACATATCCTCCTCAAAAATACCTGTTCCNGTTAACTTTATAAACGACATGCCGCAATGGGAACTAAGACCTTGGCGCTACTTTCCAATATGTATTCCTACCTCAAGCCATCCCATTACAAGCAATTTAAACGCAGTAAAACTGGATTTTGTAAGTACAATAGATACGGTTAAAACCAATACGCCAATTAAAAAAACAGTGCTCTTGCATTCGTCACCGTACACTAAAATAGCAAACACGCCCTACGAAATAAGTTTACAAAATGCGCTTGACCAACCTATACAAGAGCAATTTAATGCTGGTGAAAGAGCTACAGCCGTTTTACTCGAAGGAGTGTTTGAATCTGTATTCAAAAATAGAATCAACGCCTTAAGCGACAAGCTCCCATTTAAAGCCCAAAGTAAAGAAACTAAAATGCTATTAATTTCTGATGGAGATCTTGCCCAAAACCAAATCATAAGAGGTNCAGTTATGCCTTTGGGCTACGACAATTACGAAAAGATACAGTACGGAAATAAAGATTTTATTCGCAATGCCATCGATTTTCTTTTAGAAGACGACGACNTGATTCAGGTAAGAAATAGAGAACTAAAAATAAGACTCTTAGACACTAAAAAAANAAACAAGGAACGCGAGTTTTGGCAAGGCATAAANTTGGTACTCCCCATTTTAATCATCCTTATATTTGGGCTTCTAAAACAATACGCCAGAAAGAAAAAGTATGCAAATGAAAACTAACAACGGAATATACCTCAGTATCCTATTTTGTTTAGGACTTCTAAGTTACCTCCTACTCAACAACGAGCAAGACGTTACTCGAACCGACAGAAGAGATTTTGCAGTAAACGACACTAGTACTGTGGTTAAAGTAATTATAAGCTCTAAACTACCGGAAACAGNCGTACTCCAGAGATTAAATGAAAGCGAATGGACCGTAAATGAAAATTACAAAGCNNGAAAATCTGCCGTGTTTTACCTCTTAAAAACACTACAAAGAATGGAAATTGCCCACCCTGTACAACGCTCAATGCGTAACAATGTTTTGGGTAATTTGGCGGTGCATGGCATAAAAGTGGAAGTTTTTCTTAACGATGGAACAAACAAAACATTTTATGTTGGAGGAGAAAACCAAGAGCTAAGCGCAAGTTTCATGATGCTTCAAGATGCAACGGATCCTTACGCAGTGCACATACCTGGTTTTAAAGGGTATTTGTCAACTCGTTTCTTTACGCAAGAGTCTATCTGGAGAGACAAAACAGTACTCAAATACGACAATCTAGACATCAAGTCGATAAGTCTACAGTACTTTGCACCTAAAATGATCGAAGAGTCTTTTGTACTAAATAAAGTAAACCAAAAATTTACGCTAACCGACTATACGGGAACTGGAACACAAGAAATTGATCCAGCAAAATTNCAACCCTACTTAGCCTCTTTTAGAAAATTGAGCTCAGAGGGGTACATTTCGGGTTCTTTAAATGTGGATTCGCTCGTTAAAACTCAGCCAATATTCGACCTAATTGTTCAAAACAAAAACCAAGAACAAACACAGGTAACTGCCTACTACAAAAAAGCGAAAGATGGAGCTCGAGCAGACGCAGATGTTACCATGAAAGATCCCGAACGCATGTATGCTCATGTAAACAAAACAGACTGGGTTTTAATTCAGCGCAACACTTTTAACAAAGTAATGAAGGGAATGAGCGATTTAAAAAGATAACCACAAGCCAGACCGTTTGTTAAAAAGTCCTGTACAATTGTGAATAAACGTAAGTATAGAATAGAGATTGAATTTACGCTATAGTCTATATTTGATAAATGTAATTAAACGAAAGACAGAATGAAGTTTATTGTATCCAGCTCAAAACTTTTAAAGCAATTGCAAACCATTAGTGGTGTCATTAACTCAAGCAATACGCTCCCTATACTCGACAATATTTTNTTTGAGATAGACCACAAAACGCTAAACATTTCTGCTTCAGACTTGGAAACGACNATGTCTACAACCTTAGAGGTGGAGTCAGATTCTAAAGGNAATGCAGCAATTCCTGCAAAACTCTTACTAGACACGTTAAAAACGTTTCCAGAGCAGCCACTTACCTTTTTAATAGATAAGGATAAAAACAATATAGAAATTAGCTCTGACCAAGGTAAATACGCTCTNGCTTTTCAAAACGGAGACGAGTTTCCTAAAGCACCNGGTATAGAAGCGGCTAGCACAACCNTAATTCATTCCGAAATTATTGCAACGGGAATAAACAAAACAATTTTTGCTACCGGAAACGATGATCTAAGACCCGTAATGTCTGGTGTGTTTTGTCAGTTTAGCGAAACTGGCTTAACCTTAGTTGCTACAGACGCTCACAAACTTGTTCGGTATTCTCGTCATGACGTGAAAAGTGAGCAAAGCGCAGAATTTATTTTACCCAAAAAGCCTTTAAATATTTTAAAAGGAATTTTAGCTGCTGCAAACGACGAGGTTAAAATTGAGTACAACGAAACCAACGCTAAATTTAGCTTTGGCGCTATTGNTCTTACCTGCCGGTTAATAGACGGNAAATACCCAAACTACAATGCCGTTATTCCGCAAGAAAATCCAAATAAACTTTCCGTAAACCGCTTGTCTTTTTTAAACTCCGTAAAAAGAGTTTCAATTTTTTCGAACAAAACCACACACCAAATTCGGTTGAAAATTGCAGGCAACGAAATGCATATTTCTGCCGAAGATATTGACTTTTCTAACAAAGCAGANGAACGCTTGTCTTGCCAATACGAGGGGTCTGATATAGAAATTGGTTTCAACTCACGTTTTTTAATGGAGATGATTTCTAATTTAGAAACCGACCAAGTGCACTTGGAAATGTCGGCACCAAATCGTGCCGGGATCTTACTCCCAGAAGGCAACTCTATGGAGGGAGAAAACATTTTAATGTTGGTTATGCCGGTAATGCTTAACAACTAAAAATACAAGCATAAAAAAAAAGTCACTCAAATGAGTGGCTTTTTTTTATTCAAAAATGAATCGATNTAAACCTTTTATTGGTGCAATTTAATNTTTCCGAATCCAACTGTCAATTCCTTTCGAATCGAGTTCAGACANACCNACTTGGGCAGCATCATANGAGTTAAAACTGGTAAAAGAAACCAAATGCAAGTCGTTTGNCTTGCCAATNAGNGAGGCNTTGTACCCTTCTTTTTTAAGCTGCGCAACCAAACGTTCTGCATTTTTAAAATTAGAAAAACACCCCGCCACCAAATGGTACTCAGCAGTACTCGCTTTTTTTGACGAAGACTTTGATTTGCCTAATATATCAGACAAAGACCGAGGAGACTTTTTAACAACTTCCTCTTCTTTTGGAACCAACAAAGGATTGCCAACAGCCAAGTTGAGCATTTTAGCATTAAAACCAAGATCTAATAAAGCATAAGACTTTTGATCTTGAGAATCGTTTTGTGCTTTTACAGAAAAAGCAAACAAGAACAAAGCAGAAACGAGCGCAAATCTTTTCATCGGGGAGCTGTTTTTAGAATACTACTTTCAAATGTACTATTTAAAGAAAAAAACAAGACCAGTATAGGCAAATAGTTGTCAACTCAATATTGTTAAAAACCACCTCATTTACTTTANTATAAAACAAAAAAAAGCCACTCTCTCGAATGGCTTCTCTACTAACCCCCCTCAGGATTATGAATAATCTACAAACACTTGAAGCCACAATCTTGCCAATTATTAGTCAATTTTATCTAATAACAAAACGTTAACAAAAAAGCNACTCTNANTAGAGTGGCTNNTGNTAATTTCAAANCTNGACCGCTACGCGNTAGCGTTNAATANGTTAATAGCTAAATAACCACCAAACAANAGCTAGAGGAAACGAACAGACTGCTTTAAAGTATTGTATTGAAACTGTAATTATACTTTTGTCGTGTTGAGTTACTGATTCAGTTTAAATAGCAGATTTTTGAAACTAGGGCTTGGGTATCAAAAATTAAGATTTAAGTGAAGCTATTAGTTGTTTGGCAGTTTTACAAGAAATTACGCTCAGCTTAAATCAAATTTACACAGATTCACTAAGTTTCTGCAACAACAAACAGGTCAGAAATTTAAATTTGAAGTCCTCTAAGAAGTAAGCTGAAACTAAAAAAGGCTCAATAACATTAAGTTATCAAGCCTCTTTTTAGTAGCGAGAACGAGATTTGAACTCGTGGCCTCCGGGTTATGAATCCGACGCTCTAACCAACTGAGCTACCTCGCCATTCCTGTTAAGGGCTGCAAATATATAGTTTTTAAACCCTTTTAAACAAATACTTTTTCATTATTTTTAGTTAATCGAGTGATCTAGCAGGGTTAAATTTTAATATATGAGAAAAGAATCTTTAATTGAGTCAATTTATAAGTATATTGCAGCTAAAGAATTTTTACTAAATATAAGCTATGGCATCTAAGAATCAGTTCCAAATGGAATTTCCAATTCGGTCATCACTAAGAATTTTGTACAACCAAATAAGCTCTCCAGACGGGCTTTCTGAATGGTTTGCCGACAATGTAAACTTAAGAGGTAAGATGTACACATTTTTTTGGGATGGAGATGAACAAGAAGCTGAGTTGTTAACCAAAAAAAACAACCAAAACATAAAATTTAGGTGGCTAGACGAACCCGCAGACACCTATTTTGAATTAAGGATTGAAGTAGACGAAATTACACAAGACATTTCTTTAATGGTAACCGACTTCGCAGAAGATGAAGAAGATGAAGAAGAAGTGAAATTACTTTGGGAAAAACAAATTGAAAAGCTGAGACAAAGCATAGGATCCTAAACTTTCTCAACTGCGCAACAGCAAAACACCTGGATTGAAAACCCTACACAAGCTCGTATTAAAATCTTTTTTAGCGCCTTTTTCAGGCACATTTTTCACTATGCTCTTTGTTTTACTCATGCAAAGTGTTTGGAAATACATAGACGACCTAATTGGCAAAGGACTGGAATGGACTGTTATTATTGAACTTGCTTTTTACAGCATACCCACCCTTGTTCCACTTGCACTCCCTTTAGCCATACTCCTCTCCTCTTTAATGACATTTGGAAAACTTGGCGAAAACTATGAACTCACTGCTTTAAAATCTTCTGGCATTTCGCTTTACAAAATTATGCAACCGCTGTTTGTTGCCATTAGCATGCTAGCCATCGCCGCATTTTTATTTTCCAATCATGTGATTCCGTATTCTAACATGAAGTTTAAAACACTTTTGTACGATATTATGAATAAAAAACTCTCTTTAAATATGAGAGAAGGTGTGTTTTTTAACGACATAGAGGGCTACAGCATAAAAGTAAACAAGAAAAATGAAGACGGGAAAACCCTCGAAGGCTTGCTGATATACGACCACAGTGAAAAAATGGGGAACACCAAAGTTATAAAAGCCAAAAGTGGCCTAATGTATACCAGCCAAAACAACAGGTACTTGTACCTAGAGTTATTTAACGGCTATAGTTATGAGGAAGTTGACCCAAGAGACCCAAAAAAAAGAGTAAACCTACCTTTTGCACGATCGAGCTTTAAAAAACAAAAAATTCGATTTGATATGGCCTCATTTCAGCTAGAGCGTTCGGATGAAGAACGCTACTCTAGCGCAGCTCAGTTTATGAACCTGTCGCAACTTAATGAAACCTCCGACTCACTTAAAAACTCGATTAAAACGAGACTGGAAACCTACCAAAGCAAACTTCATTCTTATTACAAATTTGCTGCTTTAGACTCGCTAAGCAAAGACACCGTTGTATCGTTTAAAAAGAACTTAACAAACCTAAGTCCGTATAAAAAGAACAGACTCCATAAGGCGGCTGCAAATATGGTAAGAAGCAGCAAATCTTATGTATACAATACTCAAAGAGAACTCAAATTCAAAAAGAAAAAACTAAAAAAAGCACACATCGAGTGGCATCGAAAGTTTTCGTTGGCTTTTGCCTGCATAATTCTTTTTTTAATTGGAGCACCTCTTGGCGCAATCATTAGAAAAGGAGGCATGGGCATGCCCGTTCTTGTCTCTATTATTTTCTTTTTAATTTACCACATATCTTCTATCACTGGAGAGAAAAGTGCACTGCAAGACGTGTTAACCATCAAAGAAGGAATGTGGCTTTCCTCAATGATATTAACCCCTTTGGGACTCTTCTTTAGTTACAAAGCTGCAAACGACGCTAACTTAATAAACACAAGTAAACTGTCTGTTTTACTCATTAAAATTAAGCAATTATGGAAGCAAAAAAAGTATTGATTCTTGCCCACAAGCCTCCCTACCCTAAAGCAGATGGAGGTTGCATTGCTATTGCCCAAATGTTAGAAGCGTTTCTGGACATAGGTGTAAGCGTTCACTTTATTTGTTTTGAAACACAAAAACACCCATCCAAAAATATTAAAGAACACCCTAATTTAACCTACAAAAGCATCCCTATAGATACTAAACTTAGTATTTGGGCAGCTTTAAAAAATTTATGCTTACAAACAACTTCTTATTTTACCTCTCGATTTAAGCATCCAGATTTTAAAAGAGAAGTAACACAAACACTAAATAACAATTCCTTTAACCTTATTGTATTCGAGAGTCTTTTTACGAAACATTACCTCAAAACAGTTCGAAAACAAACTACCGCTAAACTTGTTTACCGATCGCATAATATAGAACACAAGATTTGGGAAAGTCAAATCGAAAAAGAAGACACAGCACTGCGCAGCGCTTATTTAAAATTGCAGGTAAAACGCTTAAAAAAAGAAGAACTAAAATTCTGGAATGAGGTAGATGCCATAGCCTCCATATCTGAGAAAGACTCTAAAAAAATAAGCGAATACAATCCTGAAAAAACGAAGACCATAGGCTTGCATTTAAATGAAAAGCACTTGCTACAAAAAGACTCTAGTGATCGCATAGACTTTTTTCATATTGGAGCAATGAACTGGAAACCAAATCAATTTGGCATTGCGTGGCTGTTAGATGAAGTTTGGGATGAATTTGTAGCCAGTAACTCTGCAGCCGAACTGCACCTTGCAGGAAAAAGCATGACGGAGAGTTTTACTAAAAGTTTAGGCTTTGGCGTATACAACCATATGGAAGTTCTTGATGCAACCGACTTTATGAACTCACACAAAGTTATGCTTATCCCACTATTTTCTGGCTCTGGCATTCGTGTTAAAATTATAGAAGGATTGGCACTAGGCAAGTGCATTATCACTACAAGCATAGGTGCAGATGGCATTTCAGTAAAGCACAGAGAAAACATTCTTATAGCCGACACAACAAAAGAATTTGCTGAGCACATGAAATTTTGCTTGGACCAACCAAAAAGAGTAGCAGAAATTGGAGAAAGCGCACGCAGGTTTGCCAAAGTCAATTTCTCTAAATCCGCAGTGAATGAAGAATTAAAGGCTTTGTTTTAAATGAAGTTATTTATCATAACATCTCGCATACCGTTTCCTTTAGACAAAGGAGACAAACTAAGAATTTACCACCAAATGAAATCCTTAGCTAAAGACCATGATGTTTATTTGTGCGCCCTTCAGTTGCCCTTTTCTAAACAAAACCCTGCCGCCTATCAAGAATTAAAGTCATTCTGTAAGGAAGTATTCATCCTTAAATTATCGGCACTTCAAATACTCTTGAGCTTAGCAAAAGCGCTAGCCACAAAAACACCATTTCAAACAGCATTATTTACCACTAAAAAAGCCAAAAAAACCGTACATAATTTAGTGCAAAAAGTAAAGCCTGAGCACATTTATTGCCAACTTACCAGAGCTGCAGAATATGTAAAAAACGCTAAGGAGCCAAAAACCATAGACTACATGGATGTGTTTTCTAAGGGAATGGAAAGACGCGCTCATAAAGCGCCATTATACCTCAAATGGCTTTACCTATGGGAGGCTTCTAAACAAAGAGACTATGAACGTAGTTTGTTTCGGAAGTTTAACAACCACACCATTATTACAAAAGAAGACAGAGCGTTTGTCAACCACCCTAAAAATTTAGAGATAAAAATTATTAAAAACGGGGTTGACTTCGCTCATTTCAAGCCTCAAAAGACCGAAATAAAATACGACATCGTTTTTGTAGGAAATATGGGATACGCACCTAACATTGATGCTGCAGAATTTTTATGCAAAGATCTTCTGCCTATTTTACAAAAGGAAATCCCTAAAATAAAAATTCTATTGGCCGGAACACAGCCCTCCAAAGCTGTACTTAAACTTCAATCCAATTCGGTTACAGTAAGTGGATGGATGCAAGACATAAGAAAAGCCTATGCGAGCTCTACCCTATTTATTGCGCCCATGAGAATAGGAACTGGATTACAAAACAAATTGCTCGAAGCGATGGCAATGAATAAACCGTGTATAAGTACTAGCCTGGCGGCAAATCCGATTAACGCGCCTGAACAGGCACTCCTTGTAGGAAACACAAAGGAAGAACTCGCCGCTTTATGTCTTGAGCTTTTACAAAATGAGGCGAAAAGAACACAGGTTTCTATCAACGGACATGAATTTGTTAAAAACACCTTCGAATGGTCTAAAACCACAGAGAAACTAAACAAAATGTTCTACAGTAATTAGTATCTTTGCAAAAAAAAATAACTATGCTCAGTAAGCTTAACACCATAGAAGAAGCCTTAGAAGACATTCGCAAGGGAAAAGTAGTGATTGTTGTGGACGACGAGGATCGTGAGAATGAAGGCGATTTTGTGGCTGCTGCTGAAATGACTACCCCAGAAATGATCAACTTTATGGCAACTCATGGGCGGGGCTTAATATGCACACCTATACTCGAGGAAAGAGCTGATGCGTTGAATTTAGAGATGATGGTAGGTAAAAACACCGATCCCAATCAAACTCAATTTACGGTTTCTGTAGATTTAATTGGCGCAGGATGCACCACAGGAATTTCGGCTAGCGACAGAGCAAAAACAGTACTTGCTTTAATAGACGAAAAAACGAAACCCGAAGATTTAGGAAGACCAGGGCACATCTTTCCACTAAAAGCGAAAAAAGGCGGTGTTTTAAGACGAACAGGTCATACTGAGGCCTCGGTGGATTTGGCTCGATTGGCAGGCCTAAAACCAGCTGGAGTTATTGTAGAAATAATGAATGAAGACGGAACAATGGCGCGTCTTCCGGAATTAAAAAAAATTGCTAAAAAACACAACTTAAAACTCATTTCTATTGAAGATTTGGTTGCCTACCGAATGCAAAAAGAAAGTTTGATTGAGAAAGTTGAAACCATAAATTTACCCACCGAACATGGTGATTTTATACTAACAGCCTACAAGCAAGTAAATACAGGCAGACACCACATTGCCCTACACAAAGGCGAATGGAAAAAAGATGAACCTGTTTTAGTTCGCGTACACTCTTCTTGTATTACAGGCGATATATTTGGCTCATGCAAGTGCGATTGTGGCCCTCAACTTGCCCATGCTATGCAAATGGTAGAAAAAGAAGGAAAGGGTGTTATTGTATACATGAACCAAGAAGGAAGAGGGATAGGCTTTATTAACAAACTAAAGGCTTACAATCTTCAAGAACAAGGTTTTGATACGGTAGAAGCCAACGAAAAACTGGGCTTTAAACCAGACGAAAGAGACTACGGCGTTGGTGCACAAATACTACACGACCTGGGTGCAAACAAATTAAGACTCATGACCAACAACCCTAAAAAAAGAGCGGGTTTAATTGGCTATGGACTGGAAATTGTTGAAAATGTTCCGCTAGAAATTACTGCTAACAAGCACAATGCATTTTATCTGAAAACCAAAAAAGATAAAATGGGACACGAGTTTAAGAAGTAATCCAATTAAATAGTAACGTCTTTCCAGCTTCAGTCATTATCGATTCTGGATGGTATTGTATACCAAAAACAGACAAAAATTTGTGTCGGAATGACATAAGCACTCCTGTTTTATCGTACGCTGTAGGGATTAACACACTGTTTGCTTTGAGCTGAATGGCCCAAGAATGGTAGCGACCTACTTCAATTTCTTTGGGCAAGTTTTTGTACAAAATGCTTGAATCAAGAACACTTATTGGCGTTTGAACACCGTGCTGAACTTTTTCTAAATTGTAGAGTTCGGCGCCAAAATAAACACCCAAGGCTTGGCAACCCAAACAAACACCTAACATAGGAATAGAAGTGGCAAAGCGTTTTATCAAGTCTGGCATTTGCCCCGCATCAGATGGTAAACCTGGCCCAGGAGACAATACTATTTTATCGAATTCCGGCACGCGCGTAAAGTCTATTTCATCGTTTCTCCAAACTTCAAAATCCGCAGTAAAATTCCGCAGCAGATGGACTAAGTTAAAAGTAAAAGAATCGTAATTGTCTATAATAAGGACTTTCATATCTTAGCTTAATAATAACTGCAAAATTAAACAATAATATGAAAATTGTAATAGAAACAAAAAATGCTCCTACTCCAATAGGCCCCTACTCTCAAGCAGTATTATCTGGAAACACACTCTACACATCTGGACAAATCGCTTTTAAACCCGAAACCGGAGAACTTGTACTAGACACCATAGAAAATGAAACACAACAAGTAATGAGTAATATGAGCGCAGTACTAGCTGAAGCTGGTATGACTTTCGACAACGTTATTAAAACGTCAATATTCATCTCTGATATGGATAACTTCTCTCGTATTAACGAGGTTTATGCTCAGTATTTTACGGCAAATTTTCCGGCTAGAGAAACCGTAGAAGTTGCCCGCTTACCCAAAGATGTTAATGTAGAAATTAGTATGATTGCTGTGAAATAAAAAATTAGGCATTAATCCATTTTTTATACAAATGGCTTTGTTGCGCATTTGGCTTTTCTACCGGAATAATTTTAAACAGCGGGTAATGCAATTGAGCAGCTATCAAAATTTTTACATCAAGGGTTTCAAAACGTCTTTTTACTTGAAGCACAAGGGATTCTTTGATGTTTAGACTTCGAACGGACTCTTTGGTTATTTTCTCGCCATTGATGGCCATAATTACATCTCCAACAGCAACTTTAGCACAGTCTGCAACTGCGTCTGTTTGTATATGTGTGAGCTGCAAACCCTCTTTTTGAAATACTCCTTTTACACCAAGTTTTGCGGCAAGTACATCGGTATTTTCAACTTCTTCGATCTGCAAGCCCAACGAATCATAGGCCTGATCTAGGGAGCTTCTAAAATCCTTGGTACCGTAAAGATGATTTTCGACAATCGAAAATGCCTTTTCACCTCCAAATTGCACGAGTTCATGAATGTAGTCCTCTTCGGTTAAGGACTTGCCTTTGCAAGCGTACTCTTTGTATAACTTGGTCATTAAAGACCGTAAAGAAACCTGACCTGCACTCTTTTCTAAAAAACAAACATCGAGCATGAAAGCACACAAGGCACCTTCGGTATATATGGATACCTTCCGATTTGGAACACCCATCCCATAACCATCTAACCAAGTATCGAAACTAGAATCGGCAACGGAAAGGTTAAGTCTGCCCCCATTATGAAAATGTTTTTGAAGATTTTCTTCTTGTGTTTTAAAAAAGGCTGCATCCGAAAAAACGTCAGAACGCTTTAAGTACAAATCGCCCATATAAGTGGTAACGCCCTCGTACAAATACCCCATTCGCGAATAGTTTTCTTTGGTGTAATCATAAGGCAAAAGCTCCTTGGGTCTTATCTGTTTAACATTCCAAGTATGGTAAAGTTCGTGAGAAGAAACCCCCAATAAAGACGCATACATCTTCTGGCTCATCAACTCCTCACCCGGACCTAAAGAAATGACAGTGTTAGCTGTATGCTCAACACCGTGGTAGGCCTTATAAGGTAAAATTTGATTGATAAAATGGTATTCGGAAACTGGAAAAACTGTAAAATCTTTTAGTTGTTGAAGGGTAAAGGCTTCAAAATCTTTTAGAATTCTAGACCAATTTGGCTGACAAACGCCTTGAAACCATACATGAAACTGGACACCTGCTGCTTGGTAACTATTGTTTTGGAGACTCGCAGATGCTATAAAAGGACTCTCGGCTAATTCATCAAAATTACGGGCGGTTAGTTGCTGCTTTGAAGAACCTAAAGAGCAAGCAACTTTATAGTCTTCTGGAACATCCAAACGAACAGAACATGCCTCATCCATACGGTCTGGAACAAACAAGCAACAATTCACAGGATTCACATACAACTGTTGCTCATCTAAATAAGTAGAGCCTGCATTTAACTCATTTGCGTAGTACGTGTAAGACACTTTAATGGTACTGCAATTAGGTGTAGATACTTTCCAAGTATCTTTCGTTATTTTCTCAAATTTTAACGGAAATCCATTCGCATCTGAAACAGCTAACTTTTGAATGTTTTTTGCAAAATTAGCCAGCTCATAGCGCCCTGGCCTCCAGGCAGGCAATTGCAAAATAAGTATTGCGCCAGTATGTTCAGTTATTTGAAATTCGATGTCAATAAAATGACGGTGCGGTCGGGCGTATGAAAAAGTATAATGTAGCATAAACTAACTTCTAAAATTACAAGTTCAAAAGTAAAGATTTATGCATTAGTTTGCGTCCTATCAGAAGCATTTAAATTCTTAGATTAGAAACAATGCAATCTATCTAAAAATACTATATTTAAGGCTTAACATAATTTAATAGATCCAATTTTAAAATGAATGTACTCGAAATTAATTCAGTCAGTAAATCGTACAGCAATCAACTTGCCCTTGATAATGTAAGCCTAGCCGTACCAGAAGGACAGATTTTTGGGCTTTTAGGCCCAAATGGGGCGGGTAAAACAAGTTTAATTCGAATTATTAACCAAATTACCATGCCCGATAAAGGAGCACTTCTTTTTAACGGACAACCATTAAACAGCAATCATATTAGCCAAATTGGATACCTCCCAGAAGAACGAGGGTTGTATAAAAAGATGAAAGTGGGCGAGCAAGCCCTTTACCTTGCACAATTAAAAGGACTCTCAGAAAAAGAAGCAAAAAAAGCATTAAAAATTTGGTTTGAACGCTTTGAAATCACACCCTGGTGGAATAAAAAAGTAGAAGAATTATCCAAAGGAATGGCGCAAAAAATTCAATTTATAACCACTGTTTTACACCAACCTAAACTTCTTATTTTTGACGAACCTTTTTCTGGCTTCGACCCAATAAATGCAACCTTAATAAAAGATGAAATACTGGGTCTGAAAGCCCAAGGAACCTCCATTATTTTTTCTACCCATCGTATGGAGTCTGTCGAAGAGATTTGCGACCATATCGGACTGATAGATCAGTCTAAAAAAATTCTTGACGGCCCGATAAATCAAATAAAAGAGCAATACAAACAACAAATTTACAAGGTAAACTTTGCTTCTACTGACCTTACTTTTTTGGATAATTTACCACAGCACCTTCAGCTAATTAGTAAAAACAAGCATCAGGCAGAAATACAAATTGTTAACGAAAGTTCAGCCTCAGAACTCATTCGATTTTTAATTGACCAATCCGATATAAAAGGATTTGAAGAAAAAGTACCCAACATAAATGAAATATTTATTAGAACAGTAAAAGGAAATTTAGCATGAACAAAATAATATTAATCATAAAGAGAGAATACCTTTCTAGAGTTCGAAAAAAGTCGTTCCTAATCATGACTATATTAGGGCCTATTTTAATGGCTGGACTCATTCTAGCGCCTCTTTTAATAGAATCGCCAGACACCGATCAACAAACACTATGGGTATGTGATGATAGTGGATTATTTGAATCTAAATTTGAAAAATTAGAAGCCATAAACACTCAAATTCTTGAGCAATCGGTTGAAGAAGTGAAGCTGCTGTTTAAGGAGAGTGATGCGGTAGCATTCGTTCACATTCCAGACACGAGTGGAATAACGTTAAAAGATCTAGAAAACAATGTCAATGTGTTTGCCCACAAACCCATTAGCATGACAACTAAAAAAATGATTTCTAGAAACATAGAAGCTGTTATCGAATCCATTAAATTAAAAAACGAGGGACTCACAAGAGAAACCATAAACAAAACAAGGGCCGATGTTAACTTAAATACCATCATTATGANCGAGAGTGGTTCAGAACAAATTGGGTCTACGGAAATTGCCATGGGCTTAAGTATGTTTGGTGGTTTTTTAATCTATATTTTCATATTCTTATACGGTGCTATGGTTATGCGGGGTGTAATGGAAGAAAAAACAAGTAGAATTGTAGAAATAATAATCTCATCCGTCAAACCATTTCAACTTATGATGGGTAAAATTATTGGCGTAGCTCTTGTGGGTTTTACGCAGTTTGCATTGTGGATTTTATTAACTTTTGCATTAAGCACTGTAGCTACAAGATTACTTGTAAACCCTGCTGAGCTGAACCCTACGGAGCTTATAGAAGTCTCTGAAGCGGCACTTTCGCCTGAAATTACACAAGGCAATGACATGTCTATTATTTTAACGCAACTTAGTAGCTTTAACATTCCTTTATTACTAGGTATGTTTCTGTTTTATTTTGTGGGTGGCTACTTAATGTATGGTTCCTTATTTGCAGCAATTGGAGCCTCGGCAGAATCAGAAACAGACACACAACAATTTATTATGCCGATTACCATACCTCTTCTATTTGCATTTTTCAGCTTGCAAATNATTCTAGAAANCCCNGACAGTTCNNTGGCTTTTTGGGCCTCAATATTCCCACTCACCTCNCCAATTGTAATGATGGGANGGNTGCCTTTTGNCCCACCTATGTGGGAAATNGCTTTATCGATGGTTTTATTAATTATTGGTTTTATATTTACAAGTTGGATTGCAGGNAGAATATACCGAGTAGGAATTTTAATGTACGGACAAAAAGTAAACTACAAAACTTTGTGGAAGTGGATTAAACAAAGCTAAAAATGAGAAAAATAGGCATCATAGACTTAGGAACAAACACNTTTAACTTACTACTTGCAGAAGTAGAAGATCAAAAGTACAGGGTGTTTTACAAAACAAAGATTGTTGTTAAGTTAGGACAAGGTGGAATAACAAAAAACTTTATTGCCCAAACGCCTTACCAAAGAGGATTAGATGCACTTACGCAACACAAAGCAAAACTAAAAGAGGAAGGTATTACAGAATTTTACGCCGTGGCAACCTCCGCAATTCGAAGTGCAGAAAACGGTCCGGAATTTGTTAAAGAAGTAAAAGAAAAACTGGGTATTTCGATTCAGGTAATCGATGGAGACACCGAAGCTGACTTGATATACAAGGGAGTNATCCAAGCCTTAGATTTAGAAGAAACACCAAAATTAATAATTGACATTGGTGGCGGAAGCACAGAATTTATTATTGCAAACCAGCAAGAAACCTTTTGGAAAAAAAGCTACAAACTNGGCGCAGCAAGGTTNTTGGANAAATTNAATCCAGCTGACCCTATTGAACTAACAGACATAGCTTCAATTGACTCACATTTAGAGGAAACACTTGCTGAAATGATAGAAATGGCCGAAGTCTATGAAGTTAATTGTTTGATAGGATCATCAGGATCGTTTGATACCCTGGCAGAGATGATTTCTTGTAAAAACGGAGATTGCAACTTGTGGAAAAAGAAAAAAAATTACACTTTTTTAATGGCCGATTACAACCAAATACAACGCGTCATTTCTGAAGCAACTTTAGCCGAAAGACTCAAAATGGAAGGCTTAATTCCTATGAGGGCAGACATGATTGTTATCGCTGTTGTTGTGATCAATTTCATATTAAACCGACTTATTATACACGATTTACGACTGTCTAACTTTGCGCTTAAAGAAGGTTTACTTCAAAGCCTCGTAACAAAACCTACACTATGGCAAAAATCCTCATTATAGAAGATGAACTAGCGATTCGGAATGTACTTTCGAACATCATACAAGAAGAAGACTCGAGTTATGAAGTTGAGTTAGCTGAAAATGGTATTGAAGGATTAGAAAAGATTACAAACAACAGCTTTGATTTGGTTCTGTGCGACATTAAAATGCCTAAGATGGACGGAATAGATCTGCTGACCAAGGCTATGGAAATTCAACCAGAACTCACCCTTATCATGATTTCTGGCCATGGCGACATTGACACAGCGGTAGACTGCATTAAAAAAGGTGCTTTCGATTACATCTCTAAACCGCCAGATTTAAACCGCTTATTAAATACCATTAGAAATGGTTTAGATAGAAAAAACTTAGTTGTACAAAACAAAGTNCTNAAGAAGAAGGTGAGTAAAAAATACCAAATGATTGGCAACTCTCCTGAGCTAACTAAAATACATCAAATGATAGAACTTGTAGCACCAACAGATGCGCGAGTTTTAATTACCGGAGCAAACGGAACCGGAAAAGAACTGATAGCCCATGCAATACATGAAAAGAGTGAGCGTAGTAAATCGCCAATGATTGAGGTAAACTGTGCTGCAATACCTTCGGAACTTATAGAGTCGGAATTGTTTGGACATGAAAAAGGAGCATTTACCTCGGCCATAAAACAAAGAAAAGGTAAATTTGAAACAGCAGATACTGGCACACTTTTTCTTGATGAAGTAGGTGACATGAGCCTAAAAGCACAAGCAAAAGTACTACGCGCATTGCAAGAGCATAAAATTACCCGAGTTGGAAGCGACAAAGAGATAAAAGTAAATGTTCGTNTACTNGCGGCAACCAATAAAGATTTACAAAAAGAAATAAAAGAAGGAAACTTTAGAGAAGATCTTTACCATCGATTAGGCGTTATATTAATAAANAATCCTTCCTTAGACGAACGTAAAGAAGACATACCTGTTCTTACAGAACATTTTAACAAACAAATTTGTGAAGAACATGGGATTGCTGAAAAAACCTTTAGTCCAGATGCGCTTAAAACCCTGCAAAGCTACTCTTGGTCTGGGAATATCAGAGAATTTAGAAATGTAATTGAACGTTTGATTATTTTATGNTCAGACACGGTTAGTAAAAAAGATGTAAAATCATTTGCAGGAAAAGAATAAAACATGAAAATACCAAAGTTTTTAGTTGGAGACAACACCGACAGTCAAGACACTGTTTTTATCGTTCACACCGAATCTCCCAAATTTGTACTTAACCTAGATACAGATGATGTGATGTGGATGGATGACGATTTACCAGAATTATTAGGTACAGCAGACGANNCTGAATTAACTACCGCAATTAGTGANCTCCTNGCTCTTGCTGATGAATTTTACCAAAGAGAAATTGACCGATACGAAGAACTAGAAGACTAGACACCTATCGAATTAAAACGAGCTAGCGCTCGTTTTTTTTTTACGAATTGTAGACCGCTTCTCCCATAAGTACAAGACCTAAAACATCTGGATATTTTGGTAAATTATTACCTATCAAACCCAACAAATCATGATCATTCTGCGTATTNATCATCTGATCAATAAATCCTTCAATATCTTTATCTNGNGTAAACGTNCCCATAAAAGCATTCCATGTTTGATCAGAAATAACAAGTTTACTAACCACAGATAAATAAACTGAACCAAACTTTCGNGTTTGAAAATAACATTCTCTCNGGTATTCTCCATCGACTAAATCCTCTAAAATTTGANTATTGCACACGCCTAAATGATCGTCCTTTTGAGAAAAGTTCGTTCCAAAAGGCAAAAACTGATGTGTACTTTGTCTAAGTGCGTAAGTAGTTGTCATAGCTTTGTGTTTTAATTTCTACTTTACAAATGAAAGACATGCTTGAGACAATTAGTGTCACAAACAATAATTTGGATTACAAGAAAACATTTGTATATTTGGATAAGATGAAAAGAAAAAACACATACTATTATTATTTGAACTCCACTCCATAAGGAATCGGACAATGGTCGTATGCAATTATAACCAACACCTATTCTTTACAAGAGTAGGTGTTTTTTTATACTCCAAATTATGAAACAGCTTTACAAGGAATACACTTCGGAAGATCAAGAAGTTTGGAAACTTCTTTTCAATCGTCAGAAAGAAAACCTGGCAACAAAGGGAAGCAAAGAATACAATGCATGTCTGGAAAAACTTGCACCTTGCTTAAATGCAACAGCTATTCCCAATTTTGAGGAGATGAATGCCTTTTTCAAAACCCAAACGGGTTGGCAAATTCATGTAGTTCCGGGATTAATTCCAGTAGATGATTTTTTTGATTTATTGGCAGAAAAAAAATTCTGTTCCTCTACCTGGCTTCGCAAAAGAAATCAAATAGACTACTTAGAAGAGCCCGATATGTTTCATGATGTTTTTGGTCATATTCCACTTTTAATAAACCCCACTTTCTCAAAGTTTGCGCAAGCATTTGGAAAATTGGGACAACAATTTAAAGGAGATATAGAAATGCTCGAAAAGCTGCAACGTATTTACTGGTTTACCATAGAGTTTGGACTTATCAAAGAAGAGGGTAAAACAAAAGTTTACGGCGCGGGCATTGCGTCATCTTACGGTGAAACAAACCACGTATTTGACCCCAAAATAAAACACCTCAACTACAATATTTACGAAGTTATGCAAAGTGCGTTTCATACCGATGTAATACAAGAAAAATACTTTGTAATCAATGCTTTAGAAGAGCTTTACGTGAGCTTAAACGAACTGGCAATAAAACTTAAAAAGTCTGCTTAAAAGCCTCCAATTCGTCAAGCAAAGCAGCGGGCTTTACAACCACTACTTGATCGGGAAAAGAAAGTAAAAAACGAAAGAGATTTTCGGAAAAACAAACTTTACCTTTAAAAACATAACGATTGGTTTTACCACTCATAAGTACTTTAGTTTGAGGGTAAAATTGAATTAACTGTGCATAGGCTTTTCGCTGAAGGTGCAACTCTACAGGGTAATGAGTTGTCCCTTTAAAACCAAAACAATCTATGATTTGAACAGCAATTGAAGGCGCAAACCGCTGCGACTTTTGCAAAACGTCTACTTGTCCAATACGATTGATGTTAAATATTCTAGATTCTGTGGGCGCATTTTCCACATCTACCCCAACCACACCCGTGTAATTTGTTGTAAAAGAAATGGGCTCAAACAAACGGTTGGTGTCTGAATTAGAATTTAAAGAGGAATAGTTCATTAATTTAACTTGAACCTTAGCACTAATAGCCTTAGACAGCTTTTCAATTTTAAGACCATTACTCGCATTCAAAATATTCTCGCCTATTTGAGCTTGTTCGCTCATCATATGGAGTTTTTTAAGAATGTGCTCAGCTAAATTATGACCGGCAGACAAACTTTTAATCGATTGCTTAATCAATAAAGATTCTTCGGCATTAAACGCAAACTGATACTCTTCGCCTTCGTCGGTTGGAATAAAATACCGATTCTCAAAGTCAACATCTAACACAAAACCCAATTCCTCTAAAAGAATAAAATACCGGTACACGGTTCGCTTAGAAATCTCCAGGATGGATGCCAACTCAGTTGGAGTTCGACGCCTAGCCCCTTTCAACAAGCTTATCAGCTTAAATATTCGTAATATTTTTCTTTGTTCAGCCATTACCTCTAAGCAAAATATAGTTTGTAGATTTACGCCTAAATTAATTAAATTCTATTCGAATGAAAAGGCTTTTACCAATACTTATCTGCTTTGGCTTCACTTCAGTCGTTTGTGGTCAATCTTACTGGCAACAAGAAGCGCACTACCAAATGGACATCGACTTCGATTCTGAAAATCATCAATTTGATGGGGCGCAAGAATTGACCTTTACCAACCACTCACCAGACACCTTAAACAAGGTCTTTTACCACCTCTACTTTAATGCCTTTCAACCCGGAAGCATGATGGATGTAAGATCTCGAACCATTTTAGATCCTGACAGACGTGTAGGAGATCGAATAGCCAAGTTAAATGAAAAAGAAGTAGGTATTCAACAGGTGTTGAGTTTACAACAAAACGGTACTGAACTGAACTTCAAGCACGATGGAACCATTTTGGATGTTGATTTAGCTAAGCCCCTCTTACCTGGAGACACAACTGTATTATCTATGGTTTTTAAGGCGCAAGTTCCCTTACAAATTCGCCGTTCGGGAAGAATGAACAAAGAAGGCATCGATTACTCTATGTCTCAGTGGTACCCAAAAATGTGTGAATACGATAAAGAGGGTTGGCATACAAACCCTTATGTGGGAAGAGAATTTTATGGTATTTGGGGTTCGTTTGAAGTTAACATTACTATGGATGCTGCCTATACAATTGCGGCAACAGGTGTGTTACAAAACGCACAACAAATTGGGCATGGTTACACAACTACTCCTCCTCCAATTGACACTATACCTGAAAGGCTTACCTGGAATTTTAAGGCTGAAAATGTACACGATTTTGTTTGGGCAGCTGACCCAGAGTATACGCACGATATTGTAACAAATGAAAATGGACCAGACTTTCATCTTTTTTACTTGAAAGGAGATAAAACGAAAGAATGGGAAAATTTGGGCGCCTATATGGTTCGCACTTTTGCCTATGCAGATGAAAATTTTGGGAAATATCCTTACCCGCACTACTCCATAATTCAAGGGGGCGATGGTGGTATGGAATACCCAATGGCAACTTTGATCACTGGAAACAGGAATCTAAAAAGTTTGGTTGGTGTATGTGTTCATGAGGCTATGCACAGTTGGTACCAAGGTTTACTTGCCACCAACGAAAGCCTCTTCTCTTGGATGGACGAAGGCTTTACTTCTTATGCATCTAACAGAATTGAGCAACAATTGTTCCCAGAAGATTGGAAAGATGCACACAATAGCTCCTACAAAGGCTACAAAAGAATAGCAGACAGTGCTTATGAAGAACCCTTGTGTACGCATGCAGATCATTTTAATACGAATTGGGCGTATGGTACCGCCTCCTATTCTAAAGGAGTAGTTATACTAGACCAACTTAGTCATATTGTAGGACAAAATGCTGTAGACCGTTCGCTGTTGCGCTACTTTAAAGAGTGGAGCTACAAACACCCTACTGCAAGTGATTTTAAACGAATTGTAGAAAAAGAAAGTGGTATTGAGTTAGACTGGTATTTCGATTATTTTGTGAATACGACCAAAACCATAGATTATGCGATCGAAGAAGTTGCCAAAACCGAAAATGGGACCAACGTTGTGTTGAAGAAGGGAGAAATGCCGATGCCCATTGAAGTCGAAGTACAATTAAAAGATGGAACTAAGCTGAACTACTACATTCCAACCGTTTTAATGCGAGGAGAAAAAGCATTGGATACTGAAGTTGTACAACTGAGAGACTGGGCTTGGACCAATCCTTATTACGTAATTTCTATGGAAAATGAGGTGCAAGACATTGCGGCAATAACTTTGCATCCGAACAACAAATCTATAGCAGATATGGAGAAGCTAAACGACCGTCTACTTATGCCAGAAAAACGGAATTGGGACAAATACAACCTCATGCTAAAC
>NYWQ01000021.1 GCA_002685115.1 Flavobacteriales bacterium | reverse complement strand
AACGCTACAAAATCAGGTAGTTAGATCGTAAACAAAGACTCATTAACAACTTAACAAAAAAACGATCGGTTTCCCTTAACAAATAAGAGCCATTAATTACATGTTTCTGCGGTACTGACCACCGACTTCGAACAATGACGAGGTCATTTGCCCCAATGAGCAGGTTTTAGCTACCTCCATCATTTCAGCAAAAATATTACGATTCTGAAGAGCAGACGACTGCAAAGAGTTCAATGATTTTTGCTTTATATTTTTGTGAGAAATTTGCAAATCGTTTAACATGTTAATTTGATACATTTTCTCTTCTTCTGTAGCACGAATAACTTCTGCAGGAATAACAGTTGGAGATCCTTTAGAGCTTAAAAATGTATTTACGCCTATAATGGGAAACTCACCTGTATGCTTTAGTGTTTCGTAATAAAGACTTTCTTCTTGAATTTTACCTCTTTGATACATCGTTTCCATGGAACCTAAGACTCCACCTCTTTCATTAATTCTATCGAATTCAAGAAGAACAGCCTCTTCCACCAGATCTGTAAGTTCTTCAATTATAAAAGATCCCTGAATTGGGTTTTCATTTTTCGATAATCCTAACTCACGATTGATAATCAATTGAATAGCCATTGCTCTTCTTACTGATTCTTCTGTAGGTGTAGTAATTGCTTCATCGTATGCATTGGTATGCAAAGAATTGCAGTTGTCATTAATTGCATATAATGCTTGAAGAGTTGTTCGGATATCGTTAAAATCTATTTCCTGAGCATGGAGAGAACGACCCGAAGTTTGAATGTGGTATTTTAATTTCTGAGCACGATCATTAGCTCCATATCTATTTTTCATGGCTTTTGCCCATATTTTTCTTGCAACTCTCCCGATTACAGAATACTCTGGATCTATACCATTAGAGAAAAAGAAAGAAAGATTTGGTCCAAATGCATTAATATCCATACCTCTACTAAGGTAATACTCTACATAAGTGAAGCCATTACTTAGTGTAAATGCCAATTGCGTAATTGGATTGGCTCCTGCTTCAGCAATATGATAGCCTGAAATAGACACTGAATAAAAATTACGAACTTCTTTTTGTATAAAATATTCTTGAACATCTCCCATCAATCGCAGCGCAAATTCAGTTGAAAATATACATGTGTTCTGCGCTTGATCTTCTTTTAAAATATCGGCTTGAACTGTTCCTCTTACTTGAGAAAGAGTTCTAGCCTTAATAGCAGCATAAGTGGGTAGAGGAAGAACTAAATCTCCAGTAACACCTAGGAGCATTAATCCTAAGCCGTCGTTACCCTCAGGCAAAGCACCTTGATATGTAGGCCTGTTAACACCTCTTTCTTTAAAAATAGTTTCTATTTTAATTTGAACGTCTTTTTCTAATCCCTGTTCCTTTATATACAACTCACATTGTTGATCTATCGCTGCATTCATNAAAAAAGCTAAAAGCATAGGTGCAGGCCCNTTAATAGTCATAGATACAGAAGTACTCGGCGCAGACAAATCAAAACCTGAGTACAATTTCTTAGCATCATCTAAACAACAAATAGAAACACCTGCATTTCCAATTTTACCATAAATATCAGGCCGTAANNCNGGNTCGTTACCGTAAAGAGTAACCGAATCAAAAGCAGTGGATANACGTTTTGCAGGCATCCCTAAACTAACGTAATGAAATCTTCGATTCGTTCTTTCTGGTCCGCCTTCACCAGCAAACATTCGTGTTGGGTCCTCACCCTCACGCTTAAAAGGAAATAAGCCTGAAGTGTAAGGAAACTCTCCTGGAACATTTTCTTGAAGGCTCCAACGTAAAATATCGCCCCAGCCTTTGTATTTAGGAAGACTAACTTTGGGTATTTGTAGGTGTGAAAGAGATTCAGAATGCGTTTGAATGGCCAATTCTTTAGTTCTAACTTTAAACGTATACAAAGGGGCTTTATATTTGGNAACCTTAGCTGACCATTGCTCAATNGTNAGTTTNTTTTTTGGAGCTAAATCTAAAGCTACTTTTTCGTAGGTTTCTTGAATTCCTTTCAGCAATCGATCTGCATCTTCAACATCTGATGATTTTATTACCAATATGGATTCGTTCAATGCATACAATTTTTGAGCAACTTCAACCTGTTCATTTACCCATTTATCATAAGCTCTGTTACTTTCGGCAATTTCCGAAAGATAACGGATTCGTTTGGGTGGAATAATGAATATCTTTTCCGATTGTTCCTCAGATGGTAAAAAGGCAGAACTTAAGTTGGCTCCCGTTTTTTGTACGATTTTAGCTACTACTGCCCGATAAAGGGTATTCATTCCTGGGTCGTTAAATTGAGATGCAATGGTGCCATAAACAGGCAGATCCTCATCTTTGGCGTCCCATAAATTATGGTTTCGAATGTATTGCTTTTTCACATCGCGTAAGGCATCTAAAGCACCTCGCTTGTCGAATTTATTTAGTGCTATTACGTCAGCAAAATCTAACATATCTATCTTCTCTAACTGAGTAGCAGCTCCATATTCTGGAGTCATTACATACAAGCTAGCGTCAGAGAATTCTTCAATTTCTGTATCTGATTGTCCAATACCAGAGGTTTCAAGTATAATTAAATCAAAGTTTGCAGCTTTTAAAACTTCTAGTGCTTCGGATACGTGTTTTGATAAAGCTAAGTTAGACTGACGGGTAGCTAAAGATCTCATGTAAACACGATTATCATTAATAGCATTCATACGAATACGATCGCCTAANAAGGCTCCTCCAGTTTTTCTTTTTGATGGATCAACNGAGATNATAGCGATCTGNTTNTCTTTAAAGTCAATTAAAAAGCGTCTTACCAACTCATCTACTAAAGAGGACTTCCCTGATCCTCCTGTACCTGTTATACCAAGTACAGGAACATTGTTTTTAGCTGAAAGTACTCGNATTTCTTTTAAGGTTTTTGCATATTTATCAGGAAAATTCTCAGCAGCAGAAATAGTTTGAGCTATTACTTTTTTATCTTTTACTTGGATTTTAGCNAGTACATCTTCNGGTAAAAACTCACCCGTTGGATAGTCGCTNTTTTTAACNAGATGATTAATCATTCCCTGCAAACCCATCTCTCGACCATCATCAGGCGAATAAATTTTAGTAATACCGTGCTTCATTAAGGCCTCAATTTCAGTTGGAAGAATTACCCCTCCTCCTCCTCCAAAAAGACGGATATGCTCGGCTCCTTTTTCTTTTAGCAAATCAAACATATACTTAAAGTACTCATTATGACCACCTTGATATGAAGTAATCGCAATGGCATTTGCATCTTCTTGAATAGCTGTATTTACGACTTCTTCTACAGAACGATCATGTCCAAGGTGAATTACCTCTACACCTGTTGCTTGAATAATGCGTCGCATAATATTAATAGCTGCGTCATGTCCATCGAACAAGGAAGCTGCTGTAACGATACGTATTTTGTTTATTGATTGATATAATTGCGGAGTTTCCATGTGTATTATAATATATTAAAAGTGGTGTAAAATTAGAAAAATTAAGTAAACCAATCTATTCAGGTTAATCTGCTAAAAAACATAACTTTACATTGTTATGGAAATTTTAGCTAGCTATGGATATTGGGGATTATTTCTTACCGCTTTTATAGCTGGCTCGATACTTCCGTTTAGTGCCGAAGTAATGCTCGATACTCCTTTACAAAGATTACCCAATGGTTCCACTAATTTTGATAGCAACACTTGGGAATTGGCTTGGAGGATATACCGTGTTTTTTTTGGGTTATTTCACACGATGGGATCTCATTAATAAGTATTTGGGTATTGAGACAGAAAAATTTAGACAATTTAAATTGAAAATCAAGTATCCAGATGAAATACAAGCACTCTTCTGTTGGATACCTTTTGTGGGTAGTTTACTTTTAATAAGTTTAGGTATCAAAAAGGCGTCGATCTATAAAACAGGCTTTTTTATGTTTTTAGGACGATTGGGTCGTTATATAATTTGGGCTATGTTAACCCTCAAAATAATTAACATAGTATAACTGAATATTTAATCGTTTACTCGTTTCCTAAAATTTTAAATTCATTTTCTAAAATCTCGTCTAANGCAGNAGCATCAATTTGCTTGGCTATAATTTTCTTTTTAGCATCTAACACAAACAAACGGGGAGTTCCCATAACATTGTACTTACCTCTAAAATTAGAGCTATTTTCAATGTCGTTTACATTAATCCAATCTTCAACGCCAAATTCGACAATAAATTCTTTCCACATAACATCGTCAAATTCGGTGCAAACAGCATATACTTTAACACCTCTATCCATATACTTCTCAAGTGTTTCTTTAACCAATGGCGTTTCTTTTTTACAATGTCCACAATCTGGATCGTAAAAAAACAATATGGTAAAAGGGGCTTCTATGGAATGCATATCTTGTACAACACCTTTATCGTCTGGAAGAGTAATAAATGGAGCAATAGAACCTATTAAGTTCGGGCTTATACGCATCGCTTTGTCTATAATATTTGTGAGCTGCACTTCATCAACCCAAGGAGCCTGACGCGTAATAAAATAAGTAAATACCATGTGNACAAAAACAGCATCATGTCCCATAATTTTTGAGGACTCGTAATGATGNGTTGTCCAGTTTACTACGTATTTAAAAAGATCAGAGTCTTTGGGTAATTGCGCAATCAAAACATCAACATATTTTACAATAGAATCGGAAATTTGTGGTGTGTATTCTACTAAAAACTTTTCCATTTTGGTATGAAAAACCGGCGTTCTAACCATTCTATCATCGGATAAATCAATAGCGTCCCAAAAATGTTTTTTAAAATAAATGTATTGAAAAGTTGAGTCAATAACACCTGATTCTAGTATTGGAGATTCTGGAATACTGATGGGCTCTAAAGCAAGTAAAATTTTAGCAAATAATTGTTCTGGATTAGCTGCTAAGAAATCAGCTTTGAAAGTAGCTACTTCTTCATTAATAATTTTAATTTTATTTTCAAGCTTTATCCTTTTTTTAGAATCTTTGTCAAGCGTTTTCAATTCGGCTTTTAAGGGTTGCACTTCAATCCCTTTCTGTTGTGTAAATTGTTGATAATTGTAAAAGAGTGTATTCTCTTTAGAGTCTGTAATTTTCATTTCTCCAATAAGGTCTTTAACAGATGTATGAAAACTAAATACTTGAGAGGANTCAANNATTAATTGGAAAAAGTTTTTGTCTGACAAAAGCATAAAATACATACCAGCTTCTAATGCTTCATCTGATTGAAAAATAAAACTTCCATTTACAGACTGAACCGTATCTTTTACATATTGCTTGTCGCCATAGTAATACCCTAAAAGCACATCGCCATCAGCTAAGCCATCTACTTTGCCGCTAATGGAAAGACTTTGAGCAAAAGATCCGTAAAAAAANAAAAGTGTAATTGATAAAAAACTAAGTAATTTCATTTTTTGAATTTAATTTTNACAAAGATAAAATTTTACTCAAAACAAGCTAAACAAATTATACAAAGGGAACGATTTTGATNAAACAACTAAATTGTAGAAAATAAAGTGTGAGTCCTATCAATTTAAATAACTTTGCCAAACTTTAGAAAGATTATGCAAGAACTAGAATTCACACTCGACAAAGAGTTTATAGAGCTCAATAAACTACTCAAGATTATGGNATTAGTAGAGAGTGGTGGTCAAGCCAATGCTGTTATTTCTGATGGTTATGTTACTTACAACGGAGCTATTGATACAAGAAAACGCTTAAAAGTACGTAAAGGAGATCTTATACAATTTGCTGATACCAAAATTAGAATTAGCTAATGACTTTTGAAGAAGAAATAAAACGAAGAAGAACTTTTGCGATTATATCGCACCCAGATGCAGGTAAAACCACCCTAACCGAAAAGTTACTTCTGTATGGTGGTGCTATTAATGTTGCTGGTGCAGTNAAATCTAATAAGATTAAAAAGACTGCTACGTCAGATTTTATGGAAATCGAAAGGCAAAGAGGTATTTCTGTGGCCACTTCGGTTATGGGTTTTGAATACCAGGGCAAAAAAATAAACATACTAGATACGCCAGGCCATCAAGATTTTGCTGAAGACACATTTAGGACACTTACAGCAGCAGATTCTGTAATCGTTGTAATTGATGTTGCTAAGGGAGTAGAACCTCAAACTGAAAAACTAGTAAAGGTTTGTAGGATGCGAAAAACACCAATTATTGTTTTTATAAATAAACTAGATCGTATCGGAAAAGATGCATTTGATTTATTGGATGAAATTGAAGGNAAGTTAGGTCTTAAAGTTCGTCCGCTAAGTTGGCCAATTGGTATGGGGCCAGACTTAAAAGGTATTTATAATTTATACGAACGAAACCTACTTTTGTATACACCAAACTCTTTAGAAAGGGTTTCAGAAACTGTTGCTATATCAGATATTTCTGAGGCTGAATTAGACCATCAGATCGGATCTGAAGANGCTGAAATGCTGAGAGAAGAAGTAGAATTAGTCGAGTCTGTTTACCCTAAATTTGAAAGGGATGTTTATCTAAACGGCGACATCTCTCCTGTCTTTTTTGGTTCTGCTATAAACACATTTGGTATTCAAGAATTATTGCAATGTTTTTTAGACATTGCTCCTTCCCCACTTCCAAAAGAATCTGAAGAAAGAATTGTTGATCCCTTTGAAGATAAATTTACAGGTTTTATATTTAAGATTCATGCCAATATGGATCCAAAACACAGAGATAGACTTGCCTTTGTAAAGATTGTTTCGGGCAAGTTTAAACGAAACACAAATTACAAACACATTCGATTAAATAGAAATTTAAAATTCTCAAGCCCTACTGCATTTATGGCTGAGAAAAAATCTATTGTTGAAGAAGCATTTCCTGGAGATATTGTTGGCTTACACGATACGGGTAACTTTAAAATTGGAGATACCCTTACCGAAGGTGAATTAATACAATACAAAGGGATTCCAAGTTTTTCACCTGAAATGTTCCGCTTTGTAAACAATGCGGATCCGATGAAGACGAAACAACTTGCTAAAGGAATCGATCAGTTGATGGATGAAGGGGTAGCACAATTGTTTACGATGAAAACCAATGGAAGAAAATTAATTGGTACCGTTGGCGCATTACAATTTGAAGTTATTCAATACCGTTTAAAACATGAATACGGAGCTTCTTGTAATTATGAAAACCACAATGTACACAAAGCATGTTGGATTTCTTGTAAAGACAAAACAGCGCTCGAAGAATTTAAAAAAGTTAAATACCGATCGATGGCAACTGATAAATTCGGTAGAGATGTCTTCCTGGCAGATTCTGCTTTTACCATACAAATGGCGCAACAAAAATTCCCAGCAGTTAAGTTTCATTTCACATCAGAATTTGAGGATTAAACTCAATCAAATAAAAAAAAACCGGCCTAGGCCGGTTTTTTTTAGATCCAAAATGAAAATTAATTCTTAATCCATTTTACAGTACCTTGATTTGTTTTTGCAAAATAGATGCCCTCACTTAGTTTAGATACGTTAATTTTTGAGGAACTGGTTATTTGCTCAATGTAAAGAACTTGCTTTCCATTTATATCATAAATAGCTAAAGGAGTATTTTCTTTAGTCGTAAATGAAAGGAACTTATCAGTTGGATTAGGGAATGCTTCTAGTTCATAGGCTTTTGTAAATTCTTGTAAAGAAAGGACCTCATCAACAGACTTAATTTTAGAACTGTAGATTCCATTCCCATGAGTTGCGACAACAATAAGACTGTCTAAAGCTCTTGTTTTTACTTGCTCACAAACAACATTACCTATAGAGTTTTGCCCCATTTGAGTCCATACAGTAGCATTACCATTTATTTGTTTGGTAGCGTAAAGTCCCGTACTTGTTGCAACAAAAAATAGTGTATCGTTACCAAAGGGCATTATAGAAGCCCAACGGCAAGATGGCCCTGCACCATAACCTGTGTCGATATCCTCTTCTAGGTTTCCGGCAGCTCTAGTCCAACTTAACCCTGCATTTGTAGTATAATACAGACTGTAAATTCCATAATTTGAAAATACAGCCATAGCTACATCAGCATCTGTTGGATGTATGGCTATGTTATTTACATAAGCAGTGTTNTTAAAAAAATCACCTGCCGTCATTCCTTGTCCAGGGGAATAAGATTGGGTNACTTCAGTTACTGTAGGATTTAATGTGTGTGCAGCATCNATTCTAAATACAGCCCTTTTATTTGTTCCTAAATAAACTCTGTGCGGAGGATTTTCGTTTGATACTGATATTGAACTTATGTAGGCATTAGAAACTAGATCTATGTCTAACAATTCTGTCCAATGATCGGTTATTGAATCCCATTCGTTGGTAAGCTCTATAGCTGATAAATTCGAATTTNTCCACAATTTAGTTCCNATGGGNAAATACATGATATCTGTATCACTAGGATCAACAACAAANGGATGGATAAACANATAATCATCAGCTCCAATAGGATCTATTCTTCTATAAGACTCCCGATTACCTTGTGCATCCATTTTAATTTTAAAAATTTTACCTTTTTGAATCGATAAATAGTTTACGTCTTCATTTGCGGAAACATATGCAAAAGAACCGTCACCATTTAAAGGCATAGTCCAAGGCATAAGAGGATCGCTTGAATTGGTAAAGAAATTACCATTGTCCTGAAAACCACCCAAAATACTTGAAGTAGGATTTACTTCGTTTATAGTGGCAGTGTACAACTGAGTCGTATAATATCCGTTGTTAAGCGAATTCCACACAACTACAGAATCTAAATAATTATCGGTACTAAAAACACCGCCATCATTTGCACTAATTAATTTGTTTGGTGCAGATGGAATAAAGCAAACTTCATGCTGATCAGGGTGGTGGTTTTCATAGATTTCAAAATCAGGAAAAACAGTGCCAACTTGGTAACCTCCAATTTGCTTTACCTTATCGTGGGAGGTAAAACCGTCGGTAGAAACATACAAATTAGTACCTCCTAGAAAAACTGTTGACGAATCGAAAGGTGATACAGAAATAGTTAAATTGTAGGATCCTTGTGCGTAAAAATTATTAAAATTACTTAGAGAGTCATTAGCAGGTATAAATTCTGATAAATTTTCCCATTGCCCATGTTGAGCTGATGTATCATTTTCATTAAATGTATATTTCCACAGACTTGTATATTCTAATTCATCAGAAAAAGTGAGCGATTCTTGACCTTCTCCAGGAGTGACAGCAATTACATACATTTCGTTTGTATTTGATGGATTTACAGCCATTTTAATACGGTCGTATTGTTGAGGCCATTGTTCGGGTAAAATATTAGACCAATCTGAACCATTTTCACTTCTCCATATCCCTTTTGAACTTCCTCCATCACTACTTAGAGAAGCATAAATGATTCCATTTGAAATTTCAACCTCTGTAAAGTAGGCATTGTTTGAACCACCACCAAGTACGCTAGTCCAGCTGGTTCCTCCATCGTCACTTTTGTAAACACCACCATAAATAGCGGCAAAAACTTGATCAATAGAATCAAGTGACGTATTTAGTTCAATATCCCAAACTAAATCCCAAACGTTAAATTCGGTTGGGGTGTTAGATGCGGTAGCTTCTAAAGACTCCCAAGTAAGTCCATTGTCGATGGATTTGTAAATACCATTGCCATAAAAATAAGCATCATTACCGGCAGCAGAATTCCCATAAGCTTCCCCAGTTCCGTAGTACCAAATTTTGGCATGCTCAGGGTCAGCGGATCTTGTATCTTGTTCTATACATGTAATGTTGTGTAACATCTCATTACCAATTAACTTTGACCAAGTTTCGCCCTGATCTTCCGTTCGCCAGAGACCACCTGAAACACCCCCAGCCATAATAACATTCTCGTCGGTAACATCTAAAGCAATCGCTCGAGTTCTTCCACCAACGTTAAATGGACCGCGTGCCGTCCAATCTTCTAGTAAACTTTCATTTTTGGGTAATGTTTTTGCAAAAGCCAACTCATTAGACCTAATATTAGTGGGCATTTTACCAGTCGAAGGATCCAACAGACGAGAGGAATACCAGTTTCGCATATTTTGAGCATCTTCGGCTGAGCCAATTCCCAAACCAGCTACTTTTATCTTTTTCTTGGCTCTTTTGGCACTCATGGCCTGTTCTATTTTAGAGGCAGATTCTAATGCAATGAAGGTTGAGATAAAATAATAAGATGATAACGCTAGTATGAGGAGAAACAGTGCTTTTTTCATGATGTAAATTTAGAGCTTAAATATACAAACAATTGGAGAGTTATAATAGCCGTACTTTACGGACTAAATTAACGGTGAATTTAATATTAAAAAGGATGACGAGTAAAAAACTTTAATTTGACTTATTTCTCTTGAACAACGGTAAAATTAAACTCAAATGGATTTAAATGAGATTTCATACGATCTATAAAAGAAGAGCCATAGGTTAAGTAAAATGGAATTATAGAATCGTATCTTTCTTGTAAGCCGTTGTTTGGAAACAATTTATTTTTAACTAAGGTAATTTGAGCTAATTTAATCTGATGTTTTTGCTTTTCAGATTTAAGTAGTTTTTGCTCAATTTTATCAATCGTATTTAACTGTTTTTGCTGCTCCGCCTTAATACTTTTTGTAAGACTGGCATCTTGAGTTTTAGAAAGCAATTGCTCAAATAAAACAGTCGATTGAATGCGCTGCTCTTCAACAGAAATTTCGTCTGTAGTATTTTTTGTAACGTATGATTTATGCAAAAGATGTTCATCTTCAAATAATTCATACGA
Source organism: Flavobacteriales bacterium (assembly GCA_002685115.1). Classification (GTDB taxonomy): domain Bacteria; phylum Bacteroidota; class Bacteroidia; order Flavobacteriales; family UBA7430; genus UBA6772. Next base: position 8,311 of record NYWQ01000021.1, on the reverse strand, counting down.
CGAAAGGTTCAAATGCGTGATTTTTGAAGCTAATTTAGATTCAATAACCAAAGCTGAATTTCTAAGAAACAGAATTGGGAATACAATACCATTGGCAGCAAAAGTTGATTTTAGTTGCATCCAGTAACTTATTTCAGCACTTCCACCAATAGTCGCTAAATTTGGCAGTATAAGCTCCTTAAAAAGAGGTCTCATCAAAACGTTTGGACTAAAACGTTCCGGATAATTTTCAATTTCTAATTCTAATTCTTTTTTAGAAAACGTTTTATCAGAATTTAAAACAACATAGACATCTCCATGTAACTCTATTCTATTTCTAAAACCTTTTAATTGATAAAAAAAGTTAATAGGACGAACGTATGCTTGTGATTTGGGAAGTGCCTTGTTGGTTTGCTTTATAAGAGGGTAATTCTCCTGCCTTAAAACATCTGCTTTAATTAAAGAAATGGCTTCTTGCTTTAAGCTTTTAGTATTGGCATCCAACACAACTAATCCATACTTAGAAAACAGACTATTTACAAGGTATCGAGTAGCTTCTGCAAGGTTATTATGTTGTAAATAAGCACTAGAAAATAAATGATAAAGCTCCTTAGCTTCTTTAGAATCACCTAAAATTGATTTTAATTGATCAAGAGTAGATTTAAGGCTGTACGTTTCAATTTCACCTACCCCCCCTTTTTGCGTTTGGTTCCAGGTAAGTTTGTTCCCAAAAAGATGAACATGGTTTACCTCTTCAAAATCATTATCTTCTGTAGCCATCCAAAAAATGGGTACAAAATTATATTCTGGATAAGACTCTTTTAATTTTTCAGATAAGTTAAGGGTACTAATAATTTTATACATAAAATACAGTGGCCCCATAAATAAGCACAACTGGTGACCTGTAGCAACAGTAAAAGTATTTTCTTGAGCGATTGATTGTATGTTTTTTTTGACCAAATCGCTCGAATCTATACCTGAATATTGATCAACTAGTGAGGTAACTAAAGCATTTCGATTAAAATTTTGCGACTTCTTTTCAGTTATTTGCGCTTTAAAGCTCTCTATACTTGGTGTTCTATTGTAAAGCGCTCTTAAACTTGTATCGCCAGAAATATACTTGAGAATAAACTGCGAAAAATGCTTCGTTTGATGGTATGGAATTGCTTCGGCTTTCATTACAAAACTGGCTCAGCATACAAGTCATAGTCACTAGCCTCATAAACTTTCACACGAACAAAATCGCCATGACGAACAAAATGCTTGGTCGCATCAATCAAAACTTCATTGTCTACATCTGGAGAGTCAAACTCGGTTCGACCAATGAAAAAGTTTCCTTCCTTTCGGTCGATTAAAACTTTAAATTCTTGGCCAACTTTTGCACCATTAAGATTCATGGAAACTTCTTGCTGAATGGCCATTATTTCTTCTGCCCTTGCAGCTTTAACTTCGGCTGGAACATCATCTTCTAAAACGTGCGCAGTTGTATTTTCTTCATGAGAATATTGAAAAACACCCAAGCGGTCAAATTTAGTATCTCTTACCCAATTTTTTAATATTTCAAAATCTTCTTCTGTTTCACCAGGAAAACCAACAATTAAAGAAGTTCGAATGGCCATATTCGGCACCTTAGTTCTAAAATCTTTTAAGAGCGCATTGGTTTTAGCAAAAGTAGTTCCACGCTTCATCGCTTTCAAAATAGGGTCAGAAATGTGTTGAAGAGGAATGTCAATGTAATTGCAAACTTTTTCTTGTTCTCTAATAACATCTAATACATCTTGAGGGAAACCAGTTGGAAATGCATAATGCAACCGAATCCACTCAATACCGTCTACATCCTTTAAGGCTAATAGTAAGTCTGCAAGTCGCCTTTTCTTATAAATATCTAAGCCGTAATAGGTTAAATCTTGTGCAATAAGAATCAATTCTTTTACGCCATTTTTAGCCAACTTTTCTGACTCAGTAACCAAATCCTCAATTGATTTAGATACATGTTTACCTCGCATAAGAGGAATGGCACAAAAAGAACAAGGTCTATCGCAGCCTTCTGCAATTTTTAAGTAGGCATAATGCTTTGGTGTTGTTGTTAAACGTTCTCCAATAAGCTCATGCTTGTAATCCGCACCTAATGCTTTTAAAAGTTTTGGCAATTCTGTAGTCCCAAAATACTGGTCAACGTCTGGTATTTCTTTTTCCAGATCCGGCTTGTAACGTTCGGAAAGACATCCAGTTACAAAAACCTTTTCAACGGAGCCTTCTTGCTTTTTCTGTACATAATCTAAAATGGTGTTCACAGACTGTTCTTTGGCATTGTCTATAAACCCGCACGTATTAATCACCACAATATTATTATCATCAGCGTCTGTTTCATGCACAACGTCCATTTTGTTTGCCTGTAATTGCCCCATTAAAACCTCTGAGTCGTATACGTTTTTGGAGCAACCTAAGGTAACGACGTTGATTTTATTTTTTTTATGTGATTTTGTGCGCATAGTTTTGAGATCAGGTAACCTTAAATAAGAATAGTAATGGTTCGAATAATGTAGTACTCAATAAATTTAGCCTAAAGCTAGTTAAATAAAGAATCGACGAATTCAATTTTATTAAAAACTTGTAGGTCTTCAATTCCTTCTCCAACACCAATATATTTAACAGGGATATTAAATTGATCTGAAACACCAATGGCGACACCGCCTTTAGCTGTACCATCTAATTTTGTTAAAGCAAGGGCATTAACCTCTGTTGCTAATGTAAATTGTTTTGCTTGTTCAATTGCATTTTGCCCTGTTGAGGCATCTAAAACAAGTAAAACCTCGTGAGGCGCATCCGGCACAACTTTTTGCATTACTTTACGAACCTTACTTAATTCATTCATTAGGTTCACTTTGTTGTGCAATCGGCCAGCTGTATCAATTATAACTACATCAGCACCCTGAGAAGTAGCAGATTGAAGCGTATCAAAAGCTACCGAAGCAGGATCAGAACCCATTTTTTGCTTCACAATAGGAACATCTACTCTTTGCGCCCAAATTTCTAATTGTTCAATTGCAGCTGCACGAAATGTATCTGCAGCTCCCAAGACAACCTTAAATCCCTTTTTCTTTAACTGATAGGCTAGCTTACCTATGGTAGTGGTTTTACCCACACCATTTACACCCACAACCATTATTACGTGTGGTTTGTGCGATGCAGGAACTGTAAATTCTTCAAGATTTTCTGTATTGCTTTGTGCTAAAAGTTCTGAGATTTCTTCTCGTAAAACGCTGTTAAGTTCTGAAGTACCTAAAAACTTATCGTTAGCTACGCGCTTTTCAATACGGTCAATAATCTTAAGAGTGGTAACAACACCTACATCCGAACCTATCAAAACTTCTTCTAAGTTGTCAAGTACATCAGCATCTACTTTAGATTTACCAACAATAACACGTGCTAACTTGGAAAAAACAGATTCTTTTGTTTTTTCTAACCCTTTGTCTAATTTCTCTTTTTTTTCTTTTGAAAAAAAACTAAAAAACCCCATAAGCGTAATCTCTAAATAAAAAAAAGCTTCTCTCAGTTATAGAAAGAAGCTTTTACCCACTTGTGTAAGTGAATTATTTTTTTGCAAGGAAAGCTTTAACGTTATCCTTATTTAAAATTTCCTCACGGAATACGTAAGAACCTGTTTTTTCAGATCTTACCATTTTAATTGCTTTTGTAATGTCTTTAGCACCTCTTTTCTGTAAGGATGCAACTACTTTCTTAGCCATAACTTAACTTATTTAATTTCGCGATGAACAGTCATCTTCTTCAACACTGGGTTGTATTTTTTCAACTCCATACGATCCGGAGAGTTTTTCTTGTTCTTTGTAGTAATGTAACGAGATGCACCTGGCTGACCAGATTTTCTGTGCTCTGTACATTCCAAGATTACTTGAACTCTATTACCTTTCTTTGCCATTTCTCTTCTTTTTATAAGGCTGCAAATTTAGAAACATTTCTGTTAGCATACAAGCCTATTCTAATTAATCTTCTTTTTTTTCGTACAGAAATAAATTTTCTGTAAATCTGACCTCATTTTTAGTCGCTTTCCCTAAATCTAAAGTCTTGTATTTAGAAGTTGGAAAAATACGAAATTTTGTTTTAGTTCCAATACTTACTTCTATGGGCATATTAAAATCATCAACATGAGCTGTCCATTTGTAGCGTAAAATTAGTTTGCCATTTCTTTTTTTCAGCTTGAAGCTTAGCATAGGTAAGTTAGCATAACCTAAAAACTGTTCAAATATTGGCTTTAAATCAAGAAACGATTTTTGACTCATAAAATTAATGAGCTCATCACCATCTATGTTTTGGAGTGCAAATTCTTGAGCTATGTCTCTAATAATTGTATACCAGAGACTGTCATTATTTATTGTATTGCGAATAGAATGTAACATCCAACTTCCCTTGTAGTACATATCTGTTCCATTTCCTTTGGTATTTGTACCGTGCACTCCTAAAATTGGACTTGTAGCGTCTATAAAATCTTTTTGATACATCAAGTAATCTAACATGGCATTGTATCCGTATATCTTCTCTACATACAAGGCTTCGGTATAGGTACATAAACTTTCGTGAATCCACATATCAGCAATATCATTCATACTAATACTGTTGCCCCAATATTCATGTCCAGATTCGTGTATTACAATAAAATCGAAATCCAAATTTGCTGGATAATGGCCTAGATATCCTTTTTTAAACTGATTTCCATAGGCAATAGCGCCTTGGTGTTCCATTCCTAAATAAGAAGTTTCAACCAGCGCATAGCCATCGTTCCAGAATGGGTAAGGTCCAAAAAGCTCTTCGTAAACGGAGAGCATAGGTTTTACTTGTTCAAAATGATTTTGAGCCTGCAGTTCGTTTCCTTTTAACACATAATAATCAAGAGCTAGTGAGTCTGAACCAGAGATATATACGTCTTGCAAACGACTGTAATTTCCTATGTTTAGGGTAACATTGTAGGTATTTATTGGGTACGAAACGAACCAAGTAGAAGTACGATTGTTTTTTTCAATAAAATCACTTTCTAAATTTCCATTACCAATAAATTGAACTTCACTTGGTGAAGTACAAGTAATGCGCATGCTGTCTGGTTCGTCTGATAGATGATCTTTACAAGGCCACCAGGAAGAGGCTCCCAATCCTTGACAGGCTACACCAACCCAAGGCAGACCTGACTTGTCTTTACTCCACACAAACCCACCGTCCCAGGGAGCGTTTTTGGCAACTTTAGGTATTCCGTGATAAAAAATCCTTAATTCCAAATTACTTCCGACTTCAATATCCGAGGGGAGTTCAACAAAAAAAGAATCGTACAAACGCTCAAATTTACATGGTATTCCTCTAAACAAAACACGATCAATTGTAAGGTTTTCAAACAAATCTAATTGCATCCTGTTCGAGTTTTCGAGTACCGTAAATCGGATGTCATTAAATCCTTTAATTGTTTTCTGATCCGTGTCAATCTCTAGCGTAAGATGGTAATAAGTCACATCAAACCAACTACGATCAGGCGATAAAAAGCCTCTTAGAGTATCCTTTTGGTTAAAGTTTTGAGCATAAGAGCACGAGTAAATTAGGGTAAGTAGAAGAATGAATCGATTCATAACTTAATGCTGTTGTTAAATAAAAATACCTAAAACCTATACGAAACTAAGAATTTAAAGCCGATTTAATACCGATCTAAAAAAAGCGATATACAAGGACACTTATGTAACCATTTATTTTTTGTTTAAGAAACTGAACGAGAAAGCAAATTAAGAATTCGAAATATGATTGTAAATAGATTTTGCTACCCTTTCGGAAGCTCCCTCACCTCCGAGCAAAGTTCTGAGCTCTGTATACTGGTTTAACATATGCGTCTTGTGAGCAGGTGATAGTATTTTTTTAAGCTCAGCAACCATATTAGCAATAGTTAAATCGTCTTGAATTAATTCTTTAACAACTTCTTTGTCGCTAATTAAGTTAACCAGTGAAATGTATTTTATGGCTACCAGTAATTGGGCTATTTTAAAAGAAAACCAACTGGTTTGGTAACAAACAACTTGAGGTACGTTAAATAAAGCCGTTTCAAGCGTAGCTGTTCCAGAACTAACTAGTGCAGCATCAGCTTCATCAAACAGCTCATAGGTTTTGTTAAAAACTACACGAATATTTGAATGTTTTAAAAAGGAGTGGTAAAAATCTTTACCAAGTGCATCCACTCCAGCAATCACAAAATCACAGTTTGGAAATTGCTTCTCAACTTCAATCATTTTTAAGAGCATTTTATTGAGCTCTTGCTCCCTACTCCCAGGCAATAATGCAATCAGTGGCCTGCCCTCTTGTTTCCAATGATTAGCCTCAACCTTTAGTTCATTTTTGTAATTAAAAACAGCGTCTAAAAGTGGGTGGCCTAAATACTCTACTTCACAGTCAAATTGCTTGTAAAATTTTTTTTCAAATGGTAAAATAGCGTACAGTTTTGTAACGTACTTTTTTATATCGTACACTCTATTTTTTTTCCATGCCCAAACCTGCGGAGAAACATAATAATACACTGGAATATTATGTTGTTTTGCAAATTTAGCCACGCGCATATTGAATCCAGGATAATCCACTAAAATTAATAAATCGGGTTGAAATTCCAGCACATCTTTTTTGCAAAAAGCTAGGTTGTTCAAAATTATTCTCAAATTCATTACAACTTCCAAAAACCCCATAAAAGCAAGCTCTTTGTAATGTTTTACTAGTGTTGCTCCTTGAGCTTCCATCAAATCGCCACCCCAAGCACGCACCTCCATTTCAGAGTCTTCTTGTTTTAAAGCACGCATTAGGTTTGAGGCATGTAAATCTCCCGATGCCTCTCCTGAAATTAGATAATATTTCATGCGTTACTTTTTATACGTTGACAATACATGATGGTACAATTATGAAATTTTAAATAAGTTCCGGTTTCTAATTTCATGTGTTTTCCTTTACAGCTTGCGCCTCAATTTCTAAGAGCAAGTCTGGGTGTATTAAGTTAGAAACCTCAACTAATGTAGAAGCTGGCATTACAGTACCAAACAAATACGAGTGAACCTGAGCTACTTCCTCCCATTTTGAAATGTCTTTGATAAAAATACGTGTTCGAACCACATCAGCTAAACTAAAACCTGCCTCTTCGAGCGTAAACTCAATTTTTTTAATAATGTATTCGGTTTGAAGGGTGATGTCGCCAATTCCAATAATTTTAGTTCCTTCTAAAGCTGATGTTCCAGAAACCTCTAGGGTGTTTCCAATTTGAACAGCTCTTGAGAAGCCAAAATCCTTTTCTAACTTTGTATTTGAACTCCAATTTGTACGCATTAAAATTCTATCATATTGTGATGAATAATATACCAAAATGCCAACACAAAGGTACTAAACAACATTCCTCTTCCCAGTTTGTCTTTTTTGTGTTTTAGTAAAAGATTCCTAAAAATCGGGAAATTAATGAAAATTGCAATGACTTGCATGGTAGATAATCTCAAAGGATTACTGTCTAAGACCAGTTCTAGCAAACTCATAATAAGAGCGTATGAAACCATAGGCACAAGAACCCCTAACAATAAACCTAAAAAAAAATTATCTTTTAATTTATCCATTGTTCCATGTTTTTAATTGCTGAATTGAATCGTGAGCCGTAAGATCAAATTGGACTGGCACAACAGAAATATAGTTATTCTCCAAGGCCCATATGTCTGTATCATTTCCCTTATCAAAATTAACAAAAGAGCCAAAAAGCCAGTAGTATATTTTCCCTAGTGGACTTGTTCTTTCTTCTATATCCTCTTGCCACTTTCCATCTGCTTGTCTGCAAATTTTAAAACCCTTCAGTTCTTCTTTTGGCAATTTAGGAATATTTACATTTAAACAAACACCATTGGGTAAGCCATTCTTTAGCACCTGCTTGGCAATTTTCAGAACGAATTTTTCACTTTGCGAAAAATCTGCATCTTGAGAATGGTCTAGTAAAGAAAAGCCAATAGATGGAATCCCTTTAATAGCTCCTTCTAGTGCTGCAGCCATTGTTCCTGAGTAAAGTACGTTAGTGGAAGAATTGGAACCGTGGTTAATACCCGAAACACATAAATCGGGTTTACGAGTAAGAAGTTTGTTAAAAGCCAACTTCACACAATCTGCAGGAGTGCCTGAGCAAGCATATTCAATTTGGCTACCCGATTCAAGAACAACTCTTTCAACGTAAAGAGGAGCTTCTAGCGTAATCGCATGGCTCATACCCGATTGTGGGCTATTAGGGGCAACTACAACAACGTCCCCAATTGTTTTCATTAAGCGTATAAGT
>NYWQ01000020.1 GCA_002685115.1 Flavobacteriales bacterium | reverse complement strand
AATCTTCAGAGAATGTCTTTATGGTTGCCTTTAGAACAGTACCCCAAGATTCCAAGGGGATTGCGCACATTTTAGAGCACACTGCATTATGTGGCTCAAAAAAATATCCTGTAAGAGATCCATTTTTTATGATGATCAGAAGATCTTTAAATACTTTTATGAATGCATTTACTTCAAGTGATTGGACAGCTTACCCTTTTGCAACTATGAATAAAAAAGATTTTTCTAATCTATTAGATGTTTATCTTGATTCAGCGTTTTTTCCAAATCTAGATAGTCTTGATTTTGCTCAAGAAGGCCATCGCCTTGAAATAAATGATGAAAGTAATTTAGAGATTAAGGGTGTTGTATATAATGAAATGAAAGGAGCTATGAGCTCTATACCTAGCCAGTTATGGCATGGCTTGTCTAAATATTTATACCCAGATTCAACATACCAATTTAATAGTGGCGGTAATCCAGAGAATATTCTTGAGCTAAGTCATGAGGAGCTAGTGAATTTTCATAAAAAACATTATCACCCTTCCAATGCGACCTTTTTCACATTTGGAGATATGAATCCAGACGATATACAAAAAGTTGTATCTAAAAACGTATTGAAAAATTTTCAGCCTTCTTTAGAAAAGATTGAAGTGAAAAATGAGACTAGAATTACGAGTCCTATTCAAAGATCTGAAGCCTATAATCCGCTTCCTGGAGATGATAATAATCATCATGTTGTTTTAAGCTGGCTCTTAAATGAAAGTCATAATCCTATTGAGCTTTTAGAGACTTATCTACTTTCAAACATTCTCTTAGATAATTCTGCATCTCCGCTGCGTAAAGCTCTTGAAGGATCTGATTTAGGTATTGCACCTTCTCCGTTAACAGGAATTGAGACNAGTCATAAAGAAATTGTATTTGNAGCTGGNCTTGAAGGAGTTGATGCAGGCAATCAAGTNAAAGTAGAAAAATTAATTCTTGATACNNTNANNAATCTTATANAAGNNGGAGTTGATAAAGATGTTATTNATTCTTCGGTTCATCAATTAGAAATTAAACAAAGAGAAGTTTCTGGAAGCGGTATGCCTTATGGTCTAGAGCTAATGCTAGGNTGTCTTCCTGCATGNATTCACAGAGATAATCCTCTTGAAATATTAGATTTAGANAAAAGTTTTACTCANCTAAAAGAAAACTTGAAGACTGATAATTATCTTGAAAAGCTAATTGAGAAACATTTAATCAATAATCNACATAGAGTTAACTATGAANTAAAACCTGATCNAGGCTTAAATGAAAAAAAAGAAGAAGAAATTAAAAATTATTTAGAAGAAAAAACAANAAANTTAAGTCAGCAAGAAAAAGATGNNCTGAACGAACTTGCAAAAGATTTAAANAATAGACAAGAATTTAAAGACAACCCTGATATCCTCCCTCAGGTAACTGTTGCTGATATTCCNTTAACTAGAAAATTTCCTTCAGCAATTCGAAACGCTCCATCAGAAACAAATAAAGATTTTTATTATAAAACTGGTACAAANGGTCTTGTATATCACTCGTTAATATACCCCTGTCAGGATTTAACTATGGAGGAGTTAAGTGCATCTAGAAGTTATTCTGAACTCTTAACAGATCTTGGTCTTGGTAGTAAATCTTTTGAGGAAATTCAGAAACGCCAGGCTTCTGTTACTGGTGGTCTAGGGGCATCATTTATTTTGCTTCCTGGNGATGAAAGTGANACTAAAAAAATAGGTTTAAAGATTACAAGTAGTANCTTAGAAAAAAATGNTGATGCCATGCAAGATCTAATGATTGAGACTGCATGTAATGCAAACTTTTTAAATCCAAAAAGGGTGAAAGAAATTATTGAATTTAGTTCTGCAGATGCGGAGAAATCTCTTACACAAANCGGTCATACTCTTGCTATGAGTAGTGCTGCTTCTCAAATAAGCAATAGAGCTGCTACTAATGAACTTATATCAGGCCTTACATATGTAAATCGTCTTAAATCACTCAAAGAATCGATAAGCAATGATAAAAATCTTAATAAATATATTGATTCACTTATTGGAATTCAAAATAAAATAGCTACTTCACCAATGTATTCATTTACAGCCTCTTCGCTTGATCAAAAAGAGCTTAATCTAGGTATACCTGCATTCATNTCTGATATTACNTTTGGAGATCAGGCCTTAGCGCCTAAACAAGAGAGAGAACTTGGATGGATAACTGGATCACAAGTTTGTTTTTGTGCAGAAGCTTTTCCAACTGTTAATAGTACTCACTCAGATGCACCTATTTTAAGTGTTCTAGCGACTGTTTTAAGAAATGGTTATTTGCATTCTGCGATTAGAGAAAAAGGCGGTGCTTATGGAGCTGGGGCTTCTCATGATAGTAGGGCTCAAGTTTTTCTTTTTTATTCCTATAGAGATCCAAAGTGTAAAGAAACCTTTGCTGAATTTTCTAATTCAAGAAACTGGGCCCTTCAAAATATTTCAAATGCTCAGCTTGAAGAAGGAATTTTAGGCGTCATTTCAAGCATCGATAAACCTCTATCTCCTGCAGGTGAAGCAGGTAATGATTTCTTAAATCTAATCCAAGAGAAATCTCAAGATGAACGTTTAGAGTTTAGAGCTAGAGTTAAAGAGTGTTCACTAAGTGATCTAAGAAATGTGGCTTCAAAATACTTCGATGGCAATTCTAAAAGAGGAGTTTTGGCAGGAAAAGGTTTTCAAAATATCTTAGAAGAAGAAGGATTTAAAATTAAAGTTATTTAATTAAAAAATCCAAAAGCGTTTCTTTTTAAGATCATCTGCACAGCCCCAGTATTGTTGTTGATACATTGATGATCTAGCTTGAACCCTATCTGAAACCGCTATAAGCCATTGCTTCTTTCTATAAGTCTTCTTTTTAAAGCCACCGTATCCATCATGGTAAGCTAGATATAGAGATCTAGCATCAGTCTTCTCGAAACCTTGGTAATAGCCCTTACTTGCATACCAGCCAATAAAATCAGTCGAATCTTTGAAGTTATTCCTTTTAGCTCTAGAATTACCTGTTTCATCCATATAGTCGTCCCAAGTCTTTGTGAGAGCTTGAGAATACCCTTTTGCTGATGATGGTCTAAACCATGGAATAAAGCCAATTAGTTTTTCTCTTTCTGGCTTAGCATTAGCTTTATAACTTGATTCTTGGAATACAAAGGACATAAGAACGTATGGAGGAATTTTCCACCTTTTCTCAGCTTGAATTGCAGCTTTATACCAACTCTTTTTTTCTTTAAAAATTTTACATATATTATCAGGGCTTTCAGGTGGTGTAGTTGCGCATGCCTGAATAAAGCAGATGCAGACAATTATGCTAAATATATTGTGATGGGTTTTTAAGAATTGATTCATATTCATTTTCATCATAAATTTTAACATTAAGTTCTATTGCTTTTTTTAATTTTGATCCAGCGTTCTCACCTGCAATAATAAAACTGGTTTTAGAGGAAACACTTGAAGCAACCTTTGCTCCTTTTGAAATAAGATTCTCTTTTATTTCATCTCTNGAAAAATTANTTAATTTTCCTGTTAGAACTACTTGAATACCATTTAAAGGTAAATCTGCNAAATTGACTNCTTNAACATTTATAACATCAAGCTCTTTAATGATTCTGGGTAATAAAGATTGTGCAAAGTCGGTTTTAATATAGTTCACAATATTNCTNGCAACTTTTGGTCCAATATCATCAATTTCTATTAAATGATTAAAATNTGCATCAANAAAAGAATCAATATTTTTATATTCTTGAGCTAAATTTCTAGAAGTGGCTTCACCCACTTCTGAGATACCAAGTGAATAAATTAACTTATGAAGCTCTACCTTTCTAGATTTTTCAATTGAATTGAGAAGNTTTGAAATAGATTTTTCNCCAAAACCATCCATTTTCATNAGCTCATTCTTATAATTTTTAAGTTTAAAAATATCTGCAATATCATTTAAATATCCTTTCTTGTTAAAGCTATTAATAATCTCTTGGCCTAATCCTTCAATGTCAAAAGCTTTTCTAGAAACAAAATGAACAATATTTCCTTTTACAATTTCAGGACATNTGAATTCTGCAGAACATTTTACAAATGCTGCTTTATTTTTTATCTCTTTAATGGAGTAGTTATTGTTTTCTAACAATTTAAAGTGATTAGCTTCAATTTTTGAACCAAATTTTTTAACNTGTTGTTNNTTATCNCCTCTAATTACAACCCAGTCAGAGGCATTTTCATTTAANGTATTNGCACCACAAGNNGGGCATGTCGTTGGAATCATTACTTTGNATGAATTAGATAGTCTTTTTGATATGACGACTTTGATTATTTGGGGTATTACATCNCCTGCTCTTCTTATNATAACTGTATCNCCTACTCTTGGATCTANTCGCTTAACTTCATCAATNTTATGTAAAGTGCAATTGCTGACAATGACACCACCTACCTTCACTGGTTTGAGTCTAGCAACCGGAGTTANTATTCCAGTTCTGCCAANCTGAAAATCTATTGATTCAATTGAAGTAGTTGCTTCTTCAGCTGGGAATTTGTGCGCAATAGCCCATCTAGGCGATCTTGATACTTCACCAAGTTTAGATTGATAATTGAAGTCATTGATCTTNTAAACAACTCCATCAATATCAAAAGGTATCTCATCTCTATTTTTAAGAATATCTGCATAATATTGTAAACACCCATCAATATTTAAGACTTTTTTATTAAGAGGATTAACAGGTAATCCAAATTCACTGAGTATTTCAAAAAATTCATCTAAGTTATCAACAGCCAGATCTTTAATCTCACCAATTCCATGAGCTATAAATGATAAGGGTCTTTGNCTAGTAATTTTAGAGTCAAGTTGACGCAGACTNCCAGCAGCTGCATTNCGAGGATTAGCAAANATNTTTTGATTATTAGTCGATGCATTTTTATTTAGATAAATAAAATCATCTTTTGATATGTAAACTTCACCCCTAACTTCTAAATAACTAGGTATTGAATATTTTTTACTTAATAGAAGTTTTTGAGGAATTGATTTAATAGTTTTAACATTCGATGTTACATCTTCTCCTTTAATGCCATCGCCTCTTGTTGCTCCAGTTGTTAGAATTCCATCTATATAGATTATTGATATAGCAGCTCCATCCATTTTTGGTTCGCAAAAAATTTCATATTTCTTAGTATCAACAAGGCGTTTATTTACTCTGATAAAAAAATCAACTAATTCCTCTTCACTAAAAACATTAGCAAGTGAAAGCATTTGTTTCTTATGGTTATAGCTTTTAAAGCTATCTAAAGGAGTAATTCCAACTCTTTGACTTGGAGAGTCATCTGAAACAAGCCCTGGGTTCGTATTTTCTATTTCAAGAAGCTTTTTAAAAATTAGGTCATATTCTTGATCACTTATTTCAGGATCATCAAGAACATAGTAATTGTAATCATGCCTTCTGATAACTTCTTTTAAAGATTCATAATTTGNATTTATGTCATGCATAAAATTATGCGAAATCGCTCACTTGCTTCAATCTAGAGACTTCTTGGGCTGTTGATTTTATATGTGAAATCATTTGTTTAGTTAATGGAAGTCTATTTCCATCACAGATGCTTGCATGAAAGTTCTCACTAAATTGCGTTGCAAAATCTAACATTAAGTTAACAGTAAGAGTGGCGTCNTCAACNTCATTTAAATCAGCTACAAGTAAAATAGCNTGAGAATTAGTNTNTGNATCAAAAGTNCCTGGNTGNAGTGCATTNGCTACTCTAAAAATNTCNTTATTNTTATTCTTATAAGAANAGTATCCATTNTGAAGTTTTGCATTATAGTTAGANAAGAAACCAAATAATTGATCCATCGCATATAAAGAGCCATCCATTGAAATTAGATTAAAGACTATTAATTCTTGTTCATAATGGTTGGATTCTTTAGGTTTTTCAGAGAAATTAAAAGATGATTGAGAAAGATGATCAGCCTCTTCTGCATCGTCATCAAACATATCTGTAACTTCTTCAATCTCAACTTTTAGCTCGTTAGAACTTGCTATTCTTTTTAAAAAAAAGAAAGTAATAACTAAAAATATTGCTACAGAGAGGCCAATTAAATATATGTCTGAATTAGTTTGCATTTAATCCGTATTTGCTAGCTCTAAAGCTTGATTTACATCTACAGAGACCAATCTAGACACTCCGGCCTCTTGCATTGTAATACCCATTAGATGATCACTTCGTTCCATAGAAACTTTATTATGAGTAATAAAGATAAATTGGATTGTCTTTGACATTTCTTCAACCATATTAATTAACCTTTGAGTATTTAGATCATCAAGAGGAGCATCCACTTCGTCTAGCATGCAAAAAGGAGCAGGATTGAGT
>NYWQ01000003.1 GCA_002685115.1 Flavobacteriales bacterium | reverse complement strand
TTTTAAAATATTCATTCTTTTATATATTTATAGCAATTTTAGGTATTTTAAGTTAAAGCATCATTATGAAGAAAATACTTTTAATAGTTAGCGGTGGTATAGCTGCTTATAGAGCCTTAGACCTTATTAGGGAAATTAAAAGACGTGGCGATGATGTAACGTGCGTTTTAACTAAAAGCGCAACTCAATTTGTACAGCCATTATCTTTTGGAGCCCTTTCACAAAATAAAGTTTATACAGATCTTTTTGATTTAGAAAGCGAAACAAATATTGGACATATAAAATTATCAAGAGATTCTGACTTGGTCGTTTTAGCCCCAGCAACTGCAAATATATTAGCAAAAATGTCTTATGGTGTATCTGATAGCTTGGCAACCTCTATTCTATTAGCCAATAATAAACCTCTTTTAATTGCACCATCAATGAATGTAAAAATGTGGAATAACCCAGCAACAATAAAGAATATAGAAAAGTTAAAGTCCTATGGTCATATTTTTGTTGGTCCAGATCAAGGTGAGATGGCGTGTGGTGAAGTTGGCTCAGGTAAAATGTCTAAAGTCGAGGATATATATAAAGAAATAGAATTATTGCTAAGCCCTGGTCCATTAAAAGGGAAAAAGGCACTTGTTACATCAGGGCCAACTATAGAGCCCATTGATCCTGTAAGGTTCATCTCTAACAGGTCGTCCGGTAAACAAGGTCATGCCATTGCTGATAGATTAAGTAAATTAGGTGCTGATACACATCTTATAACCGGCCCTGTAAATATCCCTTATCCAGATAATGTTTCAGTTACAGAGGTAAATACAGCAGAAGAAATGTTGAATGCTTGCAAAGAATCTATTCCTGTTGATATCTCAATTTTTGCCGCAGCAGTTTCAGATTGGAAAGCATCAAAAATATCAAAAAATAAAATAAAAAAATCATTACAAGATCCTAATGATGATGAGATGGTCTTAGCTATGATGCAAAATCCAGATATTGTTAAAACAATAAGCGAGACAAATATAAATAGACCAAAGCTTGTAGTAGGATTTACTCTTGAAACAGAGGATTTAATAAAGTCAGCTAGATCGAAAATGCTAAACAAGTCTTGTGACTGGATGATTGCAAATAGTCACTTTCAAGAAAATCAAAGCGTTTTTAATAGTGATATGAACTCAGTATCGTTCATAACTAATAACTCAGAAGAAAACTGGGGTTTAATAAGTAAAAAATGTGTAGCTGAAAACCTTTGTAATAAAATTATAAAATTCTTCGAAAACGCTGCATGAAGCATCTACAATTTAAAATTCTTGAAAATGGTTATGGCCTACCTATACCAAAATATGAGTCTGAAGGTGCTGCTGGATTAGATTTATTGGCAGCAATAGGAGAAGATAAAAGTATAATAATTTTACCAGGAAGAGCAGAAATGGTTCCAACTGGTATTGCTATTGCTTTACCAAAAGGCTTCGAAGCTCAAATAAGACCAAGATCTGGTCTCGCAGCTAAAAATGGTATTACAATTTTAAATTCACCTGGCACAATTGATAGCGATTATAGAGGTGAAATTTCTGCAATGCTCATCAATCACAGTAAAGTTAATTTTGAAATTGAAAGGGGTATGCGAATAGCTCAAATGATAATTGCACCTGTAGTTCAGTTTAATCTTATAAAAACAGAAACTCTTGATGAGACCAAAAGAGGTGCTGGTGGGTTTGGTTCCACTGGAATAAGAGTAGAAGATGACTGCGAATAATCCCATTGAAAGATACTCTAGACAAATAGTATTAAAAGAAGTTGGAGGGCAAGGACAAAAACTTCTTATGAAATCTAAGGTATTAATAATAGGATTGGGTGGCCTTGGTTCGCCTGTCTTACAGTACTTGGCAGCCTCAGGAATCGGTACAATTGGATTGGCAGATGGTGATAAGATTGATTTGTCAAACCTTCATCGGCAAACAATATTTTCATTAAAAGATGTTGGGT
This sequence comes from Flavobacteriales bacterium, assembly GCA_002685115.1. GTDB lineage: Bacteria > Bacteroidota > Bacteroidia > Flavobacteriales > UBA7430 > UBA6772. The sequence goes on along the minus strand of NYWQ01000003.1, from coordinate 4,939 downwards.
CTTATAAGGCAAGCAAAGCAAAAAAATTTGTATCGGCAATAAACCCTGAAATAAATGTTATCTCTTATAAAAAGAAAGTAGACCCAATTAATATTGATAAAATTATCACTGAATATGATATAATTGTTGATTGCACTGATAATCACTCTAGCAAGATTGTTATTAATGATGCATGTTTTAGAGGAGAGAAAACTTTTGTTTCTGCATCAGTTTCTGGGTTTTTTGGTCAAGTATCAACATATAAGTCTTTTAAGCTAGATAGCGCTGGAATACCTTATCCCTCATACCGATGTTTAAAAATCGATCAAAATAATGAAGATGATTGCGATCACATTGGAGTTTTAGGGCCTGTTGCAGGTATATTGGGTTCGATTCAAGCTACAGAAGTGATAAAACAAATTTTAGGTGAAAAAGAGAATCTTTTAGGAAAATTATTAATATTTGATGGGTTGAGTAATAGAATGAAATTGATAAAAATCAATTGGGATCAAAACAACCCCTTAAATGGAAAAGTATAATGAGTAAGTTCAAACTTAATATTATATTGATAACTTTCTTTTCACTTTTAGGGTTAAATCTTTCATTACAGGCAGCTGAGATTGAAAATAGCTGGGGATCATTAAAGTATAACAAAACTTATTTACGAACTGGGCCATCAAAAGACAATAAAGTAATATGGGTTTATAAAAGAAAAGGCCTTCCTATTAAAGTAATTCGAAAAAAAGATGATTGGTATTTAATACTCCTACCCGAGAATCAAAAAGGTTGGATTAATTCAAGCCAATTTTCAAAAAAGAGAATGGCTCTAATTAGAGATACAATTAGCGAAACTGAAAAAGTTATAAAAAATAAAAAACCTCTTGATGTTAGAGATATAGATAATAATCCAGTTGCATATGTTCACAATGGAGTAATTGTAAAATTATTAGGTTGTACAAATAATATTTGTGAAGTTGAGTTAAATATAAAAAAAGAAAAATATTTTTTTAAAAATTCATACAAGCTAAATGGCTTTATAGAAAAATATTACCTATGGGGCATTAACTAGAAAAATCATCATAAAAAGTCTTAAGGTTATCTTCGCCCAAAACAGCAATATGATTATAGTTTTTATGCTCAATACACAAGCACACCCTTTGATCTTTGGATAAAAATTTAGCTTTTTGATCTTCTGTGAAATCAAAATGTAAAAAATGAACTGAAGAAGTTTTTCCCTTTGAGTTTGTTCTTTCTACTTCAGATTCAAATCTTGCTTTTATTTTATCACTNCCAATTTCCATAAAAATATATTCTTCAACNTNTCCAACTGANGATAAAAATTCATGGCGTAAATTTTCATCTGCTATTTCAAACATNAGGGTAGTTACTAAATTAGATCCNTGNGGAATTANGGGGTTNTAAGCNTGAAGCTCATCNTCNANTTGACCTTCTGGNGCGCCTTCAACAAATAACATTTCTTGAANTTGATAAAGCATAGTTTTATAAGANTCAAAATAAAAAGTAGCATAAGGTCCAACATTAATACGTCTTTTTTTCTTATAAGAAATCAGGTCAGCTCTTTTTTGTTTTCTTATTTCACCATATTTTTTATTTGATAAAATATCATCGACATTAATTTTTTTCATTATTCACTCATTTCTTCTTTTTTTAAAAATCCATATGAAACAGCCATTAACTCAATAGGATGACCAGACCGCATCTTATCTTTTGTTTCATCCTTAATTACATCTTCTTTTGTGATTTGAGATAAATGCTTAGAGGCTAATGGACAACTTGATATTACAAACGATGGATCCGATTTAGCAACTTGACGGGCAGCAGGTTTTCCGACTTTCCTTGCAAGCTCATGGGTTGGTGAGAGAACCCCAAAAGTTCCTCCATGACCTGAACATCTTTCAACTATTGATATATCTGCATCAGGAATAAGCTTAAGGAGTTCATTCGATTTTGCACCCATATTTTGGGCCCTTGAGTGACAAGCCAAATGAAGTGATATACCACCTTCGACTGGCTGCATTCCATCTACAAGGCCTTCATTTTTTGAAATATCTACAATATATTCATCAATATCAAAGGCATTCTCTGATAATAATTTAACTGATTTATTTTCTGGAAGAATTAATGGCCACTCATATTTCATCATTAGAGCACAAGAAGATGTTAAGGCAATGACATCATAGCCTTGCTCAATAAAGGTTTGAAAACTTTCTGCAATCCTTGAGGCTGATTCTGATACTTTCTCAATATTTCCTTGTTCAAGCATCGGCATTCCACAACATTCAGGGTAATGGACTTTAATATCGACACCTTGAGCTGCTAAAACAGCCAGAGAGGCATCTGCTATCTCTGTACGATTATAGTTGGCATAACAAGAAGTATATATAACAGCTTTTCGATTTTTAGCCTTTCCATCACTATTGACTAAAGGAATTTTAATATTCCTCATATCAAACTTTGGAAGTAAAACTCTATAATCAATATTAAGAAAATAATCAAAAGCCCTTCTAAATATTTTATTATTTAAATTTGTGAATAAATTAAAAAAGAATCCAAAATATTTTCCAGCCTTGCCGTTTCTATCTGTTTGAGCTAACTGATTTTGTAAAAAAGGAGGTTTTTTTGTTTTAGCAACTTCTAAGGCTCTTGCCCTAAGCATTAAATGAGGAAAATCAATATTAAATTCATGAGGTGGAACATAAGGACATTTTGTAAGAAAACACATATCGCATAAAGTGCAAGAATCAGCAATTTTTGGAAACGCTTCACTACTAACTGTATCAAGCTCACCACTTTCAGATTCATCTATAACATCAAAAAGCTGGGGGAAACTATCACAAAGATTGAAGCACCTTCTACAGCCATGACAAATATCAAAGACTCTTCTTAGTTCTTCATCAAGTGATAATTGATCCCAAAAATCTTCTTCGCGCCAGGGAATAGGATGACGAGTAGGAGCCTGAATAGATCCTTCCATAAGAACACCATTTTAAAGTGGGCAATAAAGAATATTACCGCCCAACTATTGTTAATTAATTAAACGTCTAAACTATCCAAGGTTTTTTGAAACTTTCCTGCATGACTTTTTTCTGCCTTTGCAAGAGTCTCAAACCAATCAGCAATTTCATCAAAACCTTCATCTCGAGCAGTCTTTGCCATACCAGGATACATATCAGTATATTCATGAGTTTCACCATGTATAGCAGCTTTGAGGTTTTGATCTGTTGAACCAATTGGCTCGCCTGTAGCAGGATCACCAACTTCTTCAAGAAACTCTAGATGCCCGTGCGCATGACCGGTTTCACCTTCTGCTGTTGACCTAAAAACTGTTGCTACGTCATTATAACCTTCAATATCGGCTTTTTGCGCAAAATATAAATACCTTCTATTTGCTTGACTTTCACCTGCAAAGGCGGCTTTTAAATTTTCTTCTGTTTTACTTCCAGATAAAGACATATTTTTCTCCATGTATATTAATAAAATAATAAAAGCTTTTTAGAATAATTCTAAACGCAAGTCAAGCTAATTTAGAACTATTCTAAACTAATAGTAATAATAATTAGAATTATTCTAAAATATGGCGTATCCACCATCCACAACAAATGAATCGCCAGAATGATAAGATGATGAGTCTGACGCCAAGTATACTGCGATTCCTAGAAAATCTTTTGGCTCGCCCCATCTTCTCATCGGTACTCTCGAGATTACATTATCAGTGAATTTTTGATTATTTTGACTCATTTCTGTCATATCTGTTGCAATCCAACCTGGTACTATAGTATTTGCTCTTATACCATATCTTGCATGCTCAACAGCAATACCTTTAATTATTGCCCTAATACCACCTTTTGATGCCGAATATGGTTGTGCCTTTGCCGCTCCCTCTATACCAGCAAGGCTTGCCACCCCAACCACCGAACCTCCTGGATCACCGTTTTTCGCTCTTTCAACCATATGCTTGCAAACTTCACGTAATGTAAAAAATACACCATCTAAATTTACAGCTAATACTTTTCTGTATACGTCTGTATCCATATCTTCAAAAGATCCGCCGTAAAGATTGATGCCAGCATTAGCAAAGACATTATCGATCCTACCGAAATCATCTACAACTCTCTTGACTGTTTCCTTAACATCATCTTCATGGGAAACGTCAATGGCATAAGTTTCAACCTTAACACCAAATTGAGATAATTCTTCTTTTGCTTTAGAATTTTTTTCTAAATTTCTTCCAATAATAGCAATATCAGAACCGCTTAAAGCCAATCCTTTTGCTATACCTAGGCCTATGCCTCCATTCCCACCAGTAATTAAGGATACTTTTTTTGTTAGATCAAAAATTTCATTTTTCATTATTTAATATTTCCCTCCAATAAAAATATAATAACTATAATAAGTATAGGGTAAGAATTAATGAACATCTTTTATTTAATAAAATTTAAATATTTAAATTTTAACTACAAGATCAATTTTTTTAATCAGATCTTTAGAAAGTTTTTTTGGAATTTTAATATCAATTTCAGATGGTTTTAGATCAACTAATTCTGAATTTTTTTCATTAAAAATATGATAGTGGTGCTCTACATTTGTATCATACCAAGTTTTATCATTATCGATATTAACTTTAGTTAGAAGACCTACATTATAAAAATCATTTAAAACATTATAAACTGTAGCTTGCGAAACTTTTAGATTTTCATCATCAGATTCATGTTTAAGAATTTCAGCCGTAACGTGCCTATTACCTTTTCCAAAAAGTAATTTTCCTAAACTAACTCTCTGTTGCGTAGGTCTAAGTTTATGATTTCTTAGTATTTTAGTAAAATCGTTCATGATTTCAATAATATAGATTATGTAGTTTATAATCAATAAAAAGAAGAAAAAATATAGTTATGCCTTACCAGAAATAATCATCTATGTTAGAAGCTTTTAAGGGATAAAA
>NYWQ01000019.1 GCA_002685115.1 Flavobacteriales bacterium | reverse complement strand
TGGTGGGCAATGAGGGATTCGAACCCCCGACCCCCTCGGTGTAAACGAGGTGCTCTGAACCAACTGAGCTAATTGCCCTAATCTCTTAAAAAGAACGTTGCCGATATTTAGATCAGCGAGTGCAAATATAGAAATCCTTTTGGGACTAGCACAAACAATCAGGTCAATAATTTAGTAGAATTTTAAAGAATTTCTGCAACAACAAATGTACTTCCGCCTACAAAGATCAAATCGTTCTCATTTGCAAGTGCTTGCGCTTTTTGCAGTGCCTGTTTGGGGTTTTGCACCACCCTACCTTTTAAAGCAAATGCAGCAGCTTTTTCTGCTAACTCTTCTGCGTTTAAGGCTCTGGGTATGCTGGCTTGGCAAAAAATATACTTTGCAGTACGGGGCATAAGTGCCAAAAGTCCGCTTACGTCCTTATCGGCCACCAGGCCCAATACAATCCATAAGTTTTGGTACACTTCCTTTTGCAATTGCGCTGCAATAGTTTGCATTGCATGGAGGTTGTGTCCGGTATCGCAAATTACCTTTGGCGACGTCGCTATTTGCTCCCACCTCCCTCTTAAGTTCGTCGTTTGTACAACCTTAGCCAAGCCTTTAGAAAGTGCTGTTTCGCTAATGCTCCAGTTACGCAAACGCAATTGATTTACTGCGGCCACTACGGTAGCTGTATTTTCGTGCTGACAAGCGCCAAGTAAAGCACTTTTGTATTTGGTTTGAAGGTTTGCAAAAGTTAAGGGTGCCTTTTTTAGCTCGGCTACCGAGCGCATCAATTGCTTTACCTCGTTTGTGGTAGGGCCAACAACCACAGGTGTGTTCTCTTTAATAATACCGGCTTTTTCGGTAGCAATTTCTTTTACCGTATTTCCCAACAGGTTTTGATGGTCTAGGGCTACATTGGTAATGATGGAGAGTTCTGGCTGTATGAGGTTTGTTGCGTCTAACCTACCTCCAAGTCCGGTTTCTATAACTGCCAGATCTACTTGTTGGCTTGCAAAATACTGAAAAGCCAATGCCGTGGTCATTTCAAAAAAAGAAACGCCTAGGTTCTTAAACGTCTCTTTTTGTGCAGCCACAAAGTTAACCACATCATGTTCTGCTATCATTGCACCGTTTACTTTTATCCGCTCTCTAAAATCTACCAAATGAGGCGAGGTGAACAAACCTACCTTATAGCCTTGTTCTTGTAAAATAGATGCTAGTAAATGAGCGGTAGATCCTTTGCCATTTGTACCGGCAATGTGAATGGACTTAAATTGTTTGTGCGGATTGTTTAACTGCCTGCACAGTGCTGTAATATTACCTATATCTTCGTTGTAGGCAGATTTACCGACACGTTGAAAGGAAGCCAATTGGTGAAACAACCAATCTAAGGTTTGTTGATACGTCATGTTTAAATAAAATTAAAGCACCGAAGAAAAACCAAAAACTATTGCTTTCTAAAATTGTAGGTTATACTTCCAATTTGAATAGGCTCAACACTTGTATCTGCAAACCAAGTTGTTTGTAAGGCAGCAGCTTTGGCTTCTTTAATCAAACAAGGCGAAGTGTCTGTTGTGTTTTTTAGGTCTAACTCTGCTTTGTACGTCTTTCCTTCACTGTTTACCCATACCCGAATAACCACAAGTCCGGTTTCGTTACAAGAGTACTTAGGTTTGGGTTTACGTATGGCTTTTCGATCGCCCAGTTCGTAACCGTCAGCGGAGTTTCCATCACCACCCACAGCTGTTTCAGCACCAGTTATAGCGCCAGAAATAGCCCCTTGTGCACCAAGTGTATCGGTATCGCCGGCTTCGGTGGTGGTGTTGCTTTGGAACAGGCTCGAGAGGGCTTGCTGCAGCTCTTCACTTGCCTTTGATTTTTCTTCCTCTATGAGTTCGGGTGTAATTTCTTGTTTCTTTTCCGACTCTGGTTTCTCGGTTATCGAGGGCGCTTCCTCTAGTTCTTGCGTTACAACCTCTTCGGTTATTTCATTGAGTTCTTCTACCGTGGTTTCCTCAATGGTTTTTACTTGTTCTAAAATTTCGGTTACCACTTCTTCAGACTGGGTAACATCCTCACCCATCCCGCTGTCGTCGTATCCAAATTCTATGGCAATCCCCTCTTCTACTTTAGGGTCCATATACTGCAATCCAAAGGAATAAAAAACAAAAAACAAGGCCAAATGCACCAGGAAAGTACCTACTGCAGCGCTGCGTTTTTGTTTGTTATTTAAAAAGCTCATTTCTTTTGTTGGGTCGCTAGTACAATTTTAAATTTATTTCGGTAGGCAATGTCCATAACCGCTACGGCATGTTCTATAGCTACAGCTTTGTCAACGCGTAAAACAACCACCTGCTCCTCTTGCCCTGCAAGTTTTTCAATTAATTCAGCTTCTATGTATTTTAATTCAACCTGTTCTTTGTCAATGTAGTACTCTAGGTTTTCATTAATTGAAACCGATACTCTTTGTTTTTTTACGGTTTGGGCAGTGCTGTTAGGAAGCACTAGGTCAAGTGCATTGGTGGTTACTAAGGTAGACGTAAGCATAAAGAAAATAAGCAACAAGAACACAATGTCTGTCATGGATGACATACTAAAAACGGCGCTTACTTTATTTCGAGATTTTAAAGCCATCTTATTTTGATTTGGCGATCATTTCTAAAAAATCTGCTGTGGCTTCTTCCATTTTAAAAGTAGCACTGGTAACCTTAACCACTAAATTGTTGTAGGCTAAAAAAGCAACAATTCCTACAATTAAACCTGCTACCGTAGTAGTCATGGCGGTATAAATACCTTTAGAGAGCATTTCTACGTCAATTTGACCTCCAGCACTGGCCATTTCATGAAAGGCAAGTATCATTCCTATAACGGTTCCTAAAAAACCAATCATTGGCGCTGCCCCAGCAATGGTTGCCAAAGAAGCTAAGTTATGCTCCAATTTGTACACCTCTAAATTACCTTGACGCTCCATGGCATCTTGAATTACTTTGGGCGATTCGTTTCTTAAAACGGTTCCTTTTGCGATTAATTGAGCAACAGGAGATGGCGTTCGCTTACACAAAGCCAAAATAGAAGACTCTTTATGATCGGCTAAAAAATCTTTAACCTGGTTTGTAAAATGAACATCTACCTTAGTTGCATTTTTTAAGGTCTGAAAACGCTCTACAAAAAAATAAACGGTCAAAATAGAAAGCAATGCAAGGGTTGCCATAATCAATTGACCTCCTATACCACCGCTGGTAATTAGATCAACAATAGAAAGAGTTTTCACTACAGGTTCGTTGGCAAGAACTGCATCCATTGCTAAAGAATCTATAGCTACGGGAATTTGAAATAAAAGAGTATTCATACGATTTTTTATTATTCCTTAAGAACGTAATTAAATTAAAAAGATTGCATTAAAATATAAGTACCCGCCCCAGCAAAGTATCCTATTAGAGCTAAGATAGAAATCTTTTTTAGATACCACACAAAGTCTATTTTCTCCAATCCCATAACGGCTACACCTGCTGCAGAACCTATGATTAAAGCGCTACCACCCGTACCGGCACAAAAAGCTAAAAATTGCCAAAAAACACCGTCTTGTGCAAAAACGCCAGCCGCTGCAACTTCATACATACCCATGGATCCGGCTACCAATGGAACGTTATCTACAATAGAAGAAAGCAAGCCTATAACAATGTTAATTGCGTATATATTTCCGTCAAAAGCATCGTTTAAACTTCCAGCCATAACAGCTAAGTGGCCGGCAGACTGAAGCCCTGCAACGGCTAATAAAATCCCTAAAAAGAACAATACACTTGCCGTATCTACCTTACGCAAAACACCTATTACAGATAAATGAGATTTATCTTCTCTATTTTTTGAGCTGTGAATGACTTCCGTAACCGCCCACATTACACCTAAACTCAACATCATTCCCATAAATGGAGGAAGATGGGTTACTGTTTTAAAAATAGGAACAAACAATAAGCCTGCAAGTCCTAAAAAGAAGATTAAGTTGCGTTCGAAAGCAGTAGTTGGATTGATGTAATGCTCCAAACCTTCTTTCGTAATTGGTCTTGCCACATTGCCTTTTAAGGTAAAGGTTAGTACCAGTAAAGGAACAACCATGGCAACTAAACTCGGTATAAATAAGGTAGAAATAATAGTTGCTGTAGTTAACTGACCGCCAATCCAAAGCATAGTTGTGGTAACATCACCAATTGGAGACCAGGCTCCACCGGCATTTGCTGCCACTACTACAATCCCTGCAAAAAACCATCGGTCGTATTTATCACCTATTAATTTTCTGAGCAAAGAGATCATTACAATAGAAGTGGTTAAATTGTCTAAAGCTGCAGAAAAGAAGAAGGTTAATACACTAATAATCCAAAGCAACTTCACTTTTTTAGTCGTGGTAATTTTATCGGTTATAATAGCAAAACCTTCGTGAGCGTCAATTAACTCAACAATGGTCATCGCACCCAATAAGAAAAATAGAATACTGGATATTTCGCTCAAGTGATGCAACAACTCTTCTTCTATAAAGTGGCTGTCTGCTCCAGTAAAGACAAAAAGTGTCCATACCAAAACACCGGTAATTAATGCAGAAGCTGCTTTGTCTATTTTAATAGGATGCTCTAATGCAATGGCTGCATAACCAACTACAAATACGATAATCATTAAGGTTAAAAACATAGTTTTGTGTTTTGGGTACTAAATATTGAGTTTATACTAATTGGTTTAAGGCGATTTCAAAAGCGGTTTTAGCGATCTGAGTTTTAGCGTTGTTTGCTTTGTATGCTTTTCGCATGGCTTTTTCTATGGTTTTGGAGGTGTCGTCAAAAATCGCAAGATCAGTCATAGCGCTATTGGCCTGCATAAGGTAGGCAAATACTCTGGCCATACCACAATTTGCAATAAAATCTGGAATCACCGAAACTTGGCTGTCTGTATACTCACCTACAGGCCCAAAGAAAATAGCTTGATCGGCAAATGGAACATTAGCACCGCAAGAGATGACCTCAAGCCCTTTGCCTTTCATAATATCTATTTGTGCTTTGGTAATCAATCTAGAAGCAGCAGCAGGAATAAATATTTCGGCACCCACAGACCAAATTCTTTGATTCACCTCTTTAAATGAAAGCATGTTTTCTGCATTCAAGAAGTTTCCATTTTTCTTTAAAAAAAGAGTTTTAATTTCTTCGGTTGTAAAGCCTTCTGTATTAATAAGACCTCCTACTCGATCAATAATACCTACAACTACAGCACCAAGCTGCGATTGGTAGTAAGCAGCAGCAGCGCCAACATTACCCCAACCTTGTATAATAACACGCTTCCCCTTAATGGATCCACCGTAAATGGAGTAGTAATGATTTACAGCTTCAGAAACGCCATAGCCTGTAATCATGTCTGCTACGGTATATTTACCTGTAGGGTCTGGCGTTAAACTTTCATCGTAAACCGGAAGTAAAACACCGTCTTGCAATTGCTTTATAGCCTGATCTTTTTCTTGAGATGTTGGATTAAAATGAGCGTTAAAAACACCTTCTTGGGGATGTAAAACACCCAAAGCGCTGGTCATTGGAATCACTTCATGAATTTCATCCACATTTAAATCGCCTCCAGTGCCGTAATAACTTTTTAAGATAGGTGCAACGGCTTTAAACCAGCGCTCTAACACGCCATTTTTACGAGGGTCGCTAGGATCAAAATTAATTCCCGATTTTGCGCCCCCAATTGCAGGGCCAGAAACGGTAAATTTCACTTCCATGGTTTTGGCTAAAGAAAGCACTTCATGTTTGTCTAAGCCCACACGCATACGCGTTCCGCCACCAGCAGCACCACCTCTAAGAGAGTTAATAACAACCCAACCCTTCGCTTCTGTTTCTGTATCGTTCCATTCAAAAACAATTTCGGCTTCTTTATTTTCGTACGTATGTAATAACTCTTTCATGAATTGAAATTTCGCACAAATATAGTAAAACTACCTGCCAAAAAAATCCAAAATTTGGAATTTATACCTAAGTAATCAAAGGACAATAATTCTTGTTTAAATTCCAAACAAATGTTGTTTTAATAACGGGGTAAGTAAACGTAAAACGACTAGAAAAGTAAAGACTAATTTTTTAAGCCAAGTGCTCTTATTCGTTCCTCTAAGTAGGCACCAGCAGTAATCTCTTTGTAGCGTTTTGGGTTAGCCTCTGTGATACAAGAATCCAAACAATCTAGAGATACTTCGGAGCGAGGATGCAAGAAAAAAGGAATGGAATAACGAGAAGTTCCCCATTTTTCTTTTGGCGGATTAACCACTCTGTGTGTGGTCGATTTTAATTTATTGTTTGTAAGACGCTGAAGCATATCCCCCACATTCACAACAATTTGTTCTGGCAAAGCCGTTACCGAAATCCATTCACCATTTTTATTCAATACTTGCAAGCCATCTGCAGATGCCCCCATAAGTAAAGTAATTAAATTAATATCTTCATGCTCGGCAGCTCTTACTGCATTTTTTGGCGCAGCAGTAATAGGTGGGTAATGTATGGGTCTGAGTATGCTGTTTCCGTTGTGAATTTTGGCGTCAAAATAATGCTCATCTAAATTTAAATAAAGTGCTATGGCTCTTAACATATCCTTTCCAGCGGACTCTAACTTGGCGTAAACCTCAAGCCCTATCTTATTGAAATCCGGTAACTCCTCTACAAAAACATTGGCTGGGTACTCTGCTTTAATTGGATCTTGATCAAGAACGTTTTGACCAAAATGCCAAAATTCTTTAAGATCACCTTCGTTTCTATTTTTGGCATGCTCTTTACCAAAAGACACATAGCCTCTTTGACCTCCTAAACCTTTAATTTCGTAATTCTCTTTTTGTGCAACCGGCATTTCAAAGAAGTGCTGAACTTGCGCGTATAACATCTCGGTAAGTTCTGGGCTTAAGCCATGGTTTTTAACTGCAACAAAACCAATGGTTTCATAGGCTTCTCCTAAGTTTTTTACAAAAGCAGCTTTCAAGGCCTCATCACCATGGGTAAAATCGGCTAAATCTATACTTGGGATATTTTTAAATGTAGTCATATAAATAAATTTAAAGCTAAAATAACAAATGTATTCGAAATGAAGATCCTTACCTAATGCTAATGAAAATTATTGTTCTGACAAATTTAAACAGCAAGTACTCTTATACTTTTGGGGAGCACTTTTAAAGCAATCGAGTTGATCGATTCACATGGCTCTCCATCTAAATGAACCCGATCGTTTGAACAATAAATTTTAGCGGAAGAACAGGTAATAATTTCCATTTTATTGGTGCGGTATAATCTGCTGGTAAGTAGGGCTAAAAATAAAAAAGGAACTTCATAAAACTTAAAAGGCTTCACAATACACAATTCAATTTGGCCATCATCTGCAATAGATTGGGGCGATATAACAACATTGTTTCCAAATTGAGAACCGTTGGCAAAACTAATCTGTACCGCTTCTCCATTAAAACACTCGCCTTCGTTTGCTTCAATGCGGTACCTTTTAACAGAATAAGACCACCACTCAGAAAGTATGAGTTTTATATACGTTTGTATGCCTCGCCTTTTGTCTTGGGCAAAACAATGCGCTATGTGAGCGTCGTAACCAACTCCAGACACATTTATAAAAAAAGAAGTATTGGCTAAGCAAGAGTCAATTTGTTTGGTCCTTAGAGTGTTAAGCCGTTTTAAAGAATGGCTTGTATTTTGAGGTATGCCCAAATGACGCGCCAAACCATTTCCAGAACCTGTAGGAACAATCCCTAAAATAGAGGCACTGTTCACCATAGCTTGAGCCACTTCGTTTACAGTACCATCACCGCCTACAGCAACAATCATAAAAGCATTGTTGGCTACCAAATCTTTTGCAATTTCTATTGCATGCCCTTTTTTAGCAGTGTAATGAATAAAAACTTCAAAAATAGCAGCATCAATGATGGTTTCAATTTTCTTTTCTATCCCGCGTTGTTTTCCAGTACCCGAAATAGGATTAATTATAAAATGAAGACTTTTTTTATTCATTTAATTTCAAATTATTGTGAATCATTCGAGCATTGTAGTCTTGAATAATTGCCTTGACTTTGCGTTCCATTTTCTTAGCCCGAAAGGACTCCAGATCTAGTAAGTTTTCATTTAAAATCGAATCGGTTTTAACATGGTACAAACCAATACTCTCAATGCCATTAAACTGAAGTAAATAATCATCCTCAAAATATTGGTAAATAGAATTTAGGTAATTGATGGCAAAACCTGTTGTATCAAAAATAGAATTTCCAAAACATACAATGCTGGTGTCTAAGTTTAATACATCCACAACCGTAGGCAGAATATCGGTTTGTTGACAAACCTTAGTTATGGTGTCTGGCAAGCCAACAGAGGGCTCGTAAACGAGTAAAGGAATCGCGTACATACCGTTTGAGTTTTGATAGGATTCCTGAGTAGATTTAAAAGTATGATCTGCCGTAATCACAAAAACAGTATTTAAAAACCAACTCGATTTTTTGGCTTCTTCAAAAAATTGTTTCAGGGCATAATCACTGTACCCTATACTTTCATGTATAGGAAGGTCACCTTTTGGAAAAACGCCTTTGTATTGATCGGGAATGGTGTATGGATGATGAGAACTTAAGGTAAATATAGACGAGAAAAAAGGTTGCTGTTTGCGGTCTAACTCAGCTTTATAAAACTGCAAGAAAGGTGCGTCAAATATTCCCCACTTGCCGTCGTAATCTGCCTCAGAATTTGGGTAATTACTCATATCTAAATACGCATCAAAGTCAGCAATTTCTGCGTAGGCATCAAAACCCATGGTTCCTGGGTGTCCACCGTGGTAAAAAGAAGAGTTGTAGCCAAAGCCAGCTAAAACTGCCGCAATACTATTGCCTTTTTGCGTACCGTACTGAGATAAAATAAAGGGTTTGTCAGACAAGGCTGGTAAGCCGGAAAGTACTGCCGGAATTCCTTCTATGGACTTCTTCCCGTTGGCATAAGCACTCGTACATACAGTACTGTGTAGCATTAAACTGTCTAAAAAAGGAGTATACCCTCTAAAAGTATTGTATCCACCAATGTATTCTCTGGCAAAACTTTCTAAAATAACAACCACCACATTTTTAGCTTTGGAAGAATCTGAAGAAAAGGTTCTTTCAGCATTAAAGTGCGTATTTAATTCTTGTGAGCTGAAGTAATTTTTATCCTGCAAACCTGTTTCCGATAGTGTACTGAGAATACTAAAAGGAGTGTTTAAAATTAAAGGAACATACTTACCGTTGGCATAATAACTGGCATGAATGTTTTTTAAAGGCCTTAGCTGGGTTCCTCCCCTCATAGCCAAAACTGTAAAAATTAAAACCAGTAAAGAAAGCACATAAGATTTCCAATTGTTTTTACTTCTGTATAAAAAAAACTGATTTTTTTGAATGAAAGTATAACCTAGATTGAGCGCAAAAACCAGTAAAAAAAAGATTGGAAAAAGAAACCAATAATCTTTCATAAAATCACCTGCAACATGAGTAGCGTCTTCTCCCTGAAAAAGAAAGGAAACAATATCTGCAGTCATTCTCTTGCCTGTAAAATGAACGTTTACAATATCTACCGTGTTTAAAAATAAAGCGAAGCCGTTAAAAAAAAGAAACAACACTTTTAATAGCCTTTGGTAAAAGGGTTTTTCTCTTTTCCTTGTAGGGAAGATTGAGCATAGGATAAAGAACAGATTNAAATANGCAATAGAAGAAAGATCAAATCGAACGCCCTGTANAAAGACACCCAAAAGACCATCTTTAAAAATACTAGGAAACTGAGCAAAGGTAAAACACACAAAAACAAACCTACTTAAGCCAAAAAAAAGCAAGGCTAAAAAAAGAGCTTTTCCCAAAAACAAAAGATGCTGTAAATGATTTTTCATACTCGTACAATACTAAAACTTTATTTTATTGTAAAATAAGGCTAGGAAGATGCCAAAATACGTAATAATTCAATAATTTGGCTACATCAAAATTATAGAATTAATATGAAAATTAAATACAACCGAAAAGGCTATTCAGATTCGCTCCTAAAAGAACTCTTTGAAGCACTACTTAAACCAAGATTGGTGGAAGAAAAGATGTTGATTTTATTGCGACAAGGTAGAATATCTAAATGGTTTGGTGGTATTGGACAAGAAGCCATTTCAGTAGGAGTTGCAAAGGCTTTAGACCAAGATGAGTATATTTTACCAATGCACAGAAATTTAGGTGTTTTTACCAGTAGAAACATTCCGCTTAGCAGACTTTTCTCCCAATTTCAAGGTAAAAAAAATGGATTTACGAAGGGTAGAGACCGCTCTTTTCATTTTGGAACTAAAGAGCACCATATTGTAGGAATGATTTCTCATCTTGGGCCCCAACTAGCTCTTGCAGATGGAATTGCATTGGCCAACAAACTAAAAAATACTAAAAAAGTATGTGCGGTATTTACAGGAGATGGTGGTACCAGTGAGGGCGATTTTCATGAAGCTTTAAACGTAGCCGCTGTTTGGGAATTACCGGTGCTATTTGTTGTAGAGAATAACGGATACGGCTTGTCTACACCTACAAACGAACAATTTAGATGTGAGCGAATAGCCGATAAAGGCGTTGGTTATGGAATGGATGCATACCGTATAGACGGAAATAACATTCTTGAAGTCTATTCTACNCTTACAAAACTTTCAGAAGAGATTAAGAAAAATCCGAAACCTATTCTTTTAGAATGTTTAACTTTTAGAATACGAGGACACGAAGAAGCTTCGGGAACCAAATATGTTCCTAAAGAATTGATGGATGAATGGGCAGAAAAAGACCCTGTATCTAACTACCAAGATTTCTTACTTGCTGAAGGCGTTATAGATCAAGATTATATAAAAGACTTTAAAAAGAATGTAAAAGCTGAAATTGAAGAAGCACTCGAAACAGCAGATAATGAAGAANTAATAACTGCAGACCTCACGCANGAATTGAATGATGTATTTGCCCCAAATCATTTTGAAGAGACAAACACAACAAGCTCAAACACAAAAAACATACGATTGGTAGATGCCATTTCTGATGGCCTACGNCAATCCATGGANAANTACGANAANTCTGTTNTTATGGGGCAAGATATTGCAGAATATGGAGGCGTTTTTAAAATTACAGATGGATTTGTTGAACAATTTGGAAAAGATAGAGTACGAAATACACCTATCTGTGAATCTTCTATCATTAGTACAGCCTTAGGTTTGTCTATTTCAGGATACAAAGCAATCGTAGAAATGCAATTCAGTGATTTTGTTACCTCTGGATTTAATCCCATCATTAACAACTTGGCTAAAGTACACTACCGCTGGGGTGAAAACGCTGACGTTGTGGTAAGAATGCCTTGCGGTGCTGGAGTTGGAGCGGGTCCTTTTCACTCTCAAACCAATGAGGCTTGGTTTGCACATACGCCTGGATTAAAAGTAGTTTACCCTGCATTTCCAATAGATGCAAAAGGCTTACTCGCTGCTTCGATAGAAGACCCAAACCCAGTAATGTTCTTTGAACACAAAGCACTATACAGAAGTCTATACCAAGAAGTACCTGAAGATTATTTTACCTTACCTTTGGGCAAAGCCAGCTTGTTAAAAACTGGAAACGACTTGACCATAATAACTTACGGCATGGGCGTTCATTGGGCTTTAAAAGCCTTAGAAGATAACCCAACTATTGCTGCAGACTTAATAGACTTAAGAACATTGGTACCATTAGACAAAGAAACGATACTAAGTTCTGTTGCTAAAACAGGCAAAGTGATACTATTGCACGAAGACACTGTTTATGGTGGACTTGGAGGCGANCTCTCAGCCATCATCTCAGAGGAGTGCTTNGAATCTTTAGANGCNCCAATANTGAGATGTGGGAGTATTGAAACGCCAATACCTTTTGCAGNAAANCTTGAAGACAACTACCTAGCAAACAAACGATTTACNGAAAAATTAATTCGTCTGTATAAATATTAATACAATTAAATTGAACGATCGATTTCTATTTAATTCATCCGTTAAAACAACAAAAGCATGACTTTTAAGGAGCTAAATTTTCATCCAGATATTCAGGAGGGATTAGATGCAATGTATTTTGAAAAGCCAACACCAGTTCAGGAATTGGCAATTCCTGTAATAATGAAAGGAAAGGATATTATAGCTTGCGCACAAACAGGAACAGGAAAAACAGCCGCNTTTCTTTTGCCAATACTGAACGAACTTCACAAGGTTAAAAAGAAAAAAATTAGAGCTATCATAATTGCGCCCACAAGAGAGTTGGCTCAACAAATAGATCAGCAGTTTGATGGGTTCTCCTATTTTGCTGCCGTAAGTTCTCAAGCCGTTTATGGCGGTGGTGACGGAAAAAGTTGGACCACACAATCAGAATCTCTTAAAAAAGGAACCGAAGTTATAATCGCAACGCCTGGGAGGTTATTGTCCTTCCTGTCAATTTCTAATTTAGACCTTTCTGGAGTTGAATATTTAATTCTTGATGAGGCCGATAGNATGCTTGANATGGGCTTTAACCATGACATCATGCGTATTGTAGATAAACTTCCAACAAACAGACANACNCTCTTNTTCTCGGCAACNATGCCTCCNAAGATTGTNAAACTNGCACAAAGTATTTTAAAAGATCCGGCAAGAGTAAATGTTGCGATCTCAAAACCTGCAGAAACCATACGTCAGGAAGCGTATTTAGCATACGATAAGCAAAAAGCGCCTTTAGTAGCGCACATATTAAAATCGATGGATTTTGAGTCTGTCATTGTTTTTTCTTCTACCAAAAAGAACATTTCACTCATTCAGCGAGAACTNAAAANTCAAGGAATACCCTCAAAAGCCATGTCCTCAGATTTAGAGCAAAATGAGCGAGANNAAGTAATGGGNGAGTTTAANGCCAAAAAATTTAAAACNTTGGTTGCCACAGATATCGTTTCTAGAGGAATCGATATTAAAGGAATCTCTTTNGTGATNAATTACGACATTCCATCGGATGCAGAAGACTACATTCATAGAATTGGACGAACTGGAAGAAACGAATCCGATGGGCATGCGATAACTTTAATAAATGACAGAGACCAAATATTGTTTTTTAATATTGAGGCTCTTATGGATAAAGTTGTTGATAAAATTGANTTGCCTAAAGCATTGGGCGANGCTCCAAAATATGAGCCCGAGAAAAAACACCCAAAGCAAAAATCAAACAACAAAAAACGCTTNAACCCAAAATTTAAGGGAAAACCAAAATTTAAAAAGAAACCGAACGCTTAAATAGTAATTTCTTGATACCACGGTTTCATTCAAGCACAAACCGAGGTTACTTCATTTCTTTTTGAGTATACTCAAACCAATTTATAAAAATGCTATAAGCTGAACATGTAAATATATTCAGCTTTAAAAATACATTTATGATTTCAGTTAATGGATTAGCAGTAGAATTCAGTGGAGACTCTCTTTTCAGTAATATTTCATTTGCAATTAATGAAAATGATAAGATCGCCTTAATGGGTAAAAATGGGGCAGGAAAAACCACTCTCATGAAAATTATTGCTGGGGTTCAAAAAGCAAATAGAGGATCGGTAAAATGCCCAGAGGATACCAAAATCGCCTACTTACCTCAGCATCTGTTAACCGAAGACAACTGCACTGTATTCCAAGAGGCCTCAAAAGCCTTTGCGCACATTTTTGAGATGAAAACTGAAATGGGAAAGCTCAATAAAGAGCTGGAAACCAGAACAGACTACGAATCTGAAGCCTACATGGAAATCATCGAACGTGTGTCCGAATTGGGAGAGAAATACTATTCCATTGAGGAGGTAAATTACGATGCAGAGGTCGAAAAAGCACTCATCGGCTTGGGTTTTAAAAGAAGTGATTTACACCGACNAACNGGAGANTNTAGTGGTGGATGGAGAATGCGAATTGAATTGGCCAAAATNTTATTACAAAAACCAGACTTGGTTTTACTNGANGANCCNACCAATCATATCGATATTGAATCTGTAATTTGGTTGGAGGACTTTTTATTGAACAAAGCCAAAGCCGTTATTGTGATATCGCACGATAAAACGTTTATTGACAACATTACCAACAGAACCATAGAGTTAACTATGGGTAGGATTTACGATTACAAAGCCAATTACACACACTACATTCAATTAAGAGAAGAACGAAGAGAACAACAAGTTAAAGCCTTTAAAGAACAACAAAAGTTTATTGCTGATAATGTTGCTTTTATAGAACGATTTAGAGGGACCTATTCCAAAACAAATCAAGTAAATTCTCGCGAAAAAATGCTAGAAAAACTTGACTTAATTAAAATAGACGAAGTCGATAATTCTTCGTTAAACCTTAGCTTCCCTCCTGCTCAACGCTCAGGAGATTACCCAGTTACAGCTACAAACTTAACCAAAAGCTANGGAGANCATANNGTGTTTNANANTACAAACATTTCCATAGCNCGAGGCGAAAAAGTTTCATTTGTGGGTAGAAATGGTGAGGGNAAATCGACGATGATAAAAGCCATCATGGGCGAAATAGAATTTGAAGGGACATGTGGACTNGGACACAATGCTAANGTGGGTTACTTTGCTCAAAACCAAGCATCGCTATTAGACACCGATTTAACTGTATTTGAAACCGTAGATACGATAGCCAAAGGTGATGTTCGCTCACATATAAAATCAATTTTAGGAGGCTTTATGTTTTCGGGTGATGCAATTGATAAAAAAGTAAGTGTACTTTCCGGAGGAGAGAAAACAAGATTAGCCATGGTTAAGCTACTATTAAAACCTGTAAATGTTCTTATTTTAGATGAGCCTACAAACCATTTGGATTTAAAATCTAAGGATGTTTTAAAGAAAGCATTACGCAATTTTGAAGGTACTTTAATACTTGTTTCTCACGACCGAGACTTCCTACAAGGCTTGTCTCAAAAAGTATTTGAATTCAAAGAGCAAAGAGTTGTAGAGCATGTTGAAACAATTGATGAATTTTTAGCGCGAAATAGAGTTAAAAATTTAAAAGAAATTGACTTGTAAAAATGGGGCAACTGACTGAATATTAACTCATTTGATAGACAAGTGCAGCCCAATTGTTTTTTTCACTTTGTCTTAGCAGTTTTAAGCCAAGGCTGCGAGCATGGGTGTCAATATGCGAAATGTCTGAGGTGTAAAATCCGCTAAATGCAATTTTAGAACCCGAAGACATGGTTTTTACGTATGCCTCCATATCGTTTACTAAAATATTTCGGTTAATGTTGGCCAAAATAACATCGTAAGAAGAATTCTTTAAAAGAGCTGCACCACCTTTTTTAACAATAATCTGAGAACATTTATTTTTTCTCACATTCTCTAAAGTATTTTCATAAGCCCACTCATCAATATCAATTGCAGTGATCGATGAGGCACCTTTCATACAAGCTAAAATGGCTAAAACTCCTGTGCCACAGCCAATATCTAAAACACGTTTACCACTGACATCTACCGCCAATAACTCAGCAATCATCTGATGTGTTGTTTCGTGATGTCCGGTACCGAAAGACATTTTGGGTTCTATAACAATATCAAATTCAACGTCTTTTTCTTGATGAAAAGGGGCACGAACAACACACCTACCATTTACTTCTATGGATTCGAAATTCTTTTCCCATTCGGCATTCCAATTTTGTTGTTCAATTTTAGTAATTCCAAACTCAATTGTAAAGTCAGGGTTTTCGAATAAGTATAAAGCAGAGAGTTCCTTTTGATTGAAGTCCACTTCTTGAATATAAGCTTGAAGGCCTTGTTTGGTATTTACAAAACTTTCAAAGTTAAGCATTGCCAATTCTGCCATGATAATTTCACGAACGCTATCCATATTAATTTCTGTGGCCTCAGCCATTTTTATGCTAAAATTAACTTCTATATAATTCATAAACTACGCTTTGGAAACGGTTAAAAAATCTTCAGAATTTAAGGAGGCTCCACCAATTAAACCTCCGTCTACATCTGTTTGATTAAAAAGCTCTTTGGCATTTAATGGATTACAAGAACCTCCGTAAAGAATGCTGGTATTTTCTGCAATTTCCTCGCCGTATTTAGCGGCTAAAACCTTACGAATGTAGGCATGCATTTCCTGAGCTTGAGCGCTTGTTGCCGTTTCGCCAGTTCCAATTGCCCAAACAGGTTCGTAGGCTAAAACAATATTTTTTATTGCCGAAGATGTTAAGTGAAATAAACCCTCAGTAACCTGTGTCTTTATGAGATCAAAATGACGGTTTGATTGACGATCTTGCAAGGTTTCGCCAAAACAATAGATTACTTTTAAATTTTGTGCTAATGCTGTATCCGTTTTTTTGGCTAGTAAAGCATTCGATTCATTCTGGTATGTTCTTCGCTCAGAATGACCCAGAATAACATACGAAACGCCTATATCAGCTAACATAGCTGCAGATACTTCTCCAGTATAAGCTCCCGAAAGTTCTTGATGGCAATTTTGAGCTGCAATCTTTAGGTTTGACGTTTTACTTGTTTCAACCAAAGTGGTTAAATGAATAAAAGGAGCGGCCAAAACCAGTTCTCTCGAGGAAGTTNNAGTTTGNCTCANAATTGATCGACATAAATCAATTCCTTCTTGAAGATTTTTATTCATCTTCCAGTTACCTACCACCAATTGTTTTCTCATTTACATTTCAATTTTATTAGAGCAAATATAAGTTTTGCATATCGTATGGTATACAAGCATAAAAGTTATTTTATCCGAAACTAAAAAAAAGCCTCATTTACATGAGGCTTTTTTTAGTGATTGAACTATAACTCCTTAGCGTCATCAACACTTTGCTTTGTCAAAGCCAAATCAATAACATCGGTCATAGATTCAACATAGGTAAAATTAAGGCCTTTTAAATAATCTTCTTTAATTTCAAAAATGTCCTTTTGGTTTTCTTTACAGAGAATAATTTCTTTTATCCCAGCACGCTTTGCAGCCAATATTTTTTCTTTAATTCCTCCGACAGGAAGCACTTTTCCTCTAAGCGTTATTTCACCGCTCATGGCTAAACTTTTCTTCACTTTTTTCTGGGTAAACAATGAGGTTAAAGAAGTCAACATGGTTATACCAGCAGAAGGACCGTCTTTAGGCACTGCACCTTCGGGTACATGAATGTGTATGTCCCATTTGGTAAAAACCTCTGGTTTAATTCCAAATTTACTGTGGTTGGCTTTTATAAACTCTAAAGCTAAAGTAGCAGATTCCTTCATAACCTTACCTAAATTACCGGTAAGAGTTAAACGTCCTTTACCAGGACTCGAACTGGATTCTATAAATAGAATGCTCCCCCCAACAGAGGTCCAAGCTAGGCCAGTAACTACACCTGCCACGTCATTGTTTTGGTACTTGTCCTTACTAAAACGTTGTGGCCCTAAAATGTCTGTAACTAAATCGTGGCTAAGTTTCGGTTCGTATGCATCTTCCATAGCGATACTCTTAGCTGCATAACGTACTAATTTCGCCAATTTCTTGTCTAAACCACGTACACCAGATTCACTTGTATAACCTTCAACAACTTGTTCAAATTCTTTTTTCCCAAGTTTTAAATGAGAAGTATCCAAACCGTGTTCGCGAAGCTGCTTTGGCAATAGGTGTTTTTTAGCAATCTCTACCTTTTCTTCCATGGTATAACCGCTTATGTCAATAATTTCCATACGATCTCTTAAAGCAGGCTGAATGGTATTTAAAGAGTTGGCTGTTGCAATAAACATGACCTTAGAAAGGTCGTAGCCCATTTCTAAATAATTATCGTGAAAAGTCGAGTTTTGCTCTGGGTCTAAAACTTCTAACAAGGCCGAAGATGGATCTCCTTGACTACCTAAAGCTAATTTATCGATCTCGTCTAACACAAAAACAGGGTTGGAAGTACCAGCCTTTTTAATAGATTGAATAATTCTTCCAGGCATGGCTCCGATATAGGTTTTTCTATGACCTCGTATTTCAGATTCGTCTCTCAATCCGCCCAAACTCATACGAATGTATTCTCTTCCTAAAGCTTCTGCTACCGACTTACCAAGTGATGTTTTACCAACACCAGGAGGGCCATACAAACACAAAATTGGGGATTTCATATCGCCCTTTAATTTAAGCACAGCTAAATGCTCTATAATACGTTCTTTTACTTTCTCCAGACCATAATGGTCTTTATCTAATACTTTTTCTGCACGTTTTAAATCAAATTTATCTTTAGAATAGTGGCTCCAAGGTAAATCTAATACCGTTTCCAAATAATTTCTTTGAATAGAATAATCGGGTACTTGAGGATTTAAACGTTGTAGTTTTTTTAAATGCTTATCTACTTGATCTGCAACTTCTTTAGGCCATTTCTTTTTGCTAGCTCTAGTCCGCAACTCTTCTACCTCCTCATGGTGGGAATTTCCGCCAAGCTCTTCTTGAATCTGCTTTAGTTGCTGGTTTAAAAAGTATTCTCTTTGTTGCTCGTCTAAATCTACTCTTACTTTATTTTGAATTTCATTTTTCATTTGAATCATGTTAATTTCATGATTTAAATGAATTAATGAAGTTTTTGTACGCTCTTCCAAGTTTGGCTGTTCTAATAGCTTTTGCTTATCCTTTATATCAATATTCATGTTTGAGGCCACAAAATTGATTAAAAAAGAATCACTTTCTATATTCTTAATCGCAAAGGAAGCTTCCGATGGGATGTTTGGTGACTCTTTAATGATTTGTAGTGCAACATCCTTTACACTTTCCACAAGAGCTGCAAACTCTTTATCGCCTTTGTTAGGCTTTGTTTCTTGAAAAGAAGTCGCAATGGCTTTAAAATAAGGAGCTTCCTGCGTGAACTCTTGAATATCAAATCGTTTTTGACCTTGAATGATAACCGTTGTATTACCATCAGGCATTCTAAAAGTTTTTAAAATTTTAGCAAGCGTACCCGTAACGTTTAGATCTTCAGCTTTTGGATCTTCAACGCTAGCATCCTTTTGTGCAACAACACCAATAATTTTATTTCCCTCATTAGCCTCCTTAATTAAACTGATAGATTTGTCTCTACCTAAGGTTATGGGAATTACAACCCCTGGAAATAAAACCGTATTTCTAAGTGGTAATACCGCAATTTCATCAGGCATTGCTTCAGCATTTAATCGTTCCTCATCCTCCTCTGTCATTAAGGGAATTAATTCAGCTTCTTTATCTAAAACTTTTGAAAGTGATAACTCGTCTAATATTTTTATTTTGGTATCCATAGTATAATCTAAAAAATGTAATGCGTTAAAGAATGCTTCAAATTCAATGTGTTTGAAGCAAGGGTTGTGCCAAAAGGAATAGCTGACAAAAGGTCGGGTTTAAGTTAACTTCTTCGGTATTGTTCAGACAATTCAAATACTTTTGTCAGTATTTCACGATCCATCAAGGTAAAATCAACGGCTCTTCGATACATCACTTTTTCGGCAACCTCAAAGGCTTTGTTGGTTTTGTAGGTTGTTTGTCCTAGAGGTCCACCCCAAGAGAAAGACGGAATAAAGTTTCTTGGAAAACCAGCACCAAAAATATTAGCACTAACGCCAACAACCGTTCCCGTGTTAAACATCGTATTTATTCCACATTTAGAATGATCGCCCATTATAAGACCACAAAATTGAAGACCTGTTGGCGAAAATCTATTCAATTCATACTTCCACAATTTAACCTCTGCATAATTATTTTTGAGATTTGAATTGTTCGAATCTGCTCCAATATTACACCATTCTCCAAGAACTGAATTGCCTAAAAAACCGTCGTGTCCTTTGTTAGAATATCCAAAAAGAACAACATTGTTAAGCTCTCCTCCAACTTTGGAATGAGGTCCAACAGTGGTTGGGCCATAAATTTTAGCACCTAATTTGGTGTGCGAAGATTCGCACAAAGCAAATGGACCTTTAATAATTGAGCCTTCCATAACAACGGAATTCTTACCAATGTACACTGGTCCAGACTCGGCGTTAATAATAGCACAACTTACTTGAGCACCTTCTTCAACAAAAATATTCTCCTTGCCTAAAAGGGTATTGGTCGCATTCATTTCTTTTGAAGTCCTATCTTTGGTTAGCAAATCAAAGTCAGCTTTTAACTCTTCTCCATTCTTACTAAAAATATCCCAAACGTTTAAAATATGCGTAAATGAGATATCGGTAGTTATTTTCTTACAATCAGCAGAACTATCAAATGTATCAGCACGAAAAGCTATCAAGTTATTGCTATGATCGTAAAGGCTTTCATTACAGTTTAATGAAGTGATTTTTTTCACTAAAGAAGCGTTTGGACAAATTGAAGCATTAATCCAAATTTGATCTTCTTGAATAGATGCTGGAAACTTGGCTTGTAAATATTCTTCGGTAACAAAACCAGAAAAAGTAGCATTGCTAGGCATTCTCTTGGCCCACTTTTCTTTGATCGTTAGGATGCCAACCCGAAACTCCGCTACAGGCCGAGTGTAAGCTAAAGGAAGTAAATTGGTTCTATTTTGATCGTCAAATAATAAATACCTCATACTATTTTTAATAAAACTTTAATAACGCTCTAAGATTGAAAAAAAAAATGAAAAAAAAAAGAGCTCTAAAATGTAGAGCTCTTTTTTAGTTTGATAACAAATTATTCTTACTTTGCAACCTTAGCATATCGACTTTTAAATTTATCAATACGTCCTGCAGTATCAACCAATTTCATTTTACCGGTGTAAAATGGGTGAGATGCATTTGTAATTTCTCGTTTGATTAATGGATATTCTGTTCCATCAATAGTAATTGTTTCTTTTGTATCTGCACAAGATTTAGTAATAAAAGTCTCGCCTATTGACATATCTTTCACTGCTACTAATCTGTAATTGTCTGGATGTATTCCCGTTTTCATCTTCTTCTGTGTTTTATTGCGGATTGCAAATGTAATCATTTTAACAAAAACGAAAAATACATTTCACTTTTTTTAAAAATAAATTTCAATTCAATTCGTTTTGTATCTTTGCCAAGCAAATATAAGCAATATGAAAACATTATTTAGAACACTCGTTCTAACCATTATTATTATGTCTTCCTGTCGAAAACCCGACACCTTTTTTCAGGGGTCAACAAACTTAAGGTTCTC
>NYWQ01000087.1 GCA_002685115.1 Flavobacteriales bacterium | reverse complement strand
GGTGCGGTTTTTAACTATGACTTTAACAAATGTATCTTTATAGCGATCAACGTCAAAATTAGCAACGTCATCTACTGTCCATTCTGAATCATCATAATCTATTTTATAGAACACTTTGTTAGGATTCTCATGCTTAGTCATAGTACGATCTTCTGTATCAAGACTATATAGCGTAGGAGTTTTTGTGAAATGATTTGCGATTTCGTTTTCATAATCATTTTCTATTATTAATGCTTTATGATTAGAAGCCCATTTCAAGATCATCTGACGTCTTTTTAGGCTCATTGGTATTCCTAAAGGGTAATGATTTGATGGAGTAAGATGAATCAATTTAGGAGAAGCATTACCCACTATATCTAAAGATTTGATATCAATGCCTTCTTTATCTAGTTCCACAGGATATAAGTTAGCTTCAGAACTTTTGAAAACAGAGTGAACATTTGGGAAAATAGGGTTTTCTAAAACAACCCCATCCCCACAATTAATAAGAGTGTTAGAAATTAAGTATAACGACTGTAAAGACCCTGAAACAACCACAATTTGATCTGGGTCACATTTAATATTTCGGCTTATATTTAGATAGTTTGAAATACTAGTTTTAAACTCTTTTAGACCAGTAGATTTTGAATACGACAGTCCAGAGGATTTAATATAGCGCCAATATAAATTAAGTAATTTTTTCCATTGATTTACAGGAAAAATATCAATTGGTGGTAAACCAGGCCTAAATGCTAAATTATTATTAGGAAGCCTATTTAACAAAGCTCTATTTTTTAAAAATGATTTACTCTTTTCAGAAATTTGAGGATATAGATTAGAATTTGGTTGAATAGGACTAGCTACTCGCTTATCTTCTAATTTAGATTTTAAGTAATTAATTCTATTCCCTGATCCAGGTTTAGAAATAATAATTTTTTCCAATAATAATAGTTCATAGGCTTTTATAGCTGTTGTTCTTGACACACCAAGTGACTTACACAAAAGTCTAGTCGATGGAAGAAGCCAATCATGAGGTAGTTCATATTTTAGAATACAATTTTTTATAGCCCAATATAAATCAACATACTTATGGGACTTTACATTTTTGGATAAAATTGTATATTGAGAACGAATTCTATCAACTGCAAAAAAATGATTGGTATTCATTGTATATGGTAATTGGTATTATAAATATACAATGTTTTCGATTTATTTTACTTAAAAATGTATGTCAACTAGTGATAAATTTCATAACATCCAGGCTCTTATCTGTTTTATTGACTATAGTATTATTTAGCTCTTGTGATTCAATAAATGATGGACCTATTAATCTAAATAATTATACTGAGTTAAACTCTCAAAGTGAAGGAGCAGGAATGTTCTCATTTACATATGATTTAATCTCTGAAAGTTATCTAAATGTCTACAGTCATATCCCTACCAATAGCAGTCCTAGCACCCCTATCGTTTTTGTTTTTCACGGAAATAATAGAAATGCTTATGACTACCGAAATTCTCTTGTAGAAAAAGCTGATCTATATGGATTTATTCTAATTGTGCCAGAATTTACAAATTCTCAATTTCCTGGAGGAGATGGTTACAACCTTGGAAATGTTTTTATTGATGGTGACAATCCTAGCTTATCTACTTTGAATCCGGAACCTGAATGGACTTTTTCTGTAATTGAACCACTTTTCACATACACAAAACAACAATTAAATAATCAGACCGCTAAATACCACATAATTGGACATTCTGCAGGAGCACAATTCGCTCATCGCTTCTTGTTTTTCAAGCCCGAAGCTAAGGTTGATAAAATAGTCGCTTCGGCAGCTGGCTGGTACACAACTTTAGAACTAGATATAAATTTTCCTTATGGACTAAATTCAAGTCCATTAGAAAACATGGATTACACTCAATTATTTTCAAATCATCTCACTGTATTAATCGGATCTAATGACAATGACCCAAATTCTTCTTCGCTGAGACACAACAGCATCGTAGACTTACAAGGGCTTAACCGTTTAGAACGTGCCAGTAATTTTTATACAAATGCACAATCAATAGCAGTAAATCAAGAACTAAATTTTGAGTGGAATTATGTTATCAACCCTAACGCTGATCACAATTACTTAATTGCAGTTTCAAAAGCTGCGGATTTAATTTTTAATCAATAACACATGCAAATCACCAAACAAAATCTAGGTTTAATCGCTGGACCAATTTCATTTCTGTTATTATTAACCATGTTTCACCCTGAGGGACTTTCAAACCAGGGGTGCGCTGTTTTAGCTTCTACTAGTTGGGTTGCAATTTGGTGGATAACAGAAGTAGTACCAATTGCGGTAACAGCACTTTTACCAATTGTATTATTTCCTTTAAGCGGAGGACTAGCTTTAACAAAAACAACAGCAGCATATGGTCATAAATTTATCTTTTTGTTTGTTGGAGGGTTTATATTAGCAATCGCTATTGAAAAGTGGGATTTACATAAACGTATAGCGCTTACAATAATTAAGATAGTAGGAACAAATGTGAGTAATATTATTTTAGGATTTATGATAGCTACTTCTTTTTTATCTATGTGGATTTCAAATACAGCGACAGCCGTAATGATTCTTCCAATTGGAATGGCTATTGTTGCTCAGCTAAAAAATAATTCTAATGCAAGTGAAAAAGAAAATCTTCTCTTTGGAAAAGCTCTAATGTTAGCAATTGCCTATAGTGCATCAATTGGAGGAATGGCAACACTAATTGGAACCCCGCCTAATCTTGTTTTTGCAGGAATTATGAAGGAATCTTACGGAATTAAAATCAGTTTTTTTCAATGGTTTAAGTTTGGATTGCCTTTAAGTTTGTTACTTCTCAGTATTTGTTGGGTATATCTAACTAAGATTTCTTACAAATTTGAACAAAAAAAATTTCCTGGTGGTAAAAAAGAAATCTTCAATCAGCTAAAAAAACTTGGCAAAATATCTTATGAAGAAAAAGTCATTTTATCAGTATTTGTTCTAACAGCTCTTGCATGGATATGTAGTTCTTTTTTAATAAATAAATTTCTTCCCGCTATTGACGATACAATTATAGCTATCATAGCTGCTATAATTTTATTTGTTATACCCGCAAAAGATAGAAAAAAACGTCTACTAGATTGGAAAGACACTGCAAAATTACCTTGGGGGATATTATTGTTATTCGGAGGTGGTATGGCATTAGCAATTGGATTTGAATCAAGTGGGCTCGCGGTCTGGATTGGATCTCAATTAACACTGCTAGAAAACATACCATTAATTATATTATTGTTGATTTTGATAGTTAGCGTAAATTTTCTTACAGAAATAACTTCTAATTTAGCAACAACTGCAATGTTATTACCTGTTTTAGCCTCTTTAGCAAGGGCTATAAATATTCACCCATATTTATTATTAGTAAGTGCTACAGTAGCAGCATCATGTGCCTTTATGCTACCAGTGGCTACACCCCCTAATGCTGTTGTATTTGGATCAGGCTATCTTAAAATTAATGACATGGTCAAGAAAGGTTTTTGGATGAATTTAATTTCTATTATTATCATCACTTTATTTATTAATTTTATTCTACCTGTAATTTGGGATGTTTCAACTCCTTTAGGTTAACAATTTTTTAATATAAAATTTATTACAACTTTGTTGCAATAACGTTTTGAATGTTTATATTTGCCAATCAGTTGTACAGATAAAAAAATAGATATTATGAACCTAAGTTTAAAGAAACCAGACAATATTGGCGCAATAGCGAGCAGTATGTGCGTAGTCCATTGTCTAGCTACACCTGTTCTATTTGTGTTTCAGAGTTATACTGCTTTGGAACAAAACAGTGCTCCTTTGTGGTGGACAAACTTAGACTTTTTATTTATCACTGTTTCAGTTTTGGCAGTTTATCGCTCAACCTTAAACTCCACAAATAAGATTATTAAACAAATGCTCTGGGCTAGCTGGTTTGTATTATTTGTTTTAATTTTAAATGAAAAAACAGAATGGTTATTATTACCTGAATTAGTAACTTATTTTGCAGCCATAGTTCTAGCATCTTTACATCTTTACAACTTAAACTATTGTAAGTGTGAAACAGAAAACTGTTGTGATAATAGTTGATTCAAATAACAAATTATAAAAATATTCACTTTCAACTCATTAATTTATTTTTGTACTTAAGTAAAGAAAAAATAAAAACTCTTATATCTGTATTGCTTTTATTTGCAATATTGCTTCCATCGGCCGTGAAATTCACTCATATGCTTGAAGGACACGAATGTATTACACACAAAGATAATTTTACCCAAATACATGAATCTGAAAAAAGTTGTAACATCTGCGACTTTAATTTCACTCCCTTCAGCTACAATTTTGTACAGTATACTGATTTAGCTACGACACAATTTTACTCTGTGGAATTAATAAGTTTCAGAAGACTTATAATTCAAAATTATTCTTCATCAAATAAGCAACTGCGAGCTCCTCCTATTTATTCTTAATTAACAAACTAATAATTCTAATGTTTATTAAGAACTCTCATGTACAAATATGTATTTATAATACTGCTATTTAGTATTAAAACATTTTCACAAAATTGTGATTATACACTTTCAGGAAAAGTAACAGACATCCACGACGGCGAATTGCTCGTTGGAGTCACTCTTACCATAGCTAATTCCGAACAATCTGTTCAGACTGGACTTGACGGTTTATTTTCCTTTTCCAAACTTTGTAATGATACATACTACATACAGGTGTCTCACCCATATTGCTTAACCAAAGGATATAAAGTAAAAGTTTTCGGAAATACCAATAAATCATTTAAACTGGAACATCATGTTGAAGAACTCAACCGAATAACAATTGAAGGTAAAGCATTTAAGAACAAGTCAAAAACAGTATTAGAGAGCAGTTTGAATGAAAAAGAACTAGAACGATTTAGTACAGGAAGTCTTGGAAATGCACTAAATAGTTTGAGCGGTGTATCTTCATTAAACACAGGAAATAGTGTTGTGAAACCAATAATCAATGGACTTCATAGTAGCCGGGTCGTTATAATGAATAATGGTGTACGAATGGAAGACCAGCGTTGGGGTGTTGAACATGCACCTAATATTGATATAAATTCTGTAGGTAACTTAACCCTTATTAAAGGAGCTGCTGCGTTACAATACAGTGGAGATGCTACAGGTGGAATTATCATATTGGAGGCTCCAAAAGTAGCTGTAAAAGATAGTATTTATGGACAAACATCCATTTCTGGAATTTCTAACGGCCGAGGAATATCAATCAATTCAAAAATAACTAAAAGTAATTTAAATGGTTGGTATAGTAGTATTCAGGGATCTTTCAAACGAACTGGTGATACTGAAGCTCCAAATTATTTACTAAGTAACACTGGAGTTTTTGAACGAAATGCTTCAATAAAACTTGGTTTTAATAGATTTGATTATGGAATTGAAGCATATTACTCAATATATGATAACCAGTTAGGGATTTTAAGAGCTTCTCACCTAGGTGGCGCCCAAGATCAAGTTCGTGCTATTTCAAGCCCAACTCCTTTAGTGATCAACGACTTTACCTATAATTTAAATGAACCAAGACAAGATGTAACTCACCATCTTGGTCGAATTATGGCATTCAAAGAATTAGGTAAGCACGGCAAATTAAGTTTTCAATATGATTATCAGCAAAATAATAGACTTGAATACGATATAAGGCGAGGTGATGACAGAGACAAAGCTGCTTTAGATTTAGAACTTATTACTCATACTATCCAAACAAATTTCGAAAACAATAAATCAAATAAAATTCACATTAAATCAGGTATAATTGGTCGTTATCAAAAAAACTATCCGAATCCAAAGACTGGAATTCGCAGATTAATACCCGATTATACAAAATATGATCTAGGAGTTTATGCAATGATTGATACTGAAGTAAATGAATCCCTAATATTGGAAATTGGAGGGCGATTTGACTACACACACATGGATGTGTATAAATTTTATCGTAATTCATTTTGGGAATCCAGAAACTATGACGAGATTTTTCCTGAAATTGTAGTTGAGGAGTTTGGAACTCAAATTTTAACCCAACCCAAGTTAAATTTTTACAACAGTTCGGCAACTCTAGGAACTAGCTATTCCTTTAAAGATGACTATAAGCTATTATTCAACTACTCTTTGGCATCTCGGGCCCCAAACCCGTCTGAACTATTTAGCGAGGGCTTACACCATTCAGCGTCCAGAATAGAACTAGGAGATTTACGTTTTAGCTCTGAGATAGGTCATAAATTTGCAATAACACTTCAAAAAAATAACAAAAATTATAGCTTTTCCATTCAGCCTTACATAAATACTATTAATGATTTTATAGTGATTGAACCAGTAAATGTAACTGAAACGATAAGAGGTAATTTTCAAGTGTGGGAGTACAGACAAACCAATGCACAATTGATAGGAGTTGACATTGATGCCTCATACCCTATAAATGAAAAACTAAAGTTAAATCATCAATTTTCATTAGTTAAAGGATATGATCGAACTAGAGACGAACCGCTTATTAGTATGCCCCCTGCTAATTTTAAAAATGAAATTATTTATAAAAATTCAGAATACAATAACTTAAGAATTTCATTAAAGAGTAATCTTGTTTTTCGACAAAATGAATTTCCTAATAATAATTTTGAAGTTTATATTCCTCAAACAGAAACTTATGAACTTGTTGATTTTAGCACCCCACCTAACGCTTACCATCTATTAAACTTTAGTTCTAGCATAGATTTTAAAACATCAAAAAAAACAACCCTAACAGCAGGACTAGAAATTAGCAACATACTAAATACGTCATACCGAAATTACCTTAGTCGACTTAGATTATACGCAGATGACTTAGGCAGAAACTATTTATTAACCTTAAAACTCAATTATTAATTTTTAAATTTTAAACAAATGAAAACAGTAAAATTTTTATCAACAACAATTTTTGCAACTGCATTAATTTTTTCATGTTCAAGTGATGACGACTCAACACCTGAACCAGTATTAGAAGAAGAAGTGATTACTACTATGACAATCACTCTTACAGCGGATGGACAGGCCGATGTGATATTACAAACTCAGGATTTGGACGGTGATGGACCTGATCTTCCAGTAGTGACAGTTTCTGGAAATTTATCTTCAAATACTAATTATTCAGGGTCTATTACACTGTTGAATGAGACAGAAGATCCAGCTGAAAACATCACAGAAGAAATTGAAGAAGAAGATTTAGAACATCAATTTTTCTATTCGGTTGGAAGTGGTCTAGACGCTCAAACTGATTATAATGATGCTGACTCTGAAGGAAATCCACTAGGTCTAGACTTTGTGTTATCTACTTATTCTGCAAGTTCAGGTACAATCACGTTTACACTACGTCACGAACCTAACAAGCCAAATATGGGCTTAGAAGATGCAGGTGGAGAAACAGACATTGAAGCTACCTTTAACGTTTCAATACAATAAATTGAATTAGTCATATTCAATTGTTAAGTACAAAAGAAATACAAATGATTTTTTAAAACAATTGTTATCTCTAAAGTNCTNTTAAAAAAGAACCCTCAATTTTGATTTGGGGGTTCTTTTGTATTATAGAATACAATTCATCATAGGCGATTAAATTTAAACATTCAAAGTAGAACTAAATGATTTATTTACTAAATTTGAGATNAAGATTGATTTTNAAACTAAAAATAACACTCAAATAGTATCAAANATGTGCATAGAAAAAGCGTATGATATATGGGCTGAACAATATGATACGAATAATAATCGAACTCGTGATTTAGATATAAAAGCTACAAAACAAACGNTATCCAAATATTCATTTAATTCAGTACTGGAGCTTGGTTGTGGAACAGGAAAAAATACTCAATGGTTACTGACCAAAGCTANTTATGTTCTTGGGATAGATTTTTCAAAAGAGATGCTGAAAATCGCTAAAGAAAAAATTAACGATGAAAGATTTGAATATAAAAAANCTGATATTAATAACAAATGGGGAATTAAAAATAAAAANTTTGATTTAATTACCTCCAGTCTTACTTTAGAGCATATTAGAAATTTAAATCACATCTTTACACAAGCACATACTCAATTGAAAGATAATGGGCTTTTTTTCTTAAGTGAACTACATCCATTTAAACAATACACAGGAACAAAAGCACAATATGAAACTATTAATGGTACNGAAGAATTAGAAGTATACACACATCACACCTCAGAATATATTGAATGCGCAAAAAAAAATGGATTCAAACTAATTGAGATCAACGAATGGTTTGACGACGTAGCTAAGAAAGCTATTCCTCGACTCATTTCTATAGTATTTAAAAAAATCATAACGAAAAATTAAACCAATATGAAATTAGCATCTATTATTTTTGGCGTTATAGCTATCGCATTTATTGCAGTACAGGTTTTTGCTTTAAAAAGCCAAAAAAATATTGAAACGTATCCATACATTGTAGACAAAAAGTATAAACAATTCGAAATCCGTAGTTATGAAGCTACATTATTTAGCTCTGTTAAACTATCAANTAGTAACTTTAAAAAAGCTTCAGGAGAAGGTTTTTCGATTTTAGCTGGGTATATATTTGGAAANAATAAAAATAATGAAAAAATAGCTATGACATCTCCNGTAGCTATGACACTAGAAGACTCAATGACTATGTTGTTTATGGTTCCAAAGAAATTTGATATGCAAACTCTACCATTGCCTAATCAATCACAAATTGAGTTTACNAAAGAACCTGCAAAAAAAGTTGCAGCCATTGAGTTTGGCGGTTGGGCNAACGATAAAAANATTAATAAATACAAGGAGTTGCTNATTAAAACCTTAAAAGATGAAGGAATTGATCACACNAACCGCTTTTACTTTTTAGGCTATAATGCTCCNTATGAAGTTTTTAATCGTAAAAATGAAATCATTGTAGAGCTACAAGCAGAAAATCCATAAAAAANTTATGTTATTGCTGTCTAAAACTCCACATCAGGAATCGGACTACCATGTGGATCTATTTTTCTATTTTCTAGCATTTGCTGAACTTTTCTAAAAAAAGCTGGACTTTTTATATGTTCAATCTCCTCAGCTATNTCGTGAACATTTTTTGGATCAAAATTCATAACCTCAACTAAAAATGATTCAATCAAACGNTGTTTTGCTACAATAGTACGAGCCAATTCTCGACCATGAGAAGTGAATTCTATGGACTTGTATGGCGCAGAATTTAATAAATTCATTGCTACCAATTTTTTTATCATATTGGAGACAGATGACTTTGAAACACCTAAAACTTTAGAAAGAGTNGAGACAGATATTGATTGTCCCGACATTTCTAATCTAAATATTTCTTTTAGATAATGATCTTTTTCTTTAGTATTCTTCATTAAGTTTTGCAGTAGTGAACATTTTTTATTAGTTTTGCGGTAGTGAACATTTTAACGCATTTACAAGACAAAACTACAAAAATGAGAATTAATAAATTATATTATTTATTGGCTGCTATTTTTNTTACGAATCTAATCTATTCACAAGTTATTTCTGGTGTGATTGTTGACAATGAAGAAAACTTAATTTATGGTTGTACGATTTACAATAGCACTAATCTTAAAAGTGTATTAACAAATGAAAATGGTGTGTTTTCAATACAAGCTGAGTTAGGAGAAAATAAGCTCTATGTTTCATACGAAGGATGTTCCTCAAAAAAAATTAANGTGATTTATGAGGGCAAGTCCATTGATTTAAAAAAAATTATTCTACAAAATAACAGCTTAGATGAAGTAGTAGTTTCTGGAACACTAAAAAAGGTTTCAAAATTAAAAAGTGCAGTCCCGGTTGAACTTTACACATCAGATTTTTTTAGAGCTACTCCAAAATCTAGTTTCTTTGAAGCTATTCAGGGNGTTAATGGAATCCGTCCCCAGTTAAATTGTAATGTTTGCAACACAGGAGATATACACATAAATGGACAAGAAGGATCCAATACGATGGTGTTAATAGACGGTCTCCCNCTTGTAAGTGGTTTATCTACAGTATATGGTCTTTCAGGGATCCCACAATCAATTATCGAAAAAGTTGANGTTGTAAAGGGACCTGCTTCAACTTTATATGGGTCAGAGGCAATAGGGGGAGTAATCAATCTAATTACAAGGCAGCCAGAAAATACTGAAAAATTCAGTTTAGATGTATTCACTACTTCGTGGGGTGAAATCAATCTTGACGTTGGAAGTAAATATAAATTTGGAAATACTAAAGGGCTAATAGGCATAAATTACTTTAACTATTCTAAACCAATCGACAACAACGGAGACGGATTTACAGATCTTACACTACAAAANAGAATATCAATATTTAATAAAATTAAAACAAGTAAAAATAGTATTGGNTTTCGTTATTTTTACGAAGATAGATGGGGTGGGGAAATGAACTGGAATTCAACTTTTAGAGGAGGTGATCAAGTATATGGAGAAAGTATTTACACAAGTAGAGTAGAAATATTTGGGAAATATGAAATTAATAATAATTTATTTTTACAATACAGTCTAAATAATCANGATCAAAACTCCGTATATGGAGATACGACATACGACGCTTTACAAACCGTAGGTTTTTTACAAGGAGTTTATTCAAAAAAAANTAAAGGTCATGACTTATTGTTGGGCGCAACATATAGATACACAATTTATGACGATAACACACCTGCCACAGTTAAAGAAGATAGAATAGCTCTTCCAGGGTTGTTTGTACAAGATCAATGGATTATTAGTGAATCAAATACTTTACTTTCTGGAATTAGATATGACAAGAACTCTATTTACGGAGATATTTTAACCCCAAGATTAAACTATAAGTTATCAAGTAAAGATAATAGCTCAATTTTACGTATAGGTTTTGGAACTGGATACAGAGTGGTAAATGTATTTACAGAAGACCATGCAGCACTTACTGGTGCCAGAGATGTAATTTTTACAGAGAAAATTCTTCCTGAAAAATCATGGAATACAACTATCAACTGGAGTAAAAAACTATACAGTAAATTTGGAGCTATTTTTGATTTAGATTTTAGTGTTTTTAATACTGAATTTTCAAATAGAATTCTCCCAGATTATGAATCTAACCCTAACCAAATCATATACAGTAATCTTGACGGAAAATCTGTTACAAAAGGGGCTTCTATTAATTTAAATAGCTCATATGCAAATGGGCTAAAAATAAATATTGGAGCTACTCTTATTGACTCAAAAATTATTAATGGCGATAAAATTGAATATCCACTTTTAACCGAAAAGTTCTCAGGAAATTACCAAATCAGCTATTTATTATATAATCCAAAAATTAAAATTGACCTTTCAGGAACAGTCATTGGCCCAATGAAATTGCCTCTTCTTGGCGAGCTAGACACTAGGAACTCAAACAGCCCTGTAATTAATATCGTCAACGTACAAACTACCTATACTTTTAATAACGTTGAAGTTTATGCAGGAATAAAAAATATTTTAAATTTCAAACCACCATCAAATAGCATAGCACGAGCTTTTGACCCATTTGACTCAGAAGTAGAATTTGATTCAGATGGACAAGTGTTAGCTACGATTAATAATCCTAATGCTCTTTCGTTTGACCCAAGCTATGTATATTACTCTAACCAAGGAATTAACGGGTTTTTAGGACTTAGATACAATATCAAATAGATAATTTTAAAAACATAACATGTTGAACGCTGATCAAATTGTATTTAATTATTCTGTATTTGTATCAATTTGTGTTTTAGTTTGGGCGATTGTATTAATCAAAAAATTTAATGAT
>NYWQ01000018.1 GCA_002685115.1 Flavobacteriales bacterium | reverse complement strand
TCCAGAAAATTCGGTAATTTCGAGCACCGGTGCATGGATTGGAATGTTTACCTGAGAGGACCAATTATTTGATTCGTTCTGCATTGAAAATACAAGCAAAGCATCTTCTCCATCAACTGCATTGGCAATTACATTAAGCATAAAATCTTGAGCTGTATAGCTGTAAGAAGCACCTGGCTCAAGTGCAGGTATGGTTACACCTTCATTCATCACTTCTAAAGAACCTGATGCCTGAGCTGTTAAATTTACAGAAGCAGCTGCTTGTGTTCCAATATTCTCAACGGTAAAATAGAGCGGAAAACTATCGTTGTAAGATGCTAAACCGTCTTGATTACCAATTTCGTGAGAAGTTACCACCAACCAAGGACCCTCTAGAACAACAACCGAAGAAGACCCAATATGAGGAACTGTATTAAATGCAGTAACAGTAATTGTAAGGTCAGAAAGAATTGAAATTGGCTCAAAACTAACGCTAACAAAACCGTTAGAAACAGTTCCCATACCAATAATTTCGCCCGCTAAAGTAATGGATACTAAAGCACCTTCAGAAGAGCAAGAAACATCCATAGAGCTTGCGCCAACGGGTATAACAGAATCGTAGGAAACCAACATAGGCTCTGGCGATTTTGTTCTAAGAATTACTGAAGGGTCACCAAAACAAGTCCAGGTATCTGTCATATCAGCTCCTCCTGCTCCATAGGTGTCATTCATTTCCATACACCCGTTCATCGAAATTCCTGCGAAAGAACGAGAAGAACTAGTCTCACTTGTTTGTGTGAGTATACTGTTCATAGTATCTTGCCCTTTCATTGGAGGAGACCAAGATTGGTTTATGGTTGACATTAAAGTGGCTATTGCACCCGTTGGAAGTCCGTTGTCTGTAGCTCTTAACCAAGCCTCTGCAAAACAAGTCGTTCCCGTAAAATTTCCGTTAACACAGGCAACCGACCAAAAGAATGGATGAACTTCTGTATTGGTTAAGTTATTTACTTCGTTGCTGCTGTAGCCTGAACTTGCACATGAAAAATCAGAACCGTGACCGGTGTAATTAATAATTCCCAAATCGGCTTTAAGTAAGGCTTGTAAATCAGAAGCCGTCGGATTGCCTTCTGAATCTGCTCCACCTTGGCTTCCGTCAAACAATTCATACCCTTGGGTGTACGTATAATCCAAATGCAACGCCTGAATATTTCTTAGGTGCTCGTAATCATACTCTCCGTTATCTCCAGGGCCCTCAGCAGAACCAACAACAACACTTTCTCCGTAAGCATCTGAAAGAGGTGGCGATTGCTCGTATTGCAGTAATCTGTTTACTTGAGTAAGCACATGAGCTTTCGTCTCAGCAGAAAAACGCCCCACCAAAACTTCTGGGTACGAATCGTCTCCATCTAAATAACCGTAGTAATTGTCTGAATAACCAGAGGATGCTTGATAAGCGGGTATTTGTTGGTGGTCTCCTACAAATAAAACGTACGTTAAATTGTGTGTATCGTAGTAATTTTGAATGTACGCCTTCAAATCGTCTTGAGTATCACCTATTGATGCAATGTCTACAATTTCGTTTGCAATTCCCTTTTGCGTTTTCCAGGCTCTAAAATCATCCATTTGGTCTATAAACTCACTGTCGGAAATAATTAACATAGCGCCTTCTTCGGTGTCTATAGTAGCTCTTTGAGCTAAATCATAATTTAAGAATAGATTTCTGTAAATTAAATCATACTGGGAGTCTACCTTAAGCGGGAACGCAATAGAAGAAGCAAAAGACACCTCCAACTCCATAGCACTGTAAACTCGAAGTATTTTTAAAACTGGGTTGTATTGAAAAGGATAAACCCACAAGGCTTGCGCTTTAAAATCACGAACAATGTGAGGAGTTTGAGCTTCAAAAAGAGTGGTAGGATAAAATTCATTCTTTTGGTATTCACTTCCAAAAACAAAAGGCACATCAGCGGGTGAAGTATCTCTAAATAAATTCCCTTTTGAGGGTGCTACTTCCAAGTTATAGTCTGTAAATTCTGCTTTTAACACCTTAACTGAAGGCAATTCTCCTTCTGGAATAATGTAAGAACATGCAAATTTTTGAAGATCTGGAGCACCCCTTTCTAATAAAGCAGCTCCACCTTGCAAATTAGGTACAGACATGATACCCTCAGGAGTTGTAACATTTTTGAATTCTAAAATCGGTGCTTCAAAACTTAAATGAATTGAATTAGCCGATTTGGAAAGTACTTTTAAAGGCTCCGTAACTTGAGCACTTGCCAAAAAAAGTGTTGAGAAAAATAAGGCAAGAAAAATCGATTTAAGAGGGAAAGATGCTTTCATAGTATGCTGAGGGGGCTTAATTAATAGAATAAAATTAAGATTTTAATTTCTATTCTATAAAGATATAAAATCAAATATTGTACCACCCATAAATCGAGCATTGAATAATCGAGCATAAAACCTATAGAATGATTTACAAAACGTATATTTGCTCCCTGTCTTAAAAAAGTATAGAAAAGAGCAAATGATTCAGATTACACTACCCGATGGAACGGTAAAAGAATACCCAACTGGTACAACTGCAATGCAAGTAGCAGAAGGTATAAGCAGCGGATTAGCCCGCAATGTATTAGCCGCAGAAATTAACGGCGAGGTTTGGGATGCAAACCGAACCATTCTTTCAGATGCTAGCTTAAAACTTCTAACCTGGAACGATGACAATGGAAAGATGGCAATGTGGCACTCCTCCGCCCATCTTATGGCAGAAGCTATTGAAGCTCTTTACCCCGGAGTAAAACTAGCCATAGGACCACCCATAGAAAATGGATTTTACTACGACATAGACTTTGGAGATCATAACTTCTCTTCGGATCATTTCCCTAAAGTGGAACAAAAAATGACTGAATTGGCGCGTCAAAAAAACACCTTTGAACGCATAGAAATAACCAAAGCAGATGCTATTTCTTATTTTGAAAAAAAGAATGACGAGTACAAACTAGAACTTATAGAAGGTTTAAAAGACGGAGAAATTACCTTTTACAAACAAGGTGAATTTACTGATCTTTGTAGAGGACCACACATACCCAATACAGGTTTTATAAAAGCCATAAAACTTTTAAACACAGCCGGTGCCTACTGGAGAGGAGACGAAAAGAACAAACAACTTACAAGAATATACGGAATCACCTTTCCTAAAAACAAAGAACTTACACAGTACCTAGAAATGCTTGAAGAAGCAAAGAAAAGAGACCACCGTAAGCTGGGAAAGGAAATGGAATTATTTACCTTTTCTCAAAAAGTAGGACAAGGGCTTCCTTTATGGCTCCCTAAAGGCGCTGCACTAAGAGAACGGCTAGAAAACTTCCTTAAAAAGGCACAAATCATTGCAGGATATGAACCTGTAATTACACCTCACATAGCCAACAAAGAACTGTACATTTGCTCTGGTCATTATGAGAAATACGGTGAAGATTCATTTCAACCCATAAAAACACCTAACGAAGGAGAAGAGTTTTTTCTTAAACCAATGAACTGCCCTCACCATTGTGAGATCTACAAAAGTAAGCCAAGATCATACAAAGACCTCCCAGTTCGTTACGCTGAATTTGGAACCGTTTACCGATACGAACAAAGTGGCGAATTACATGGTTTAACTCGTGTTAGAGCCTTTACCCAAGATGATGCACACCTATTTGTAAGACCCGATCAAGTTAAAGTAGAATTTGAAAAAGTTATTGATTTGGTTTTGTATGTATTTAAAGCTCTAGGCTTTGAAGATTTTACAGCACAAGTTTCATTACGAGACAAAGAAGACAAAGAGAAATACATTGGTACTGATGAAAATTGGGAACTGGCAGAAAATGCCATCGTGGAATCTGCTCACAAAAAAGGCTTAAAAACTATTGTAGAATATGGTGAAGCTGCTTTTTATGGCCCCAAATTAGACTTTATGGTAAAAGATGCGCTCGGTAGATCTTGGCAACTAGGAACCATTCAGGTAGACTACAATTTACCAGAAAGATTTGAGCTAGAATATACAGGCTCAGACAATAAAAAACACCGTCCGGTAATGATCCATAGAGCTCCATTTGGCTCAATGGAAAGATTTGTAGCTGTANTNCTTGAACATTGCGGAGGAAACTTCCCTTTGTGGCTAACNCCAGATCAAGTTTGCATACTTCCAATTAGCGATAAATACATGGAATATAGCAAGGAAGTTTTAAATTCGCTTAAAATTTCCGATATTCGCGCCGAGATTGACGAACGTAGTGAAAAAACAGGACGCAAGATTCGGGATGCAGAAGTTCGGAAAATACCCTTTATGCTGATCGTTGGAGAACGTGAGGCGGCAGAAGGAAAAGTGTCTGTAAGACGCCATGGTGGTGAAGATTTAGGAAGCATGAGCTTACAAGAATTTAAGACTTTAACACAAAAAGAGATTACAGAAAATATTGACGAATTTGTTGTTTAACTAAATTATAGGAGGAACAAGCCATAGCAATTAGAAGAAGAAGAAGTAGAGGCCCAGGTCGTGTCATTAAAGAAAATGAACACAACATTAATAGAGCCATTAAAGCACCTGAAGTAAGACTTACTGCAGGTGAAGGTGTCGAGGAAGGGATATACCCTACTCGAAAAGCAATCGCTTTAGCCGATGAATTGGGATTAGACTTAGTAGAAATTGCTGCCAAGGCNAAACCTCCTGTTTGTCGTATTGTAGACTACAANAAGTTTCTCTACGAACAAAAAATGCGCCAAAAAGAAATGAAATCTAAAGCCTCGAAAGTGGTGATAAAGGAAATTCGTTTTGGCCCAAATACAGACGATCACGATTTTGACTTTAAATTAAAACATGCNAAGAAATTTCTAGATGATGGAGCTAAACTNAAAGCGTTCGTTTTCTTTAAAGGACGTTCGATTTTATTTAAAGACAAAGGAGAAATATTATTGCTTCGTTTTGCCCAAGAATTAGAAGATCATGGAAAAGTGGAGCAATTGCCAAAACTGGAAGGTAAACGTATGATTATGTTTATCAGTCCAAAAAAGAAATAAAGAACTCATATTTAGGAAATAAAGAGGACAGATCATGCCAAAAATGAAAACAAAATCCAGTGCTAAAAAGCGATTTAAGCTTACAGCTTCTGGTAAAATCAAGAGAAAGCACGCTTTCAAAAGTCANATTCTTACGAAGAAGTCGACCAAACAAAAGCGTAACTTAACTAAGTCTGGTTTAGTACATAGCCATGACGAAGCAAACATCAAACAACAATTGTGTTTAAAATAACACAATAGAGTTTATTAATTAACCCTGTGTTTAGCACCTAAGAGTTTCGAAAGAAAACGCTAAGTATAAAAAAATTAAATTATGCCAAGATCAGTAAATCATGTAGCGTCAAAAGCGCGTAGAAAAAAGGTAATTAAACTTGCCAAAGGTTATTTCGGTAGAAGAAAAAATGTTTGGACAGTAGCAAAAAATGCTGTTGAAAAAGGTTTAGTTTACGCTTACAGAGACCGTAAGGTTAACAAAAGAAACTTCCGAGCTCTATGGATTCAACGTATTAATGCTGGTGCACGCCAGTANGGTATGTCTTACTCTCAATTTATGGGAGCGGTTCACAAAAACAATATCGAACTTAACCGTAAGGTTTTGGCCGATTTGGCAATGAACCACCCAGATGCTTTTAAAGCAGTAGTTGACAAAGTAAAAAAGTAAATTGCATAACATTCCTAAATATGTTAAAGGAGCCCTAGGGCTCCTTTTTTTTTTCATATGTTTGCNNATATAAATAATACTATNTTTAATNAATAAATTCAACAATAAAAATTATGAAAAAATTAATATCATCAGTACTCTGTGTCTTTTTGACAAGCGCAGCAATGGCTCAAGACAAAAATGTTATCAAAGTTAACCTTCTTAGTCCAGCAGTTTACTCCTATGGAATTGCCTATGAGCGTATAATAAGGTGGGATTGGTGTCTAGATATTAATGCTTCATTTACGCCTTCGAAACTAACAAACTCTAATTATTACGATGGATATCAAGAAATCTCTGGATATGCCNNTGGTATAGCCCTTAGAAAATACACAGCNNTAGATGCACCTGATGGCTATTACTTTGGNCCTTATTTACGCCANCAAAACATTGANGTGAGCGA
This sequence comes from Flavobacteriales bacterium, assembly GCA_002685115.1. Classification (GTDB taxonomy): domain Bacteria; phylum Bacteroidota; class Bacteroidia; order Flavobacteriales; family UBA7430; genus UBA6772. Next base: position 17,268 of record NYWQ01000018.1, on the reverse strand, counting down.
TGCATTTGCTACAGGAAAATTAACCGTATCGAGTGCAGGAATTAAAACAGGCTACCAATTTATTATAGATGAAAGTTTTTCAATTGATGTATATACCGGCTCTGGAATAGGGATGTATAAAATAAGCGCCACCGAATCTTTCGATGAAGTTACAGAATTGATCGGAACAGGAAGCATCGTAAACGCTACTGTTACATTTGGCTTTCATTTAGGCTATGTTTTTTAGACCAAAAAGAGCAAATTAAAAGAANAAATCTTCCTATTTNTCAATTCGAANAAGNCCATCCATNGCNGGNCTNTANGAGGGATCTATCATAAGAGTNGTNCGGTAATCCGATTCTGAGTTTATAAAATCATTAAGAAGTTCGTACACATACGCTCTCCCAAAATAGGCCTCCAAGTACATATCGTCTACCTCAATTGCTTTTGAAAAAAATCCGAGAGCAGCTTTGGTTTCACCTAAAAAGACTTGGACTACACCAATATTGTGTAGAGAGTTCTTGTGCGATGGATTGATCTCTAAAGCCCTCTTATAAGCTTCTATAGCTTCTTTATAAGCACCTATATTTTGATAGAACATGCCTACTTTATAATGAATATCAAAACGATAAGGACGAATTCTTAGAGCAGAATTAAAGTAATCTAGCGCCATCACATCACCTTTAGCACTAAATAAAACCCCCATTAGGTCAAATGCTTTAAAAAAGTCTTGTTTTTGGTTAATCGCTGCCTGNATGTATTNGAGNGCNTTCACAGTGTCTTGAGCAAACANAGCAAAATTTCCTGACAAATAAAGAGCTTCNGCATTTTTANTNTCTACACGTAAAACCTCATCAATCTTTTGTTGTCCTTTTTTAAGCTCACCTACAGCTAGATAAACTTCAGCCAAATCCAATCTGCAATTAAGGTTGCTGGGATCCAAACGCGCACATTCTTCCCATGCATTTTTAGCAAAGCGGCTATTCTTCATTGCGTATTCCAAATTACCCAATTTTTGCCAATAATAGGGATTGGTAGAATCCAACCGTACCGCTCTTTTTAAATCTAAAGAACCAGGCATTAGCGACTTGTTTTTGAGATATATTTGTGCTCTTTCAAAATACAATGCTCCATTCAAACTGTCTTTCTCTATTTGAATAGAAAGAGCGTCTAAAAGAGCATTTACAATGCTTACAGAATCAACAACAGGAATGCTTTCTGTAGTATTAACTGAAGATTGCTGACAAGAAAACACCAACATACATAAAAAGAGAAGCAATGTATTCTTCATACTAACAAAACAGNNTTTAAACCAATACTCATCTAACTAAGCATTTTGAATTTGAGCTACGATCTTCTCTTCCAACTCAGTGGCTAACTCGAGGTTNTCCTCTAGCAAACGCTTTACAGCATCTCTACCTTGACCTAATTTGGTTTCTCCGTAACTAAACCAAGAGCCNCTTTTCTTTACAACACCGTACTCAACNCCTAGGTCAACAATTTCACCAACTTTCGACACACCCTTACCGTACATAATATCGAATTCGGCCTTACGGAAAGGCGGAGCTACTTTATTCTTAACTACTTTAACTCTTGTGCGGTTACCAATAACATTGTCGCCATCTTTAAGCTGCGTACTTCTTCGAATATCTAAACGTACAGAGGCATAAAACTTTAATGCGTTCCCTCCTGTTGTCGTTTCAGGATTCCCAAACATCACACCAATTTTCTCTCGAAGCTGGTTGATAAAAATACAAGTACAACCTGTTTTAGCTATAGAAGCAGTTAACTTACGTAAGGCTTGAGACATTAAACGAGCATGCAAACCCATTTTAGAATCGCCCATTTCGCCCTCAATTTCACTTTTAGGAGTTAATGCGGCTACGGAATCAATGATAATAATATCAACAGCTCCTGAACGTATTAAATTATCAGTAATTTCTAAAGCTTGNTCTCCTGAATCGGGTTGTGCAATNATCAATTCCTCAATGTTAACGCCTAAATTTTCAGCATAAAAACGATCAAAAGCATGTTCTGCATCNATAAAAGCNGCAATNCCTCCTGNTTTTTGAGCTTCTGCTATTGCATGTATCGCGAGGGTTGTTTTNCCAGATGATTCTGGGCCGTAGATCTCTACAACACGTCCTTTAGGAAACCCACCAATTCCTAAAGCTAAATCTAAGCCTAAAGACCCAGAAGAGATCGAAGCAATATCTTCTGCAGGTTGATCTCCCATTTTCATTACAGCACCTTTACCATAGGTCTTCTCCAGCTTATCCATTGTGAGTTGAAGTGCTTTTAACTTTGCGTCTCTTTCCTTATCCATAGTATCTTATTTTCTGTGACAAATTAAACCTTACGCTGTGACAATTAATGTCACTTACTGGTAAGATTCTAATATTTGAGTTGTGTGTTCTTTTGTTTTAACTTTTAGAAATATCTTTTCAATGATTCCTTTTTCATCAATAACAAAAGTAGTTCTGTGAACGCCATCGTATTCTTTACCCATAAATTTTTTCGGACCCCAAACCTGGTATGCATTAAGCACCGCTTTATCTTCATCTGCAATTAAGCTAAAAGGAAGTTTGTATTTCTCAATAAACTTTAAGTGTTTGCTAGCAGGATCAGGACTTACGCCAATAATTTCAAATCCTTTTTTTTGCAAATCAGAATAGTTGGCTCCTAAATTACACGATTCGGCAGTGCAACCCGGAGTCATGTCTTTTGGATAAAAATACAATATCAACTTTTTTCCTGAAAAGTCTGCGAGTGAAATGGAGGTTCCATTTTCAATTAAGGCATTGAAATCTGGTGCTTTATCTCCTGTTTTTAAATTGGTCATACGAAAACAATGTTTTACTCAAAATTAAATAAAAAGCCTCGATTGAACGAGTCAAACGAGGCTTTTTATTAACAAAAATTGAAAAGGTTAGTTACTCAAAAAGACAAAAGAATCGATAGCCTTAGTCTTAAGGACTGTTGATGATTTTGCATAATCTAAAACAAACCTTACAGCATGTTGAGATGGCATCGTTTTATTGGTTAATAATTTGTTTTGGTTGGAATTTTTAGAAGCTCCAGATAATTTGAAAAAAGTAGTTGTTTTTGCCATAAATTTTAAATCTAGTTTAATTTATAACGCAAACAAAAAACGATTATTGCACCATCAAATTAATATCGTGTTTCTCTTGCAACTTTCTCAAGTTTATTAGTGCATAACGCATCCTACCTAATGCTGTGTTAATACTAATATTGCACTCTAATGCAATTTCCTTAAAGGTCATATCGGCATAAAAGCGCATTTCCAACACCTCTCTCTGTTCTTCAGATAAATAGGCAACCAGCTGCTTTAACTCCTTTACAACTTGCTTATGTATCATTCGATCTTCGGTGCAGTCTTCTTTACCTCCAATAATATCAAAAATATTGTACTCATCAGTGGAGCGTATCATTTTAACACGAGCATGCTTTCTAAAATGATCGATAACCATATTATGAGAGATACGCATAACCCAAGCAATAAACTTGCCCTCTTCGTTGTAACGCCCTTCGTTTAACTTATTGATGACTTTAATAAATACATCCTGAAAAATATCGTTGGCCAAGTCTACATCCTTTACCTTAGAAAGAATGTAACCAAAAACCTTGTCTTTATGACGGAGTATTAAATGTTCTATAGAAAGTGAGTCGCCAGATAAAAATGAACTCACCAATTGTTGATCTGAAATATTTTGCACACACATAAGCTACCATTTAGGTTAAAAATTAATTTAAAATGTAATAGGTAGAAATGCTTCTATAGGCAAAATGATTTTAGGTTTGTATTAATTTGCAACTAATATACAAACTTTTCAATAATCATACCAAAGCTTGAAACGATTACATGTTAAAATTGCCTAATTTTGCATTTTGCGATAAGGTTTACAAAGAACATGAAAGACATTAATCAATTGGATTCGAAAGAGAACATCCTTATAAAAGGCGCTAGACTTCATAATCTAAAGAATATTGACGTAGCTATACCCCGAAATAAGTTTGTTGTTATTACTGGACTTTCGGGTTCCGGAAAATCGAGTTTAGCATTCGACACACTCTATGCAGAAGGTCAACGAAGGTATGTTGAAAGTTTATCGTCTTATGCCAGACAATTTTTAGGCAGACTTAACAAACCTGAAGTAGACAGTATAAAAGGAATTTCTCCTGCCATTGCGATAGAGCAAAAAGTGAATTCAAAAAATCCAAGATCAACTATTGGTACCAGTACAGAAATTTACGATTATATAAAATTGTTATTTGCTCGGATTGGCAAAACAATCTCTCCTATTTCAGGAAAACAAGTAAAAAAGCACAGCGTTCAAGACGTAGTTGATTTTATTGTTACTAAAGAAGAAGGCGCTAAATTTTACATTTTAGCTCCAACTAATATTGGAGATCGCGACTTTAAACTTTACCTTGAAATGCTCCTTCAACAAGGGTACCATAGGCTAAAATACGAAGAAGAAATTATCAGAATTGAAGATGTTTTAGAAAATAAAACAATATTAAAAGAGCCCTTCTACCTATTAATAGATCGCTTGAGCCTTACCAATAACGAAGGATTTACAGAACGCGTATCAGACTCCATACAAACCTGTTTTCACGAAGGAAAAGGAGACTGCCTGATTGAATTTTTAGAACCCAAAGAGACTGTTTTATTTAGCAATCGTTTTGAAGCGGATGGCCTTCTTTTCGAAGAACCAAACATTCACTTATTTTCATTTAACAATCCTTTTGGAGCTTGCAAAACCTGCGAGGGGTACGGAAGTATTGTGGGTATAGACGAGGAACTCGTTGTTCCAAACACAGGCTTGTCTATCTATGAAGATGCCATCGCATGTTGGAAAGGAGACACACTCTCTAAATACAAAGACGATCTAGTTTTCAATTCAGAAAAGTGGGACATCCCAATACACAAACCCTACTTCGAACTTTCACCAAAACAGATTGATTTTATTTGGAATGGAGATAAGGCTGCTAAATTTAAGGGCATTTACCCTTTCTTTAAGGCTTTAGAAAAGAAAAACTACAAAATACAAAACCGTGTTTTACTCTCTAGATACAGAGGCAAAACGATTTGCCAAACCTGTCAAGGGAAAAGACTTAGAAAGGAAGCTGACTATGTAAAAGTAGGCACCTATTCCATTTGCGAAATTGTAGATATGCCTATAGACGAACTATCGGATGTGTTTAAAAAAATAAAACTGAGCAAACACGACAAAAAAATTGCAGGCAGATTACTGAAGGAAATTCAAAATCGAATTCAGTTTTTAATGGATGTTGGCTTAAGCTACCTTAGCATAAATCGAAGATCCTCTACACTATCAGGAGGAGAATCTCAGCGTATAAATCTAGCCACATCATTGGGGAGCAGCTTGGTGGGATCTATGTATATTTTAGATGAACCTAGTATAGGATTACATTCTAGAGACACCGAAAGACTGATCAAAATATTAAAATCACTTAGAGACGTTGGGAACACCGTAATTGTAGTTGAACACGATGAAGACATCATGAAAGCAGCTGATTTGGTGATAGACATAGGACCAAAAGCAGGAGTAAACGGAGGACAACTTATGTTCCATGGAACGCATAAGGAACTTAAAAAAGAAAAAAACAGCCTGACGGCTCAGTACTTAAATGGCGACTTAAAAATTGAGATTCCTAAGAAAAGAAAATGGACCGACTCAATTACCATAAATGGAGCCAGACAACACAATCTTAAAAATATTACTGTTAAAATACCACTCAACGTATTTACAGTTGTCAGTGGAATTAGCGGTTCTGGAAAGAGTACATTAATAAAATCTATTTTGCACCCTGCACTTGTTAAAGCATTGGGTGGATACGGCTCTAAAATTGGTCAATTTGATAGCCTTACTGGGCCTACAAAGAACATCACAGGAGTAGAATTTATAGATCAAAATCCAATTGGTAAGTCTTCAAGATCCAATCCGGTTACCTATATAAAAGCCTACGATGAAATAAGAAATTTATTTGCAGCAGAAAAACTTTCGAGCGCTAGAGGCTACAAAGCAAAACACTTTTCGTTTAACACAAATGGAGGCCGTTGTGAGCATTGCTCAGGCGAAGGCGAAGTGACCATAGAAATGCAATTCATGGCAGATGTTCATTTAGAATGTGAACATTGCAAAGGCTCGAGGTTTAAAGATGAAGTACTTGAAGTAAAATTCAATAAAAAAAACATTGCTGATGTATTGGGAATGACCATAGATGAAGCAATAGACTTCTTTGAAAAAGGCGAAAAAACTAAAATCACAAAAAGACTAAAACCTCTAAAAGATGTAGGTTTAGGCTACATTCAACTAGGGCAATCATCCTCAACCTTAAGTGGAGGAGAAGCACAAAGAGTAAAACTCGCTTCCTTTTTAGGAAAGGGAAAAAACAGCGGACACCAGTTTTTTATCTTTGATGAACCAACTACTGGACTTCACTTTCATGACATTAAAAAACTCTTAGAATCTTTTAATGCTTTAATTGAAAATGGGCATTCCATTTTAGTAATAGAGCACAATCCGGACGTCATTAAGTCTGCTGACTGGCTTATTGACCTTGGAAAAGAAGGAGGTAAAAAAGGGGGCGAATTAATTTTTAAGGGACTACCTGAGGACATCATTAATTGCAAGGAAAGCTCTACTGGATATTTTTTGAAGGAAAAGTTTAATTAATCTAAGCAGTAAAACTTTTTATTATACTTCTTTTTATAACAGAATTTGAATTTTTAAAGTGCTTCTTCTTAAAGTGAGGTAAATTAAATCTGAAAATCTGAAACCTTATGATCCATACATTTAAAGTGACCTCGCGGGCATTTGTCAAAACCTATTTTAGAGCAAGGTCTGCAAGAAAGGCCTTTTATTTCTAGCATCTTAGAGGACGAATCAGACAAGTAAGGATGCATCCCTAATTCTGGAACCGTATTTCCCCAAACCGATACAATGCGTTTTTTAAAAGCCGCTGCAATGTGCATCAAACCTGTGTCATGCGTTACAATCCAAGACGCTTGTTTTACAATACTTGCCGATTCGTCTAGTTTAAATTTACCACAGGCATTAAAAACACGAACCCCAACAGCTTTCTCAATAAGATGTCCTCTGTTTGCATCTTCTGGGCCACCCAATAAAACAATAGGTTCTTTAAGACCTTGGCAAACTTCGATGATTTTTTGTGTAGACAACATCTTAGTAGCATGCTGACCTCCGATAACAAAACCTACATATCCAGCTGAATGCAACTTAGACAATCGGTTTACATCTACATGAGCTTGCTTAGGTATAAAATAATCTAAGCCCTTCATATCATTTAAAACGCCTAAGTGTTTAACCGTATCTAGGTAACGATCTACGATATGAAGTTTAGGCATCCTGTCCATTTTTAAATGAACCAACAACCACTTTTTAATATGTAACTTAAGAACAGACTTATAAGAAACACGTAAAGCCTTCTTCAAACGAAAAGTTCTCAAATTGGCATGTAAATCAGCAATAAAATCGAAATTTTCGTACTGCAATTGCGCTATTAATTCTTTAGAAATCTCTTTCTCAATAACATGAACTTTAGTAACGTAAGGATTGTTTTCTAAAATCCCTTTAAAAGAGCTTTTGGTTAAATAATGAACCTCAACATCTAATTGCTTTTTAAGACAACGAATAACGGGCGTCGTTAAAACGATATCGCCTATAGAACTAAAACGAACAACTAGAATTTTCTTCAATGCAAATTAATTTGAAGCAAAAATACACAAAAACAAGCAACCCTTTACTAAAACTAGAATCCAATACAAACGCTCATAATTTAAACTATATTTGCCCTATGATTCTTACAGATACACACAGTCATTTATACGACAGCAAGTTTATTGACGACCAAAAAGAAGTTATACAAAGAGCTTTTGAAGAAGATGTAAACCGAATTTTTCTACCTAACGTAGATACCAATACCGTACTTGGCATGTTAGATGTGGTTAAGCAGTATCCAGAAAACTGCTTTGCCATGATGGGTTTACACCCATGCCATGTTAAAGAAAATTATCGAGAAGAATTAAAAGAACTTAAAAGCCATTTAGACACAAACTCCTTTTGTGCAGTTGGCGAGATAGGTATGGATTTGTATTGGGATAAAACTTTTTTAGAAGAGCAAAAAGCCGCTTTTAGAACTCAAATTCATTGGGCAAAAGAAAAAAAACTTCCAATAGCTATTCATTGTAGAGATGCTTTTAATGAAATTTTCGAGATCTTAGAAGAAGAAAGAAGTGAGGACTTAAGAGGCATATTCCATTGTTTTACCGGAACATTAGCGCAAGCCAAAAGAGCTATAAACCTAAATCTTTACCTAGGTGTAGGTGGTGTAGTTACATTTAAAAAAGCCGGATTAGACAAAGTGATACAGCAAATAAGCCTAAAGCACTTGGTTCTAGAAACCGACAGCCCCTACCTTGCACCTAGCCCTAATAGAGGAAAAAGAAACGAGAGCTCATACCTGATTCATATTGCTCAAAAAATTGCAGACTTGCACCAAATATCTGTTGCTGAAGTAGCAAAAATTACTACAGAAAACTCCAAAACTATTTTCGGATTTTAACATGAAGATACTTCTCATATACACAGGCGGAACCATAGGCATGATTCACGATTCGGAAAGTGGGTCTTATATTCCTTTTGATTTTGAAAACTTGCAAGTTCAAATACCTGAGCTTAGTCAATTGGATTGCGAATTAGAAGTAATTTCTTACGATCCGTCTATCGACTCTTCGAATATGAATCCGAAAATTTGGACGCAAATTGGAAAAACAGTTGAAGACAATTACCGAAAATTCGATGGTTTTGTCATTCTTCACGGCTCAGATACGATGGCCTATACTGCTTCGGCTTTAAGTTTTATTTTAGAGAACTTAAACAAACCCGTAATCCTAACAGGCTCTCAACTTCCCTCTGGAGTTCCGCGAACAGATGCAAAAGAAAATTTAATTACAGCTATAGAAATTGCTGCATCTACTAGAGATGGGAAGCCGGAAGTACCTGAAGTAGCGGTCTATTTTGAATACCAATTGTACCGAGGAAACAGAACTCATAAAGTAAATGCAGAACATTTTGAAGCATTTGAATCCGTAAACTATCCTGCACTGGCAGAAGCAGGAGTTCACCTTAAATTTAACCGACGTTACACTCAAAATACAAATGATGAGAAACTCATCGTTCACAAAAAATTTAATCCAAATATTGGCGTCTTAAAATTATACCCAGGAATTACAGAGTCAACCGTAAACTCAATCCTATCGGCTCCTAAAACAGCGGCTGTAATTCTTGAAACATTTGGCTCTGGAAACGCCCCAACCTACACCTGGTTTTTAGCGGCAATTAAAAAAGCAACAGCCAAAGGAATTCTTATTCTTAACGTATCTCAATGCCAGGGTGGCTCTGTTGAATTGGGCAGATACCAAACAAGTAAAGCCTTAAAAGATATGGGCGTTCTTTCTGCATACGACATGACTTTTGAAGCAGCCTTAACCAAACTGATGTTTGTGTTAGAATACACTAAAGACATTGAAAAACGCATCGAATTAATCAGCACCAACCTGCAAGGAGAACTAACTCTTTAAGAATACCTTTACAGTAATCTAAGAATTGTTTAAAGACCTAGCTAAAGCCACACCCATACTAAAACAAGCTTGCAACAAGTACCCGCCAGTGGGGGCGTCCCAATCAAGCATTTCGCCAATGCAATACGTGTCTTTTCTGTTTTTTAACTCAAAATTCGAATCAAGAGCATCTAAAGCTATTCCTCCAACAGTAGAAATACCTTCTTGAATAGGCGCGCAAGAAGTTAAGTCAATTTTCAAATTTTTAATCTGCTCAACTAATAGCGTCGGATTCATAAAAACTTCTTTAGAGACATAGTATTTTACCAAGGCTACTTGAACCGAACTCATATTCAAATCATTCTTGAGTATATCCGTAGTCTTTTTACAAACCGAATTTTTAAATTTACCAAGTAAACCCGAAGCACTTACCCGAGGTTTTAGGTCAATAAACACAAAAGCCTTATTTGACTTGTTAAATAAATCTCTTATTTGAGGACTCAAAGCATACACAGCATTTCCTTCTAAGCCAAAACGGGTTAACACTACTTCGCCTTTTTGGCACTTATCCAAACAAGATATAGTTATATTTTTTAGAGGAGCTCCTTGGTGTTTTTCAATAAATTCTTGAGCCCAATTTACCCCAAACGCACAATTAGAAACTTGAAAAGGTTTAACCAAAACTCCCTGAGAATTAAAGGTCTCTAGCCAAGAACCGTCAGAACCTGTTTTGGCCCAACTTTTCCCTCCCAAAGCAAATACAACAAGATCAGAAACAACCCTAACGTCTGAATTAAAAACAAGTGTATCGGCCTCCCAACCACTCCAATTATATTGGTGTTTTATTTGTACTTTATTCTTTTCTAAGCAAGAAAGAATTGAATTGAGAACCTCAATAGGTTTAATACCCTTTTCTGGATAAATACGTTTACTCGAACCAATATATGTGGGAATATTTAAAGCCAACAACCAGTCTCTTAAATGCTTATTATCAAAAGCCAAAAGCGCTTCTTCAAGAAACAATGCTGGAGTGTAGCGCGTAATCATATTTATAACCGATTCCGAGTGGCTTAAATTAAAGCCCCCCTTGCCGGCTACTAAGAACTTCCTCCCTAGCGTTTTATTTTTCTCGTAAATAGTTACCTCAAACTTATCGGGGTCTAAAAAAGCTGCACACATAAGTGCCGCAGGACCTCCACCGATAATAGAAACTATTTTTTTCATGCTACAATAGTACTCTTTGTATTTTACATGAACTAAAGTTGAAGCAAACAAAATAAGCGAAACCTATTACATATCTTAGTACAAGAGAAAAAAACAGTATGGCATTACAAAAAACATTTCAATTCTTAATTGATCTCAAATTTAACAACAACCGACCCTGGTTTAATGAAAATAAAGACCGCTATTTAGCTGCCAAAAAAGAATTTGACACATACATTGAAAGACTCATTCCCTTGTTAAAAAAACAAGACCACAGTATTGATGTAAATTGTGCCAAAGAATGTGTTTTTAGAATTTACAGAGATGTACGATTCTCAAAAAATAAAGAGCCTTATAAAAACAGCTTCGGAGCATACATAAGTAAAGGAGGACGCAAAAGTCCTTACGCCGGTTATTACATTCACTTTGAACCCGACAATTCTTTTATTGGAGGAGGTATTTACCAACCAAGCCCAACTGTTTTAAAAAATATTCGAAACCAAATTTTTGAACATACAGATGCCTATAAAAAGATACTTACTAAAAAGGAATTGAAAAATGAATACTCGGTATTGGAGGGGGCAAAATTAAAAATGGCGCCTAAAGGCTTTCCAAAAGATTTTAAAGACATCGATTTACTCAAAAACAAACATTTTACCGTGCGTAAAAAAATAGACAATGAACTTTGGCTTAAAGAAAATTCAGTGGAACTGATCCTCAAATCCTTTGAAACTCAACAGTACTTTAACCACTTTTTAAACAGAGCTGTAGAGGCCGAAATATTAAGTTAAAAAGCCCTTAAAACTACTTTCAAAACTGCAGACAATACCTTAAATTTGTAAAAAAATAAAATCACTATGAAACCACTAGTAAGTATAATTATGGGCAGCACTTCCGACTGGCCCGTAATGCAAAAGGCGGCAAAATTTCTTAACGACATGGAAATTCCTTTTGAGGTAAATGCTTTATCAGCACACAGAACACCAGAAAAAGTAGAGGCCTATGCTTCTAAAGCCTACGAAAATGGGATTAAGGTAATTATTGCAGGTGCCGGTGGTGCAGCGCATTTACCAGGTGTAATGGCTGCTTTTACGCCCTTACCTATTATTGGAGTACCGTGTAGATCGTCTATATCTATTGACGGTTGGGATTCTATTTTATCCATTTTACAAATGCCTCCCGGCATTCCTGTTGCTACGGTTGGTTTAGATGCTTCGCACAACGCAGCCATTCTTGCAGCTCAAATAATTGGCGCTGGCAATCAAGAGGTTATGAAAAAAGTAATTGAATACAAAACATCTCTTAAGAAGAAAATCATTAAAGCAAATGAGGATTTAAGCGAATTCAAATTCGACTTTAGAGTATCCTAACCTAAAAATCCCATCTTAATGATGGGATTTTATTTTAATACTATTTAAAAGCTAGACTATGAAACCCCTTCAAACGTGGTTAGACCAATACGGTGAGAGTCATCAAAACAAAACCAATAAATTATTCCATTGGCTATGCGTACCGCCTATTTTCTTCTCTATTTTAGCACTTTTTTCTTTGATAGAAATTCCAATTTTAAACCAATACGTTCCCACAGCGATAGCTAATTTTGCATTTATTTTTAGCTTTTTCGCAATGCTGTTCTACGTTCGTTTATCCATTCCAATGGCCCTCGGAATTTTGGCGTTCACCCTACTTTGTTTCCAAGGAATTTTTTGGCTAAACCACACAAATTATACGTTTGAAATTTCAATTAGCATTTTTATCGTTGCCTGGATTGGACAATTTATTGGACATAAAATAGAGGGAGCTAAACCCTCCTTTATAGACGATATAAAGTTCCTATTGATTGGACCGGCATGGCTCATTTCTTTTATCTACAACAAAATTGGCATCAAATACTAGCATGAAAAAACTTCTATACATCCTACTTATCATATTTGGATCCAGCCCAGCACAAAGTGCTTATGACATCATCAAAAGTGCTGACGATCATATTCGAGGCATTAGTAACAGAGCAGAAATGACCATAGAAATTCAAAGACCCAAGTGGACTAGAACAATGGAAATAAAGGCCTGGGCTTTGGGTTCGGAATATTCTTTTATTCTCATTCAAGCACCATCAAGAGACAAGGGGAGTGTTTTCTTAAAAAGAGACAAAGAAATATGGAATTGGCAGCCAAAAATCGAGAAAGTCATTAAACTACCCCCTTCTATGATGATGCAATCCTGGATGGGCTCGGATTTAACCAACGACGACTTAGTAAAGGAATCTTCTATATTGAATGATTACACGCATCTAATTGTTGGCGATACAACTATTCTAGATCGAGTTTGCTATACAATTGAATTGACACCAAAACCAGAAGCGGCAGTAGTTTGGGGTATGATTAAAACGTTTATTGACAAAAAAGAGTACTTACAAATGGGTTCTGATTTTTACGATGAAGACGGTTACTTAATTACTAAAATGGAAGCCTCTGATCTTACATATTTTGGAGACAAATTACTACCGGCTACCATGGTTATGACGCCAATTGAAGAAGAAGGAAACAAAACTACACTGCATTACAAATCAATTGAATTTGACATCGAGATAGAGGAAAGCTTTTTTACCAAACAAAACATGAAAAGACTGCGCTAATGAAGATGCTATTTAAAATGGCTTGGCGAAATATTTGGCGAAATAAGCGCCGAAGCATCATCACGATTTCCTCCATCTTTTGTGCCGTTTTTTTTGCCACTTTCGCACGCTCATTTCAAATTGGCGTATACAATAAAATGATTGGAAGTATGGTGGGTATGTATACAGGCTATCTTCAAATACATCAAAAGGGATACTGGGACGAGCAAAGTATAGACAACAGCTTTGTACCCGACCAACAAACATTAGAGTTACTAAACAATAATGACTACGTAACTGAGGCAAATGAAAGACTCGAAAGCTTTGCATTAACAGCACACGACAACCTCTCTAAAGGAGCTATTATTATGGGCGTTAACATCCTAAAAGAAGATGCTTTAATGGATTTAAAGCCCAAGCTAATCAATGGCGAATTCCCATCAGACACCAGCAATTCCATTTTAATTAGCGAAGGCCTAGCGAGCTTCTATAATTTAGACATTGGCGACAGCTTAATTTTTTTAGGACAAGGCTACCACGGAGCTAGTGCAAACGGAATTTATCCTGTAAGAGGAGTGGTAAAATTTCCGATGCCATTGCTAAACGAACGCTTGGTTTTAATGCCAATACTGGCTGCACAAGATCTTTTTGCAGCTCCAGAAAGACTTACTTCCTTAGTGCTCCAAATTGACAAACCTTCTTACTTAAATAAACTTGAAAAGCAACTAGGCTCAAAACTAAATACAGAAACCTATGAACTCCTAAATTGGAAAACATTACTACCCGAATTGGTTCAGACTATTCAAGCAGACAGCGCAGGTGGAATTGTTATATTGGGCATATTATACATGATTATTTCTTTTGGGATACTAGGTACTTTATTAATGATGACTACCGAACGAATGTATGAATTTGGGATTCTTGTTTCCATAGGAATGCGCAAAGGAAAACTAATTTTTACCATGGTTCTAGAAAGTTTGATGATGGGACTTATTGCGAGCATATTAGGTATTATTGTGGTAAGTCCGGTTAGGTATTACTTTAAAATTAATCCTATCCGACTGGGTGGAAAAGCCGCAGAATCTATAGAGAAATATGGTTTTGAACCTGTAATTCAGGCCTCAACACAACTAGATATTGCCTTTAATCATGCTGGTATTGTAATGGTTATAGTACTCGTTTGCACCGCTTATCCTATCTGGAAAATACTTCTTTTACAACCTATTAAAGCCATGCGAGCCTAATGAGAACAATACTAAAAATAGCTTGGAGAAATATATGGAGAACTCCAATGAGATCTCTTATTGTGATTGGCTCTATTGTTATGGGAATATGGGCAGGTATATTTGTAGTTGCGTTTAGCTATGGATTAAATAAACAACGAACCGAAAGCAGCATTAAAAATGCGATCTCCCACATTCAAATTCACCATCCAGAATACCAAAAAGAGTACGATAGTAAATTTTATTTGGGAGAGCCTGATCAATTAAACTCCGTTCTTGAAAGCGATAAATCTATTGAATCCTATGCATTTAGAACCTTGCTTAACGGCATGGTGAGTTCTCCGATTAAAAGTAATGGCGTTCGAATTATTGGGGTAAACAAAAATCAAGAAAAAGAACTAACTAGCATCTATTCAGGACTTGTAAAAGGTACTTATTTTGAAAGTAAAAGACGAAANCCAATCCTTATTGGTGAAGCTCTGGCTGAGAAACTTAAAGTAAAATTACAATCAAAAGTAGTACTCACTTTTCAAGACACCGAAAACACTATTATTTCTGGTGCTTTTAGAGTTTGTGGCATCTACAAAACACAGTACTCTAAATACGACCAAGGAACTGTATTTATTGAAAATAAAGACCTACACAGACTGTTAAAGTCTGAAAACTTCCATCAAGTTGCATTGCTTTGCAATTCCATAGATCAAGTAGACTCAACCTACAATAGTCTTAAAACAAACTTACCAGAGTACGAGGTGAAAGACTGGAAAAGCATTGCTCCAGAATTGGCGTACGCCGATAAAATAATGGAATCGTGGCTGTTTCTTATCATGATCATCATCATGTTAGCCCTAATTTTTGGAATCATAAACACGATGCTTATGGCTGTTTTTGAACGACGAAAAGAGCTAGGTATGCTTATGGCTATTGGCATGAATCGTTCAAAAATATTCTTGTTAATACTTATTGAAACGTTATTCCTCTCTTTAATTGGTGCACCAACAGGTTTAGTACTTGGTGCAATAACCATTAAAATAACATCCGAAACGGGCATTAACTTAGCCTTTATTTCTAAAGGGCTGGAAAATGTTGGTTTGGGCTCAGTTATTTACCCACAAATTGAATCTTATTTTTACCTATTTATAACCGTAATGGTATTTCTATTTACTTTAATAGCAGCCATTTACCCGTCTCGAAAAGCTTTAATGCTAAAGCCAACCGAAGCAATTAGAACCATCTNATATGGAAATNATAAAAACCAATCAACTCACTAAAATTTACAGCGATAACGGCTTGAAGGTTATGGCTGTAAACAATGTTGATATTAGCATTAAACAAGGAGAATTTACGGCGATTGTTGGCCCATCAGGATCTGGTAAAACAACCTTACTCAATATGATTGGTGGTTTAGACAACATTACTCAAGGAAGTGTAGAAATTTCCGGGACAAATATTAGCTCTTTAAGCGAAAATGAACTCATTGACTTTAGACTGCAAAACATAGGTTTTGTATTTCAAGCCTACAATTTAATACCGGTTCTTACAGCAAAAGAAAATGTAGCGTTTATTATGCTGCTTCAAGGCGTTTCAGAAAAAGAAAGACAACTTAGAAGTGAAGCCTTACTCAAAGAGGTGGGCTTAGAAGACAAATTTGATGTTAGACCCAATCAATTGTCTGGTGGACAACAACAAAGAGTTGCCGTGGCAAGAGCTTTAGCCTCTAAACCAAGTTTTATTTTAGCCGATGAACCTACCGCTAACTTAGACAGCAGCTCAACCACAAACCTGCTGAATATAATGGCAGAAATGAACGAAAAAGAAAACGTAACTTTTTTATTCTCTACGCATGACCAAAGAGTAATAGACAGAGCAAAAAGAATTATAACCATTGAAGATGGAAAAATTATAAGCGATGAAAGAGCTTAAAAAATTAATTTTAGCATTTGGTTTTATCGCAGCGGCTCAAGCACAAACTAGCTTTGAACAAGACGCTTATTTTAGCAATTTAAATAATTTTACATTTTTCAACCCAGAGCTATCTTCTATATTACAATTCCCTAATAATTGGAACGATCAACAATTTCATTTTCGTTGGAATACACACCTTTATCATGGCAATAATTTTGCTCTACATACGAGTCTGCGCAATCGACTGTTTACAGGATATGCCTGGCAAGAAAACCTCTACAATTTTAAAGAACAATTGGAGCTCGATTTCTTAGACCTCATCTCTATAAACACTAAAAATAGTGGCTTACATCATCAAGTTGACCGACTTTATGCGCAATGGGAAAAAGGAACTATAAATGTGCGAATTGGAAGGCAACGCATCAATTGGGGCATCCAAAATTATTGGAATTCTCATGACCTCTTCAATCAAATTAATTTCTTAAATTTTGATTACATCGAAAATCCTGGTACAGATGCAATTAGAGTGCAATACTTTAGAAGAAATAACGCTGTTGAAATAGCATTTAACAATGATGTACAAGCAGGACTGTATAAATTTAACTTGAAAAGTTATGATTTTCAATTCATTTTGGCAAAGTATTTTAAAGACTACACTTTAGGTTTTGGTTGGGCAGGACAACTGAAAGATGCCGGTTTTAAAGGCGAATTTA
>NYWQ01000017.1 GCA_002685115.1 Flavobacteriales bacterium | reverse complement strand
TGCGGGTCACATAAGATGATTTTTGCACCCATATCAATAAGCTTATCCACAAAGAACAATCGGCTTTCAAACATCTTTTGATGAATCAAAACGCTTCCCCTTGCTTGGGTTGCAACAACCAACACTATACTCAAAAGATCGGGAGTAAAACCAGGCCAAGGTGCGTCAGAAATGTTCATGATAGAGCCATCTATAAAGCTTTCTATTTCGTAGTGATCTTGAGCTGGAACAAAAATATCTTCACCTTTTCGTTCTAATTTAATTCCTAACTTCTTAAAAGTGCTCGGAATTACTCCAAGTTCATCATAAGCAACGTCTTTAATTGTCAATTCTGACTGCGTCATGGCAGCTAATCCAATCCACGAGCCAATTTCAATCATGTCAGGAAGAACACTGTGCTCACAGCCGTTAAGGGTTTCTACACCATTAATAACGAGTAGGTTCGAGCCAATACCTGATATGTTTCCACCCATGCGGTTAATCATTTTGCATAGCTGTTGAAGGTAAGGTTCGCAAGCGGCATTGTAAATGGTTGTTTTCCCCTTGGCTAAACAAGCAGCCATAACTATGTTTGCTGTACCTGTAACCGAGGCTTCTTCTAAAAGCATGTACGCTCCATTGAGCTGTTTGGCTTTTATTTCAAAAAAACCATTTTTATCATCGTAGTTAAATGTTGCTCCAAGTTTTTCAAAACCTATAAAGTGCGTGTCCAATCTTCTTCTTCCGATTTTATCTCCACCAGGTCTTGGTATTGCTGCTTTACCAAATCGAGCTAATAAAGGACCTACAATCATAATTGAGCCTCTTAATCGACCTCCTTTAATTCTAAAATCNTCACTGTAAAGGTGCTCTAAGTTAATTTCATCTGCTTGGAAAGTGAAGGTGCCTTTTCCAAGGTTTTCAATTTTCACTCCNAGGTCGCCAAGAATTTCTATTAATTTATTTACATCAACAATATTTGGAATGTTATTTACAGTGATTTTTTGTGCAGATAATAGTACAGCACTTAAAATCTGTAGGGCTTCGTTTTTAGCTCCTTGAGGAGTGATTTGCCCAGATAACTTTTTTCCACCTTTTATTTTGAATGAAGCCATTAGGTTTATTTTCGTTTATTGTGTTGAGATTTTCCTCTATTGTTTTGTTTTTTTTGAGGCTTTACTTGGGGCTTTATATTGATGAATGCATTCAGTTTAAAGGAATCTTTCATCTTTAATTTAGAACCCGATAATTGATCAAGATGTTTCAGTATAACTGAATCTTCAACTGTAGATTTGTTCCAGGTTAGATAAGATCTTTTCATATGATTAGCGATACAGAAAACCATAATATCTTTGTGCTCAGAGTCTTCTAAGTCGACTACATGTTCTATNATTTCAAGTAAGATTTTACCGTAATGACGAAATTTAATATTNTTGGNAGAGTAGGTTACTTTTTCNGGNTTTTCTTCGAAAGATTCTTTTGAGGGTTTTCCATANGGTGAGTCTACGTCAAGCTCAAATTCTGACATTATAAATAAATGATCCCACAGTTTGTGTTTGAAATCGGTTACATCTCGAAGATGTGGGTTGAGATTCCCCATGACTTCAATAATTGCTTTTGCTTGATGATTTCTTTTTTCTCGGTCTTCGATTTTAATAATCGATTTGACCATTTTCTGTACATTTCTTCCGTATTCGGGAATTATTAAATGTGGTAAACTTGTATTGTATTCCATTCAATTTGTTTAAGAGAGTATAGTCAGTTTTGCGAATTTTGCAAGGAGTGTTTTTTCTCCAACTTCCGTAAAGTTAATACTAATTTTTTTATTGGCTCCTNCACCTTCAAGATTGCAAATAATGCCTGTGCCAAATCGTTCATGCTCAACTTTCATTCCAGTTGAATAGGTTTGTTCTTTATAGTTTCTTGCTTGTAGATTGGGGTTNAGTTTTTTAAGATTTTTTGGAATAAATACNTGTTTTATCNGTGTTTTCTCCTTTTTTTNAGCTGATTGGTTAAATCTAGATGGAACATTTGTTTTGTAATTAGATTTTGAAAAGGATGTTTCGGAACCTCTAGTTGTTTTTATGTTAAGGAAATTCACGTCCAAATACTGTTCATCTATTTCATCTATAAACCTACTTGGTTCGCAGTCTATTAGATTACCCCATCTATAACGACTTAAGGCGTAGCTTAGCGTAGCTCTTTTTTCAGCCCTTGTAAGAGCCACGTAAAACAGGCGTCTCTCTTCCTCTAGATCTACTCTCGAACTCATGGCCATTTGAGACGGAAATAGGTTTTCCTCCAGGCCAACAATATAAACATAAGGGTATTCCAAACCTTTAGATTGATGAATCGTCATCAATGATACATGATCTCCGTCATCTTCATCTTGTTTGTCGTTGTCTGTTAACAGTGCAATATCTTCCAAATAAAAACTTAAGCTGGTGTTGCGTTCTTCTTCTGGTTTTTGGTTTTCTTGTTCTACAAAATCTTTTATACCGTTAAGGAGTTCTTGAAGGTTTTCGTACTTACTAATGCCTTCTGGTGTTTTGTCAGATTGAAGTTCTCGAAATAAGCCAGATTGTTTAGCAATATAAGTTGCAACTTCAAAAGCGTCTTGTTCATTTGCAATTGCTTGAAATCCCTTTATCAAAACACCAAAATGATCAATTTTTGTCACGCTCCCTGCATTAATACCTGTAGTTTCATTTGCTATGTTTGCAACTACTTGCCAAAGTGTTTTGTTTTGTTCTTTTGCACGCAATGTAATTCGATCTATAGAAGTGTTTCCAATACCTCTTTTTGGATAGTTTATTATTCTCCGGAGTGCCTCTTCGTCTTTTTCATTTGTTGCCATTCTAAGATATGCCAACATATCTTTTACTTCTCTTCTTTGGTAAAAAGAAAGCCCTCCGTATATTCTATATGGAATACTTCTTTTTCTGAGCGCCTCTTCCATGCTTCTGGATTGAGCATTTGTTCGATATAAAATAGCAAAATGTTCATTCAATGCTTGGTCACGATTCTTAGTCTCTTGAATATTTGAGCCCACTTCATTAGCTTCGTCATTATCAGACATCGCTCTATTAACTTTTATTTTATCTCCTTCATCATTTGCAGTCCATACTTTTTTCTCAAGCTGTTCTGTGTTTTTACTTATAATGCTATTGGCTGCCTTCACAATGTTTTGTGTCGAACGATAATTCTGTTCTAACTTTATGATCTTAGAATCATTGTAGTCTTTTTTAAAGTTGAGAATGTTTCTAATGTTTGCGCCACGAAAAGCATATATACTTTGTGCATCATCTCCTACAACACAAAGATTTTCAAATTTAGATGCCAATGCCTTAACAATTAAGTATTGAGAGTGGTTGGTGTCTTGGTACTCATCTACTAATATATACTTAAACCTACTTTGGTATTTGAGGAGTACCTCCGGGAATCGAAAAATCAGCTCATTGGTTTTTAAAAGTAAATCGTCAAAATCCATAGCGCCAGACTTAAAACATTCTGTCACATATTTTTCGTAAACAACGCCCATTTGTGGCCGATGTGCAGTATCGTCTTGCGTTTTTAGTTCAACATTGTTGTTGTATGCTTTAACGGTAATCAAGTTGTTTTTAAACGACGATATTCTAGATTGTACAATATTAACTTTGTAAATATCTGTGTCTAGACTCATTTCTTTAATGATTCTTCGAAGCAATGCTTTAGAATCATCCGAATCATAAATAGTAAAATTCGAAGGATACCCAATTTTATCAGCTTCAAATCGCAAAATTTTGGCAAAGACGGAATGAAAGGTACCCATCCATATATTTTTAGCCTCGGGTCCTATTATTTTTTCAATTCGTTCTTTCATTTCCCTAGCAGCCTTGTTTGTAAAGGTTAGGGATAGTATATTAAAAGAATCAACGCCTTTGTTTAGCAAGTGAGCTATACGGTAGGTTAAAACCCTAGTTTTTCCTGATCCTGCTCCGGCAATAACCATTAAAGGTCCCTCTGTTTGTTTAACAGCTTTGCGTTGTGATGGGTTTAAGTGGGCTAAATAATCACTCATTTTNTTTGCACTTATTTTGGGGTAGTCTATTATNTAAATTTAGATTTCAAAGTTAATTTTTATTCTAGGGTTTTGCAGTCTGTTCATAAAAAAAATCATTTGCCAAAAATCTACTTGATTCGACTCTTCAGAAGTTCGCGATTTGAAATCTTACCATCTTAACATGTGTAATACATTCATAAACTATACGAATATTTGCCCCTTAAGCTACTAAAANACTTAAAAGAAACGGATTCGATAAATAAAAGAGAATACCTGTTTGTAAGATTGTGGAAAAGTTATACATTTGCAATCCCTAAAAATTAGGGATTTGTATATAAATGAATCATAAACGAAAACAGCATTATGCCTACTATTCAGCAGTTGGTACGAAAAGGTCGTGAAAAGTTTACTAAAAAAAGTAAATCGGCCGCACTAGATGCTTGTCCTCAAAGAAGAGGTGTTTGTACTCGTGTATACACTACGACTCCAAAAAAACCTAACTCTGCAATGCGAAAAGTTGCAAGGGTAAGATTGACAAACGGAAACGAAGTGAATGCATACATACCGGGTGAAGGACACAACTTGCAAGAGCACTCGATAGTTTTGGTACGTGGAGGAAGAGTTAAAGATCTTCCTGGTGTGCGTTACCATATCGTTCGTGGAGCTTTGGACACAGCTGGTGTTGATGGACGTACTCAAAGACGTTCTAAGTACGGAGCTAAAAAACCTAAAAAGTAATCAGATTTATCTGAAGAAAAAAGCAAAATGAGAAAAGCAAAAGCTAAAAAAAGAGTCTTACTACCGGATCCAAGGTTTAACGATACGCTTGTAACACGTTTCGTTAATAATTTGATGTTAGACGGTAAGAAGAGTACTGCGTTTCGAATCTTTTATGATGCAATTGACATCATAGAAGAGAAGAGCGGTGACGAAGAGAATGCATTAGAGATTTTTAAGAAAGCANTAGTAAATGNAACNCCACATGTAGAAGTACGTAGTAGAAGAGTNGGTGGTGCAACTTTCCAAATNCCAATGCAGATTCGTCCAGACAGGAAGTTGTCTTTAGGCATGAAATGGTTAATTTCATTTACGCGNAAGCGTAACGAAAANACCATGGCGCTTAGATTGGCCAATGAAGTAATAGCAGCCTCTCGTGAAGAGGGAGCTACTGTAAAGAAGAGAACTGACGTGCACCGTATGGCGGAAGCAAANAAGGCNTTCTCTCACTTTAGATTTTAATCATTAANANANAAGAAGATGGCTAAAAGAGATCTAAAATTTACGCGTAATATCGGTATCATGGCGCATATCGATGCAGGTAAAACAACAACTACCGAGCGTATTTTGTACTATACAGGTGTCTCTCACAAAATTGGTGAGGTTCACGATGGTGCAGCGACTATGGACTGGATGGAGCAAGAGCAAGAACGTGGTATTACTATTACCTCTGCTGCAACAACTTGTTTCTGGAATTACCGCGACAATGGGTATCAGATGAATATTATCGATACTCCGGGTCACGTTGACTTTACCGTAGAGGTAGAGCGATCATTACGTGTATTAGATGGTGCTGTTGCATTATTTTGTGCAGTAGGTGGGGTAGAACCTCAATCTGAAACAGTATGGCGTCAAGCCGATAAATACAGCGTGCCTCGTATTGGGTTCGTTAATAAAATGGATCGTGCGGGTGCTGATTTCTTTAACGTGGTAGCCCAGGTTAAGGAACGACTAGGTGCGCATCCAGTGCCTCTTCAAGTACCGATTGGTGCAGAAGAGACCTTCCGTGGTGTAGTTGACCTTATTTCAAACAAAGCAATAACTTGGGAGAACAACGATCAAGGTATGACTTACAACGAAATCCCTATTCCAGAGGATCTTGTTGATGTTGTTGCTGAATGGAGAGAAAAATTAGTTGAGTCTGTTGCCGAATACGACGACAACTTAATGGAGAAATTCTTTGAAGATCCAGATTCAATTACAGAAGCTGAATTGGAATCTGCTATTAAGGCAGCAGTTCACGACATGAAGATTACACCAATGTTCTGTGGGTCTGCATTCAAGAACAAAGGAGTGCAAGCAGTATTAGATGCTGTAATGGAATTTTTACCATCTCCTATGGATGTTGAGTCTATCATTGGTACTAATCCTGATACTGAAGCCCAAGAAGAACGTAAACCAAATGTTGATGAGCCATTTGCGGCCTTAGCTTTTAAAATCGCTACGGATCCATTTGTTGGTCGTTTGTGTTTCTTTAGAGTTTATTCTGGTAATTTAGATGCAGGTTCTTACATTTGGAACTCAAGAACTGGTAAGAAAGAACGTATTTCTCGTATCTTCCAGATGCATTCGAATAAGCAAAATGCTATTGATAATATTGGTGCAGGTGATATTGGTGCAGGTGTTGGATTTAAAGACATCCGTACTGGAGATACACTTCACTCAGAAAAGAACCCAATTGTTCTTGAATCGATGTCTTTCCCTGAGCCGGTAATTGGTATTGCAGTAGAGCCGAAAACAAAGGCTGATATGGATAAAATGGGTTTAGCTTTAGGTAAATTATCTGAAGAAGATCCAACATTCCGTGTTGCAACTAACCAAGATACAGGTCAAACTGTAATTTCAGGTATGGGTGAATTGCACTTAGACATTCTTATTGATCGTATGAAGCGAGAATTTAAGGTAGAGTGTAACCAAGGTGAACCTCAAGTTCAATACAAAGAGGCGATCCGTGCAACGATAGATCATAGACAGACGTATAAAAAACAATCCGGTGGTAAAGGTAAATTTGCCGACATACAATTTTCTATTGGCCCTGTAGAGGTTCCAGAAGGAGAAGAAGTTAAAGAAGGATTGGTGTTCGTAGACAAAATTAAAGGTGGTTCTGTACCGAGAGAATTTATTCCTTCGGTTCAAAAAGGATTTGAGCAAGCAATGGTTAACGGTCCTTTGGCTGGTTATCCAATGGATAGTTTACAAGTAACTCTTTTTGATGGATCATTCCACGCAGTAGATTCAGATGCTTTGTCTTTTGAATTGGCAGCTAAACTTGGATACAAAGATGCTTGTAAGAAAGCGACACCCACATTATTAGAGCCTATTATGAAGCTTGAGGTGGTTACACCTGAAGCGAATATGGGTGATGTAGTAGCTGACTTGAATCGTAGAAGAGGTCAAGTAGCTGGTATGGACTCTCGTAATGGTGCGCAAGTAATTAAAGCCACTGTTCCACTTTCTGAAATGTTTGGTTACGTAACAACACTACGTACAGTAACGTCAGGTAGAGCGACTTCAACTATGGAGTTTTCGCACTACGATGACTGTCCAAGAAACATTGCAGAAGCTGTGATCACTAAAGTTAACGGTAAATCTTAATCCATATACAATGAGTCAAAAGATTAGAATCAAACTAAAGTCTTACGACCACAACTTAGTAGACAAGTCTGCTGAGAAAATCGTGAAAACTGTTAAGACTACAGGTGCTGTTGTAAATGGACCAATTCCATTACCAACACACAAAAGAATTTATACAGTACTTCGTTCACCTCACGTGAACAAGAAGGCTCGTGAGCAGTTCGAATTGAGCTCTTACAAGCGTTTACTTGACATCTACAGCTCCTCATCAAAAACAGTTGATGCTTTAATGAGATTAGAGTTGCCAAGCGGTGTTGAAGTAGAGATTAAAGTTTAATTAGTCATCCATTAAATAAACAAAAATGCCAGGTTTAATTGGAAAAAAAGTAGGAATGACGAGCATCTTTAACGAGCAAGGAAAGAATATTCCTTGTACCGTTCTAGAAGTTGGTCCTTGTGTTGTGACACAGGTTAGAACCCTCGAAACAGATGGTTACGAGGCTATTCAGCTGGGTTATGGTGAGAAGAAAGCAAAAAATGCCGGTAAAGCACTTACAGGTCATTTTGCCAAAGCAAAAACTACCCCTAAAGTTAAAGTTCAAGAATTCGAAGGTTTCGAATCAGAATTAAATTTAGGAGATGTAGTTGATGTGGAGCTTTTCACTGAAGGTGAATATGTTGACGTAACTGGCGTTTCAAAGGGTAAAGGTTTTCAAGGGGTTGTAAAACGTTATAATTTCCGTGGTGTAGGTGATGCTACGCACGGTCAGCATAACCGTTTACGTGCTCCGGGTTCTATTGGTGCGGCTTCATATCCTGCACGTGTATTCAAAGGAATGCGCATGGCAGGACGCATGGGAGGTGATCAGGTAACTGTAGCCAATCTAGAGGTCTTAAAAGTGATCAAGGATAAAAACCTATTAGTTGTTAAGGGTTCTGTACCAGGACCTAAAAACTCACTCTTAACGATCGAGAAATAATGGAAGCAGTAGTTTTAGACATTAAGGGAAAAGATACTGGTAGAAAAGTATCTTTAACCGATGCGATCTACGCGATCGAGCCTAATGATCATGCAGTTTATTTAGATGTGAAGCAATACTTGGCTAACCAACGCCAAGGTACTCATAAATCTAAAGAACGTGCTGAGATTACAGGTAGTACAAGAAAAATTAAAAAGCAAAAAGGTACGGGTACTGCACGTGCAGGGAGTATTAAATCTCCTGTGTTTCGTGGTGGTGGTCGCGTATTTGGACCTCGTCCTAGAAATTATTCATTCAAACTGAATAAGAAGTTAAAGTCATTAGCACGTAAATCTGCCTTCAGTATTAAGGCAAAAGAGAACGCTATTGTCGTTATGGAAAATGTCAACTTTGACGCTCCCAAAACTTCAGCTTATTCAGATATGATTTCTAATTTAGGTTTAAATACGAGAAAAACCCTGTTAGTGCTTGGAGATTCAAATAAAAATGTATATTTGTCCTCGCGAAATTTACAATACACACAAGTTATAACAGCCTCTGAATTAAGTACTTACAAAATACTTAACTCTGGTACTGTTTTATTAACGGAAGGTGCTGTAGAGAAGATTGAGAACATTTTAAGCTAAACAGACGATGAACATTCTTATAAAACCGGTAATAACCGAAAAGATGACAGAAGCAAGCGAAAAGAATAATCGCTTTGGTTTTGTTGTTGATAGAAGAGCTAATAAGCTTGAAATCAAGGACGCTGTAGAGAAAATGTACGGCGTGTCTGTAGAGAAAGTAAGAACAATGATTTACCCTGGTAAAGCTAAGTCTCGTAACACGAAAGGTGGCGTTATTAGTGGTAGAACTTCTTCTTACAAGAAAGCTATAGTTGATGTAGCTGATGGAGAGAGTATTGATTTTTATAGCAATATTTAAATAAGTTATGGCAGTTAGAAAATTAAGACCAACAACGCCAGGTCAAAGACATAAGGTGGTCAATACCTTCGACGGTATTACGACAGCAACACCGGAAAAGTCTTTGCTTGCGCCGATGAAACGTTCAGGAGGTAGAAATAACTCTGGACGTATGACAATGCGTTACATCGGTGGTGGTCACAAAAAGCGATACCGTATCATTGACTTCAAAAGAGAGAAGTTTGGTATGAACGCAAAAGTGACTACAATAGAATACGATCCAAACCGTACGGCTCGTATTGCTCTGGTAGTTTACGCAGATGGTGAAAAACGGTATATCATTGCTCCGAATGGTCTAAATGTTGGCGATTCAATTGTATCCGGTAAGGATGCAGGTCCTGAAGTAGGTAATGCACTTTTTTTAAGTGACATCCCTTTAGGTACAATCGTACACAACATTGAACTTCGTCCGGGACAAGGTGCCGTTATGGCTCGTAGCGCAGGTGCATATGCACAATTAGTCGCAAGAGAGGGTAAGTATGCTATTTTACGTCTTCCTTCGGGAGAAACAAGAATGGTACTAGTTACTTGTTTGGCAACAATAGGTGTTGTTACTAACAGTGAGAGAGGACTCGAACGATCTGGTAAAGCTGGCCGTTCTAGATGGCTTGGACGTCGTCCAAGAACTAGAGGTGTGGCTATGAACCCGGTTGATCACCCAATGGGTGGTGGAGAAGGTAAATCTTCTGGAGGACACCCACGTTCTAGAAATGGTATTCCTGCGAAGGGTTATAAAACTCGTTCGAAGAAAAAGGCTACCAATAAGTATATTGTTGAACGAAGAAAGAAATAAAAAGTTATGGCGCGTTCACTAAAGAAAGGACCTTTCGTACACTTCAAGCTAGAAAAGAAAGTTTTAGCAAATGTTGAGGCTAGCAAAAAATCGGTAATCAAAACTTGGTCTAGAGCCTCGATGATTACGCCTGATTTTGTTGGTCAAACAATAGCAGTACACAATGGTCGTCAGTTTATTCCTGTTTTTGTTACCGAGAACATGGTAGGGCACAAGTTAGGAGAGTTTTCTCTTACACGTACTTACAGAGGTCACGGTGGTAAGAAAGATAAAGGAAGAAGATAACATTATTAGCCTTAATCATGGGAAAAAGAAAACATAATACGGCAGTAGCGATGAAAGAAGCTCGTGCAAACGTTGCTTTTGCTAAGCTCAATAATTGCCCTACTTCCCCAAGAAAAATGCGTCTTGTGGCTGATTTGGTACGTGGAGTTGAGGTAAACAAAGCTCTTCAAATTTTAAAGTTCAATACTAAAGAGGCTTCCTCNCGTTTAGAGAANCTACTTCTTTCCGCGGTTGCCAACTGGCAAGCNAAGAATGAAGAAGCTCGATTAGAAGAAAGCGGCTTGTTTGTAAAAGAGATTCAGGTAGACTCNGCAAGAGTTCTGAAGCGTTTACGTCCAGCACCTCAAGGTAGAGCACATAGAATAAGAAAACGTTCAAATCACGTAACACTCGTGGTAGGAAGTAAATCAGAAAAAGAATAAGCTGATATGGGACAAAAGACTAATCCAATAGGTAACCGTTTGGGNATCATCAGAGGATGGGATTCGGCATGGTATGGCGGAAAAAATTTCGGTGATAAATTGGCTGAAGACAGCAAAATACGCAAGTATGTTGATGCTCGTTTAGCTAAAGCCAGCGTTTCCAAAGTGATCATCGAGCGTACCCTTAAGCTCGTTACTATTACTATTTGTACAGCCAGACCTGGTATTATTATCGGAAAAGGTGGTTCAGAAGTAGATCGTTTAAAAGAAGAGTTAAAGAAATTGACTCAAAAAGATGTTCAAGTGAACATTTTCGAAATCAAAAGACCGGAAACTGATGCNAAATTAGTNGGTCAGTCAATCGCTCGTCAAATCGAAGGTCGTATCTCTTACCGTAGAGCGGTAAAGATGGCAATCGCTTCTGCAATGCGAATGGGTGCTGAAGGAATCAAGATTCAGGTTTCAGGTCGATTGAATGGTGCTGAAATGGCGCGTTCTGAAATGTATAAAGATGGTAGAACTCCATTGCATACGTTCCGTGCAGACATTGATTATGCGCTTGTTGAATCACATACTACTTACGGTGTTTTAGGTGTAAAAGTATGGATTTGCAAGGGTGANTTNTATGGTAAGCGTGATTTGACTCCTATAGAAACTTTATCTAAAGGGACTAAGAAGCCAGGTCGTGGACCAAGA
This sequence comes from Flavobacteriales bacterium, assembly GCA_002685115.1. Taxonomy (GTDB): domain Bacteria; phylum Bacteroidota; class Bacteroidia; order Flavobacteriales; family UBA7430; genus UBA6772. Next base: position 39,363 of record NYWQ01000017.1, on the reverse strand, counting down.
GGTGGNTCACAACGTAAAAAAAGAAAGTAGTAATTAGTTCTACTAAAAAGTAAGAAAGATGTTACAACCAAAAAGATCGAAATTTCGTAAAATGCATAAAGGTCGCATGAAAGGNAATGCCGGACGTGGGAATCAAATTGCCTTTGGATCTTTCGCTATTAAAGCTTTGGAAGAATGTTGGATCACATCACGTCAAATTGAAGCTGCTCGTATCGCTGCAACGCGTTACATGAAGCGTGAAGGACAAATGTGGATCTGTATATTTCCAGACAAACCAATTACCAAAAAGCCTGCGGAAGTACGTATGGGTAAAGGTAAAGGTGCACCCGAATACTGGGCAGCTGTTGTTAAACCTGGACGCATCATGTTTGAATTAGATGGTGTTTCTATGGAAATTGCACAAGAAGCGCTTCGTTTGGCAGCTCAAAAGCTACCAATAACAACTAAATTCGTAGTTCGTAGAGACTACGTTGAAGCTTAATCGATAAACTATTATTAGCGATGAAACAAGCTGTAATTATTGAAATGTCAACTGAGGATTTATTAGGTTCACTATCCGAGGTAAGAGCTACATTAGCTAAATTAAATTTAGCACATGCAGTATCTCCTCTNGANAATCCGGTTATAATCCGTGAAACAAAGAAAACAGTTGCGCGTATTCTAACAGAGGTTAGAAAAAGAGAACTAGAAGCATAAACAAAGATGGAAACTAGAAATCTTAGAAAAGAACGTGTCGGTGTTGTGAAAAGCAACAAGATGGAAAAATCTGTAACCGTTACAATAGAACGTAAGGAAAGACACGCAATGTACGGGAAGTTCGTAAAGAAATCTTCAACATTTGTAGCTCACGATGAGAAAAATGANTGCAACATAGGTGATACTGTGCGCATCATGGAAACTCGTCCTATGAGTAAATCAAAGAATTGGAGAGTGGTAGAAATCCTAGAAAGAGCGAAGTAAAATGGTACAACAGGAAAGTCGTTTAAAAGTAGCCGACAATACCGGAGCCAAAGAAGTACTTTGTATTCGTGTATTGGGTGGTACTCGCAGAAGATACGCCTCATTAGGAGACAAGATTGTCGTTACTGTAAAGTCTGCTATGCCAGCCGGTTCAGTAAAAAAAGGTCAAGTTTCTACTGCTGTGGTTGTTCGAACAAGAAAAGAAGTGCGTCGTCAAGATGGATCTTATATAAGATTTGACGATAATGCTTGTGTTTTGTTNGATACTACNGGNCAAATGAGAGGTACTCGTGTTTTTGGGCCAGTGGCTCGAGAANTACGTGACAAGCAGTTCATGAAAATAGTTTCACTAGCACCAGAGGTGCTATAAAACCATTTATGATGTCTAAATTACACATTAAAAAAGGAGATACAGTAAAGATACTAGCTGGAGCCGATAACGGTAAATCAGGTAAAGTAACTTCTGTAGACCTCGGTAAAGGAAGAGCCTTTATTGAGGGTATTAACATGGTATCGAAACATACTAAGCCCAGTGCTGCAAATCCACAAGGTGGTATTTTAAAGCAAGAAGCTTCAGTTCACATTTCTAACCTTATGGTTGTTGATTCGAAAGGTCAAGCTAGCCGTATAGGAAGAAAATTGAACAAAGATGGTAAGTTGGTTCGTTACTCTAAAAAAACAGGGGAGGTTCTATAATGGCTTATACTCCAAGACTACAAGAGAAATATCGCAACCAGATTGTTGCGGCTCTCACGGAGCGCATGAATTACAAAAACATCATGCAAGTGCCTAAGTTAGAGAAAATCTGTCTTAATCAAGGTATTGGTGAAGCAACAACCGACAAGAAATTGGTTGATGTAGCATCAGAAGAAATGACTCGTATTACGGGTCAGAAAGCAGTAGCTACCTTGTCAAAGAAAGATATCTCAAACTTTAAACTAAGAAAAGCAATGCCAGTTGGTGTTCGTGTTACATTACGTGGTGAGCGTATGTATGAATTCTTAGATCGTTTAGTTTCTACTGCTTTACCTGCAGTTCGTGATTTCCATGGGATCAATCCAAAAGGGTTTGATGGTCGTGGTAACTACAACTTAGGGATTAAAGAGCAGATTATTTTTCCTGAGATCTTTATTGATCAGGTGAGTAAAATTACCGGTATGGATATTACTTTTGTAACATCTGCTGATACCGATAAAGAAGCTTTTGAGTTNTTAAAGGAATTTGGTTTACCATTTAAAAAATAAGTACCATGGCAAAAGAATCAATGAAAGCCAGAGAGCTTAAAAGACAAAAACTGGTAGAAAAATATGCAGAAAAGCGAGCAGCTTTAAAAGCAGCAGGTGATTATGTAGGTTTGCAAAAACTTCCAAAAGATGCCTCTCCAGTTCGTTTACACAATCGTTGTAAACTAACNGGTAGACCTAAGGGTTATATGCGTCAGTTTGGTATNTCACGTGTTACTTTCCGTGAAATGGCAAACTTCGGNTTAATTCCAGGTGTTAAAAAAGCTAGTTGGTAAACTGATAAAAGTTACAAATTATGTATACAGATCCAATTGCAGATTACTTAACTCGTCTCCGTAACGCCATAATGGCCGGTCACAGAGTCGTTGAAGTACCTGCTTCAAATCTAAAAAAAGAAATAACTAAGATCTTAAAAGACCAAGGTTATATCTTGAACTTCAAGTTCGAAAATAACAATGCACAAGGTAGCATAAAGATTGCGTTAAAATATAANGCAATTACAAAAATGCCAGCCATAACTTCTTTACAGAGAGCTTCCAAACCAGGTCTTCGTAAGTACTCTTCATCGGCTTCATTGCCTAGAGTATTAAACGGATTGGGTGTAGCTATTGTGTCAACTTCTAAGGGAGTGATGACTGATAAAGAAGCACGTACATTAAATGTAGGTGGCGAGGTTTTATGTTACGTTTATTAACCAACGGAAAATAGTAAGAAATGTCTAGAATAGGTAAACAACCGGTCGTAATACTTCCAGATACCTCTGTAACAATTTCTTCTTCAAATGAAGTTGTTGTTAAGGGTAAGCTTGGAGAATTATCTCTGCAGGTTACAGAACCAATCGCCGTAAGAGTCGATGAATCTGTTGTTACTGTTGAAAGACCAAACGATCAAAAAGAAGTTAGAGCAAAACACGGTTTGTACCGTTCTTTAATTTTTAATATGATTGAAGGAGTTTCAAAAGGGTATACAAAAGAGCTTGAGCTTGTAGGTGTGGGATATCGTGCATCAAACAGAGGTCAAATACTTGAACTTAGTTTAGGATTTTCTCATAACATATTGTTAGAGGTTTGTCCAGAAGTTAAAGTAGAAACAGTTTCAGAAAAGGGTAAAAACCCTATAGTGAAATTAACTTCACACGATAAGCAACTTATCGGTATGGTAGCTGCAAAAATACGCTCCATGAGAAAACCTGAACCTTACAAAGGAAAAGGTATTAAGTTTGTAGGTGAACAAATTAGAAGAAAAGCAGGTAAAACTGCAGGCTAAAAATATAAACTATGGCATTGTCAAAAGAATATAGAAGAAAGCGTATCAAAATGCGTGTTCGCAAGAGCATTAATGGTACAGCCTCGACTCCNAGACTTTCAGTTTTTAGAAGTAACAAGTCGATTTACGCNCAGTTAATCGATGATTTAGCAGGTACAACTATGTTATCTGTTTCATCTACTGATAAAGCACAGAAAGCTGAAGGGACGAAAATAGAACAGGCCAACAATGTTGGTAAAGCCCTTGCTGAAAAAGCTGTTTCTGCTGGAATCACTCAATGTGTTTTCGATAGAAATGGTTACTTATACCACGGAAGAATTAAATCTTTAGCAGACGGTGCTAGAGAAGGTGGACTTAAATTCTAAGAAATTATGGCAAGTAAGTACTATAACATGGAAAAAGTAAAGCCAGTAGGCTTAGAACTTAAAGAACGATTAGTTGGTATTCAGCGTGTTACTAAGGTAACCAAGGGTGGTAGAACATTTAGTTTTTCTGCTATTATGGTTGTTGGAGACGAAGCTGGAGTTGTTGGGCACGGTATGGGTAAAGCTCATGAAGTTGTTTCAGCAATTACAAAAGCAACAGAAGNNGCAAAGAAAAATCTTTTCCGTATTCCAGTTGTTAATGCAACTATCCCTCACGAACAGAATGGNAAGTTTGGTGGATCNCGTATATTTATGCGTCCTGCATCTCACGGTACAGGAGTGATCGCTGGTGGTGCAATGCGTGCAGTAATAGAATCTGTAGGTATTCACGATATATTAGCAAAGTCTAAAGGCTCATCAAACCCTCACAATGTAGTTAAAGCTACAATGGATGCATTATTGCAAATGAGAGATGCTCGTTCAGTAGCTTCTCAAAGAGGGATTTCTATGAGCAAAGTCTTTAACGGAAAATAAGGAAAAGATGGCTAAAATTAGAATCAAACAAGTTCGCAGTAAGATCGACAGACCTGAGCGTCAAAAAAGAACTTTAGAAGCACTAGGTCTTAAAAAGATCAATCAAGTTGTAGAGCACGATGGTACCCCACAAATATTGGGTATGGTTAATGCCGTAAAGCACTTGATAGAAGTAGAAGAAGTTAAGTAAGAACTANTTAAAGGAATCGTAAGATGAATTTAAGNAATNTNAAACCAGCTANNGGNTCGGTNAAAANTAAAAANCGNNTTGCACGNGGTCAGGGTTCTGGNCANGGTGGNACNGCTACANGAGGTCANAANGGNCAAAANTCTCGTTCNGGTTANTCTANAAAGATTGGTTTTGAAGGTGGTCAAATGCCTTTACAACGTCGTGTTCCTAAATTTGGATTCAAGAATATTAACCGTGTAGAATACAAGGGGATTAATCTTGATACTATTCAAGCTTTAGTAGACTCGAAGAAAATCAAAGATGAAGTAAATTTTGATGTATTAGTTGCCAATGGTTTAGCTAGAAAAAATGTTCTTGTTAAAATCATGGGTAGAGGCGCTTTAACCGCTAAACTAAATATTACAGCTCATAAATTTACAGCTACAGCAGTAGCAGCTATAGAGGCTGCTGGTGGTAATGCTACAACCCTTTAATAAGCTACCATACTTATGAAGAATTTTATTGATACACTAAAGAATATTTGGAAGATTGAAGAATTGAGAGGTAGAATTTTAACTACTTTAGGTTTTTTACTTATTTACCGTTTAGGTTCATTTGTTGCTCTTCCAGGTATAGATCCTCAACAATTGGGTGCATTGCAAAACCAAACATCTGACGGTCTATTAGGATTGTTGAATATGTTTACAGGTGGTGCCTTCTCTCAAGCTTCTATAATGGCTTTAGGTATCATGCCTTATATTTCAGCTTCAATTGTTATACAGCTAGCCACAATGGCTGTTCCTTATTTGCAGAAATTGCAAAAGGACGGTGAAAGTGGACGGACAAAAATCAGTCAAATAACTCGTTATTTGACTGTTTTGATTACTTGTTTTCAAGCACCAGGTTACATTGCCAACTTAAAAGCAACGCTTCCAGCTGAAGCTTTCTTGTTGTCAAGTAGTTCGTTCTGGTTGTCAAGTATCATTATACTTGTTACAGGTACTATGTTCGCTATGTGGTTAGGAGAGAAAATTACGGACAGTGGTATTGGAAACGGTATCTCCCTTTTAATTATGGTTGGAATTATAGCCAGTCTTCCTCAAGCATTTTTGTTTGAAGTTGGTAGAGCGAAACCTTTAATCATTTTAGTAGAGTTGGTAATTATGCTTGTTGTTATTCTTGCTTCTGTTTTATTGGTTCAAGGTGTACGTCGTATTCCTATTCAATATGCTAAGCGAGGAGCTACCGCTCAAATGGCTGCAGCTCGACAATATTTACCTTTAAAAGTGAACGCATCTGGTGTTATGCCAATTATATTTGCGCAAGCAATTATGTTTATACCTATTACCTTCGCAGGTTTTTCAGACTCTGAGGGTGTGCAAAGTTTTGTTGCCACTTTCTCTGATTTCTCAGGTTTTTGGTATAATTTTGCGTTCGCAACTTTAATCATATTGTTTACTTACTTTTACACTGCTATAACGGTTAATACTAACCAGATGGCAGATGATTTAAAACGCAATGGTGGTTTCGTTCCAGGGGTAAAACCAGGGAAAGATACTGCTGGTTTTTTAGATAATGTGATGTCTAGAATTGTATTGCCTGGGTCTGTGTTTTTAGCTATTATAGCTATTTTACCTGCCTTTGCAATGAATGCTGGTATAAACCAATCATTCTCTCAGTTCTTTGGAGGTACTTCATTATTGATTATGGTTGGAGTTGTTCTTGACACCTTACAACAAATTGAAGGCTATTTATTAAATCGTCATTACGATGGTTTGATGCAGTCTGGTAGATTGACAGGTAGATCAGGAATGTAATAGCCCTTTTCTATTATGATCTACTATAAGACTGAAGAAGAAATAGAATTAATAAAAGAAAGTTCTTTACTTGTTGCAAAAACGCACGCCGAAGTTGCCAAACTTATTCAACCTGGAGTTTCTACTCTCGCACTGGATAAGATAGCTGAAGAGTTTATCAGAGATAATGGTGGTGTTCCTGCTTTTAAAGGTTATAGTGGTTTTCCGAACACCTTGTGTGTTTCTCCAAATGAACAAGTTGTTCATGGTATTCCTACTAATGACCCTATTGAGTCCGGCACTATTTTATCTTTAGACTGTGGAGTTAAGAAAAATGGTTTTTTCGGTGATTCTGCTTTCACCTATGAAGTAGGTGAAGTTGCTAAAGATGTGAAAGAGTTATTGAAAATAACTCGAGAATCTCTTTACAAGGGAATAGAAGTTGCAGTGGCTGGTAATCGCATTGGCGATATTGGTTATGCAATTCAAAACCACGCAGAGAAAAATGGTTTTACAGTTGTTCGGGAACTCGTTGGTCATGGAGTTGGAGTTAATCTCCACGAAAGTCCAGAAGTTCCAAATTACGGTAAAAGAGGTAGAGGCGTTAAATTGCATGAAGGATTGGTGATTGCTATTGAGCCCATGATTAACATGGGGGTTAAAGAGATAAACCAGTTAAACGATGGTTGGACTATTAAAACAGCCGACTTGAAACCTTCGGCACATTTTGAACACACAATTGTTGTTCGAAAAGGAAAAGCAGAAATATTGTCGTCATTCGATTATATTGATAAAGTATTAAAAAACAAAAACTAGTGTATGGCTAAACAAGCATCTATAGAGCAAGACGGAGTGATTATTGAATCACTTTCTAATGCAATGTTCCGAGTTGAACTGGAAAATGGTCACATTTTAACAGCTCATATTTCAGGAAAGATGCGTATGCACTATATCAAATTATTACCAGGCGATAAAGTTAAATTAGCGATGTCACCGTATGATTTGACGAAAGGAAGAATTACTTACAGATATTAAATAAATCCAAAATGAAAGTAAGAGCATCAATCAAAAAAAGAAGTGCTGACTGCCAAATTGTGCGCAGAAAAGGACGTCTTTACGTAATTAACAAAAAGAACCCTAAGTTCAAACAAAGACAAGGCTAGACCTTGATCTAAAAAACATTCTATGGCAAGAATTGCAGGGGTAGATTTACCTACAAACAAAAGAGGAGTTATCGGGCTAACCTATATTTTCGGTATAGGAAGCACACGATCAGCGGAAATCCTTAGTAAAGCCGGTGTTGATCACAGCACAAAGGTTAAGGATTGGAATGATGACGAATTGAATCAAATTCGTACCATCATATCAGACTACACCATCGAGGGTGAGTTAAGATCTGAAGTCCAACTAAACATCAAGCGATTGATGGATATTGGGTGTAACAGAGGTCAACGCCATCGTGCGGGACTCCCGTTAAGAGGTCAGAGAACCAAAAACAACTCTCGTACGAGAAAGGGTAGAAGAAAAACTGTTGCTAACAAAAAGAAAGCAACTAAATAGTAGGTAGCTATGGCTAAGACAAACAAAAAGAGAAACGTAAAGGTTGAGGCTGTTGGACAGGCTCATATACATTCGTCTTTCAACAACATCATCATCTCTCTTACCAACAATGCAGGCCAAGTAATTTCATGGTCTTCCGCTGGTAAGCAAGGATTTAAGGGTTCTAAAAAGAACACTCCTTATGCTGCTCAAACAGCTGCTGAAGATTGCGCTAAAGTAGCTCATGAAGCAGGTTTGAGAAAAGTAAAAGTTTATGTGAAGGGACCAGGTAATGGTCGTGAATCTGCAATCCGTACGTTACACAACAACGGTATTCAGGTATCTGAAATTGTAGATGTTACTCCACAACCACACAATGGTTGTAGACCTCCAAAACGCAGAAGAGTTTAATCCCTTAAAATCTAAGAAATGGCAAGATATACAGGTCCAAAAACCAAAATTGCACGTAGATTCGGTGAAGCAATCTTCGGTGCTGACAAATCGTTAGAGAAAAAGAACTACGGTCCAGGTCAACACGGAAATTCACGCAGAAGATCAAAGCAATCGGAGTATTCAGTTCAATTACTGGAGAAACAAAAAGCAAAATATACATACGGGATTCTTGAAAAACAATTTCGTAATTTATACAAGAAAGCATCTTCAAAAACCGGTGTAACTGGTGAAATGCTATTGCAATTGTGTGAAAGAAGATTAGACAATACTGTTTACAGAATGGGGATCTCTCCAACTAGAAGCGGTGCACGTCAATTGGTATCTCACCGTCACATCACTGTTAATGGTGGTATTGTAAACATTCCTTCCTATTCAATGCGTCCTGGAGATGTAATTGAAGTTCGTGAGAAGTCAAAAGCACTTGAAGCTATTACGGATTCAGTAAGATCTAGCTCTGCTGTGTATGAATGGTTGGAATTCAATTCTGATACATTACGTGGTACTTTCGTTGCAATTCCTGAACGTACACAAATCCCTGAGAACATCAAGGAGCAGTTGATCGTAGAATTGTACTCTAAGTAATAATTAAGACAAGTAAAAGATTTATAATATGGCAATATTAAATTTCCAGAAGCCCGATAGAGTATTCATGGTAAACTCTGACGATAATCAAGGTCAGTTCGAGTTTCGTCCTTTAGAACCTGGTTATGGTTTAACAGTTGGTAACGCTCTTCGAAGAGTATTACTTTCTTCCTTAGAAGGATTTGCCATTTCTTCAGTACGAATAGATGGTATAGAGCATGAGTTTTCTACCATCAAAGGTGTTGTTGAAGACGTTACAGAAATCATCTTAAACTTAAAGCAAGTTCGCTTTAAGAAACAAGTTGAAGATGTTGAGAACGAATCCGTTCAAGTATCAGTAGCTGGACAAGATCAACTAAAAGCAGGTGATATTGGTAAGCATATTTCCGGATTTCAGGTTTTAAATCCTGATTTGGTAATATGTAATATGGATTCTAAAGTCAAAATTGACATGACTTTAACCATCATCAAAGGACGTGGATTTGTTACAGCTGAAGAGCAAAATATTGAGGAAGCTCCATTAGGAACAATCGCAACAGACTCAATCTTTACACCAATTAAAAATGTAAAGTTTGAGGTTGAGAACTTTCGTGTAGAACAAAAGACAGATTACGAAAAGTTAATTTTCGATGTGATCACTGATGGTTCTATTGATGCAAAGGATGCTTTAACAGAAGCAGCCAAAATCTTAATACATCACTTCATGTTGTTCTCTGACGAACGAATTACGTTAGAGGATGAAGAAACATCTTCGGAAAACCAATACGATGAAGAATCTCTTAAAATGAGACAACTCTTACAATCGAAATTGACAGAGATGGATCTCTCAGTAAGAGCACTTAATTGCTTGAAAGCTGCAGAAGTTGATACATTAGGTGACTTGGTTACCTTTAATAAAAGCGATTTAATGAAGTTTAGAAACTTCGGTAAAAAATCGTTGACAGAATTAGATGAACTAGTTGCTTTGAAGGGTCTTAACTTCGGTATGGACACTGCTAAGTACAAATTAGACAAGGAATAGGGTCATGAGACACGGAAAAAAATTCAATCACTTAGGAAGAAAGGCTGCTCATCGTAAAGCGATGCTAGCAAACATGGCTTGTTCATTGATTGAGCACAAAAGAATAAACACGACTGTTGCGAAAGCGAAAGCATTGAAACAATATGTTGAGCCATTAATCACAAAATCAAAAGTCGATTCAACACATTCTCGTAGAGTTGTGTTTAGTTATGTGAAGCAAAAAGAAACCATCAAAGAATTGTTTGGTGCTGTTGCAACAAAAGTAGCTAGTCGTCCAGGTGGATACACTCGTATTATCAAAACAGGAAATCGTCCCGGTGATAATGCAGAAATGTGTATGATTGAGTTGGTTGATTTCAACGAAGTTTACACGAACGGTAAAGAGGTTAAGAAAACAAAAACTCGTAGACGAAAAAAATCTACAGCAACAGTTGAAGAGACTCCTGCTGTAGAAGAAGCTCAAGTAATTGAGGAGTCTACTGAAAAAGAAGAGGATAGTTCTTCTGATGCTGAGACTAAGGATGCATAAGAATCTATTCTTTATTATTCTCTTAAATACTAAAGGATAGGGCTTCGGCTTTATCCTTTTTTTTTGAAATGTAAATTAGATGAAATACACTACGAAACAAAAAGCAATATTACTACTCGAAGATGGAACTGTTTTTTATGGCCATGCTGCAGGCTTAACGGGTATTGCTACAGGAGAGGTATGCTTTAATACAGGGATGACTGGTTACCAAGAAATATTCACTGATCCTTCTTATAAAGGTCAGCTCATGCTTACTACTAGTGCTCATATCGGAAATTATGGAACGCACGAATTAGAAGTAGAATCGGATGGTGTTAAAATTTCAGGTTTAATTTGCAAGGATTTTAATAATCAAAATTCTCGACCAGATTCAACTATGTCTTTGCAAGACTATTTTGTAAAGGAAAGTATCGTTGCAATTTGTGATGTTGACACTCGTGCCCTTGTAAGATACGTTCGAGACAAGGGAGCTATGAATGCTATTATTTCTTCAGCGAACATGGACGTTAATTATTTAACTGAACGATTAGCAAAAGTACCGAGTATGGATGGTTTAGAACTGTCCTCTAAAGTATCAACAAAATCAGCCTATACATTTGGAAATGAAGATGCTGCTATTCGGGTTGCTGTTTTAGATTTGGGTGTAAAGAAAAATATTTTGCGTTGTTTAGCGGATCGTGGATGTTATTTAAAAGTATATCCTAGCCATACTACATTAGAAGAGATGTTAGCATGGAATCCTCATGGTTTCTTTTTATCTAATGGTCCTGGAGACCCAAGTGTTATGACTAATGTTGTTGCTGAAGTTTCAAAAATACTCAATGCTGGTTTACCTATTTTTGGGATTTGCTTAGGACATCAAATGATTGGTTTATCCTCGGGTCTTGAGACTTATAAAATGCATAATGGGCATCGAGGGATCAATCACCCTGTATTTAATTTAGAAACAGGTAAAGGAGAAATAACATCTCAAAATCACGGTTTTGCCATTAGTATGGAGAGCTTAAAAAATCATGACAATGTTATTCTCACCCACAAAAACCTTAATGATAATTCTGTAGAGGGCATTCGATTAAAAGACCGCTCTTGTTTTTCAGTTCAATACCANCCAGAGTCNTCNCCNGGGCCACACGATTCTCGTTATTTATTTGATCAATTTATTACTAATATTACTTCACANATAAAATAGTNTACAAAATGAGTTTAATTTCTGACATACATGCACGTCAAATCCTTGATTCAAGAGGGAATCCTACNATAGAAGTAGATGTNGTAACNGAGTNTGGNGCTTTTGGACGAGCTGCTGTTCCTTCAGGAGCNTCAACAGGGAAGTACGAAGCTGTTGAGCTTAGAGATGGAGATAAGTCAATCTACATGGGTAAAAGTGTACATAAGGCTATAGACAATGTAAACGGTCCTCTTTACGATTCTTTAGTTGGCTTGCCAATTGAAGATCAGGCTGGAATAGATCAGTTAATGATCGATATAGATGGAACACCAAATAAATCTATAATGGGAGCTAATGCAATGCTGGCTATTTCTCTAGCCAGTGCAAAAGCTGCTGCTGCATCAACCGGTCAGATGCTCTACAACTATATTGGAGGAGTTAATGCTCGTACACTCCCTATTCCTATGATGAATATTTTAAATGGAGGTTCTCATGCTGATAATGCCATAGATTTTCAAGAATTTATGGTAATGCCTGTAGGTGCAGAATCATTTTCAGACTCTTTACGAATTGGAACTGAAATTTTTCATCATTTAAAAGCCGTTTTAAAATCCAAAGGTTTAGCTACCAATGTAGGGGATGAAGGTGGGTTTGCACCAAACCTACGTTCGAATGTTGAAGCTATGGAAATGGTTTTAAGAGCTATTGAAAATGCAGGTTACCGACCAGGAGAAGATGTATTCGTTTCTATGGATGCAGCAGCTTCAGAATTTTACAATGCCGAAGAAGGTGTTTATCATTTTCACCAGTCAACGGGAGACAAATTAACCTCCTCAGAAATGGTTGATTATTGGGCTGATTGGGTTAAGAAATATCCTATACTTTCGATTGAAGATGGTTTAGATGAAGACGATTGGGCTGGTTGGAAATCAATGACAGATGTTTTAGGAGACAAGATTCAACTTGTAGGTGATGATCTTTTTGTTACCAATGTTGAGCGACTTTCTAGAGGAATAACTGAAGGAATTGCAAATTCACTTCTCGTTAAAGTAAATCAGATTGGTACCTTAACAGAAACTATTAATGCTGTGCAAATGGCCCAAAACAATTCATTTACAACAGTGATGAGTCATCGTTCTGGAGAGACAGAAGACAATACCATTGCAGATTTAGCAGTGGCATTAAATACGGGGCAAATTAAAACGGGCTCAGCCTCACGTTCAGATCGTATGGCTAAATACAACCAACTATTACGAATTGAAGAAGCTCTCGGAGCGTCTGCAATTTTTAATGGTAAAGATTTCAAATTTTTAAAATAAATTTTTGGCTTTGATTTTGCACTCCAATAACAGAATAATTTAACCCATAATAAACATATTAAATGTCAGATTTTGCAGAAATAGTATATGATGGAAAGAGTTACCAACTTCCAGTAGTAGAAGGTAGTGAAGGTGAAAAAGCTATTGATATAAGTAAATTAAGAGGAGCTTCAGGTCTCATTACAATTGATAGAGGATTTAAAAATACGGGTTCTACAAACAGTGCCATTACATTTTTAGATGGAGAAAAAGGTATTTTACGTCATAGAGGCTACAGCATTGAAGAGTTAGCTGATAAATCTTCATTTATTGAAGTTTCTTACCTCGTTATTTATGGAGAACTACCTACTCATGACGAGCTAGAGATTTTCAAGAGAGAAATTACACAGCATACGTTGGTTCATGAAGATGTAAAATCAATTTTAGACGGTTTCCCTTCTAATGCACATCCAATGGGAGTACTTTCTTCATTGGTGTCTTCTTTAACTGCATTTTATCCAAAATCATTAGATCCAAATCGTTCTGTTGAAGAAGTTAATGGAACCATAATCCGATTATTAGCTAAGCTACCAACATTGGCAGCTTGGGCATTTAAAAATCGTGTACGTCAGCCACTTGTTTACCCGAATAATAATTTAGACTATTGTTCTAATTTCTTACGAATGATGTTTGGCCTTCCTACAGAAGAGTACAATATCAATCCAATTGTAGCAAATGCTTTAGATAAATTACTCATTTTACATGCAGATCACGAACAGAATTGTTCTGCCTCAACTGTAAGAATTGTTGGTTCTTCTCATGCTAGTTTATATGCGTCAGTATCTGCTGGTATTGCAGCTCTTTGGGGGCCTCTTCATGGAGGTGCAAATCAAGCGGTTATTGAAATGTTAGAAGCAATTAAAGCAGATGGTGGAGACGTTTCTAAATACGTTACTAAAGCCAAAGACAAATCAGACTCCTTCCGATTGATGGGATTTGGTCACAGGGTTTACAAAAACTTTGATCCACGTGCTCGAATCATTAAGAAAGCTGCNGATGATGTTTTNGAAGCTNTAGGNATNGATGACCCTGTGTTGAAAATTGCGCAAGAATTAGAAGCTGTAGCANTAAAAGATCAGTACTTTATTGATCGTGGCTTGTATCCAAACGTAGATTTTTATTCTGGTATTATTTACAGAGCTCTTGGCATTCCAACAGATATGTTTACNGTTATGTTTGCCTTAGGACGTTTGCCTGGTTGGATTGCGCAATGGAAAGAAATGCGTGAGAATGGAGATCCTATTGGTCGCCCTCGTCAAGTATATACAGGTCATAATGAAAGACCCTATGTTGAAATGAACAAACGCTAGAATATAATTTTTAAAAGCCTCTTTGTTTTTTAAAGAGGCTTTTTTTATGACCTTTAATACTCATTTTTAAGCGTAAAATGAGTTCCTATTTTAACNTCTTTTTTCACGCGTTCTACTTCTTGTATAAAAGATGATTTAGATTCTTGGTTTTGATTATACAAAACGGCTCTATTGTGGAGTTTCCTAAAATTAATTTAACCGCTATTCAAAACATTCATTTATAATAAATACCTTTGAGTAAACATTTAAAAAATGGGGTATAAAAGTTTAGAATCTTGTGTTACAGATCTAGAAAAAAATGGACAGTTAATACGTATTAAAAGAGAAGTTGATCCTTATTTAGAAATGGCTTCTATTCAGNTACGTGCCTATGAGAAAGGAGCTGCTGCAATACTATTTGAAAACGTAAAGGGTTCAAAGTTTAGAGCGCTTTCAAATTTATTNGGCGACGTTGATCGTTCACGTTTTTTGTTTCGAGACAGNATGGAAATGGTNCAAAATATNGCACTATTAAAAAAGGANCCAGCATTGGCTTTAANAAACCCATTAAAATATTTATCNACTCCCAAACACTTGTTTAACGCTTTGCCTAAAAAAGTNTCNAAACGAAGTGCTGGAATGTTGGAGACGACCATTGATCAGTTACCTCAAATTACGTGCTGGAAAAACGATGGAGGTCCTTTTGTAACTTTACCAATTGTTTATACTGAAGACGCAGATCAACCTGGTTGGATGAAGTCTAATATGGGCATGTATCGTATACAATTGGGAGGTAATGACTATATACAAAACAAAGAAATAGGGTTGCACTATCAGATACACCGTGGTATTGGTGTGCACCAATCAAAAGCAAACAATAAAGGAGAACCGTTAAAAGTAAGCATATTTGTCGGAGGACCTCCTTCTTTAAGTTTTTCTGCAGTAATGCCTTTACCCGAAGGCATGCCTGAATTTGCCTTTGCAGGGATGCTAGGAGGCAAGCGAATGCGTTATTTTAAGGAAGATGGTTTTACGGTTTGTGCAGACGCAGATTTTGTGATTACAGGTGAGGTTTTTCCTCATGATGTTAANCCNGAAGGNCCTTTTGGAGACCATTTAGGTTATTACAGCTTAAAACACGACTTCCCACTTATGAAAGTTCATAAAGTGTATCATAAAAAAGACGCTATTTGGCCATTTACGGTTGTTGGTAGACCACCTCAAGAAGACACGAGTTTTGGTG
Source organism: Flavobacteriales bacterium (assembly GCA_002685115.1). Taxonomy (GTDB): domain Bacteria; phylum Bacteroidota; class Bacteroidia; order Flavobacteriales; family UBA7430; genus UBA6772. Next base: position 23,847 of record NYWQ01000017.1, on the reverse strand, counting down.
CCATGATACACGAACTCGCTGGCGATACCATACAATTAGAATTGCCAGGTGTTAAAGCAGTGCATGCAGTAGATGCAGCGGGCGTTCATCCTCTTCTTTTTGCGATTGGTTCTGAGCGTTACACACCTTATGTAAAAGAGCGTTTTCCTGCAGAAATTTTAACGCAGGCCAATCATATACTNGGNTTCGGNCAAATGTCTCTCGCTAANTTTTTATTTATTGCTGCAGAGGAGGATAATAAAGATTTAAATATTGATNACGAGCAAGTATTCTTAACCCACATCCTCGAGCGNGTTCANTGGGAACGNGACCTNCACTTTTACACCAATACGAGTATTGATACGCTTGACTATTCCAGTGAGGGTTTAAACTCAGGCTCCAAAGTTGTTGTGGCTGCAGCTGGAAATAAATGTAGAGTTTTAGCCGACCACTTCGAAACTGAAAATCCGCTACCTCAAGGAATCTCTAAAGTAAAATTAGTAGCTCCGGGTATTTTAGCTCTTTCGTGTTCCGCATTCGAAACTTACGAAAAGGCTCATCTAGAAATGAAAAAATGGGCGGAAGAGTTGAAAATAGTTCTTGGCGAAAAAGTTAATTCTTTACCTTTACTGGTGATGACAGATGATGCTGATTTTGTGGCAGAAACGTACAATAACTTTTTGTGGTCTACTTTTACCAGAGCGAATCCGTCTCATGATATTTATGGAATCGATTCTTTTATTAAATTCAAACATTGGGGTTGTAAAGGTTCTTTACTCATAGATACTCGAATAAAACCACATCATGCTCCCCCTTTATTGCTTGATGATGAAGTAGAAAAAAGAGTTGATAAGTTGTTTTCTGAACATCACATTTTAAAAACCCTTTAATTGGTTCTTCTTTTCTAATTGCATTTAAATTATAACTATGGCAGAACCCTCGATAAAAGACAAAGCAAAAGCCTATTTGGAATTGTGCTACCAAGAGTTAGATAAATCCAACTTATTTCAACAGAGATGGTTGCAGGTATCTAATTTGATTAATGAAACGGGTAGTTATAAACTGCTTGATTTTGAGCTTGAATATGGTACAAAAGTCGCTTGGCGTAATTCTAATAAATGTATTGGTAGATTGTTTTGGCGTTCTATGGAGGTTTTGGATCAACGCAATTTAACGACCTCCGATGAGGTTTTTGAAGCGCTATTTAATCATATTGAGTTTGCGACCAATAAGGGCAATATTCTTTCAANGATTACCGTTTTTGGTTCTCAAAAAAACATCCGAATATGGAATCCTCAGCTACTTGGTTTTGCCGGATATCTTACTGAAGATGGTACTGTTGTAGGTGATTCTAAGAATATAGATTTTACTAAAAAATGTATAGAGCTTGGTTGGGAGCCTAAGATGGGGCCGTTTGATGTTTTGCCATTGGTGGTAAAAATTGGAAATGATAAACCAGAAGTCAGAGTAATTCCAAAGCACATTGTATCTCTTGTAGAAATAGAACACCCAAGCATAGAGCGTTTTAAGGATTTGAATTTGCAATGGTACGCGGTACCTATTATTTCTAATATGACCTTAGAAATTGGTGGTATTGAATTCTTTGCAGCNCCTTTTAACGGNTGGTATATGGGTACCGAAATTGGAGCTCGGAATCTCGCTGATGAAGATCGTTACAATCTTCTGCCCACAGTCGCTAAACTTATGGGTTTAGATGTAAGAGATAAAAGTAGCTTGTGGAAAGATAGAGCACTTGTAGAATTAAATCAAGCTGTTTTGTACTCATTTCGTAAAGCTGGTGTAAAAATAATTGACCATCATTCTGCCTCTAAACAATTTATGCAATTTATGCGCCAAGAGGCAAAGGAGGGTAGGGATGTAACTGCTGATTGGTCTTGGATTGTTCCTCCAACATCTGCATCNACTACAAAAGTATTTCANACCGAAATGAAAGACATTGTTGTAAGTCCAAATTATTTTTACCAGAATATACCNTGGGATTAACCCTCATTTTGTCTTTGTCGTATCCCCTCGTATAAGATAACTGCCGAAGCAACAGATACGTTTAACGACTCTGTTTTTCCAAACATAGGTATGCGAGTTTTAGCATCAGCCAACGCTAAAATATCCTCAGAAATTCCATCTTCTTCAGAGCCCATTACAATTACAACTGGATCTGTGAAAGAAACGTCGTAAAGATTTGTGTCCGATTTTTCAGTACAAGCGATTACCTTAAGACCGCTTTTTTTAAGGTACTTTANACTATGATGAAGGTTCTGNTCACGACAAATAGGAATATGCATTAAAGCACCCGTAGAGGTTTTCATTGCATCAGCATTTAGCTGAGCGCCACCAATTTTAGGGAGTACAATAGCGTGAACGCCACATGCTTCTGCTGTACGTGTGATAGCTCCAAAGTTACGTACATCAGTAATTCGGTCTAGCATTAAAAAAAGTGGGGATTTGCCCTCTTCAAAAGTTTGCATTAGTACATCTCCTAAGCTAAAAAAGTTAACGGGTGATACAAAAGCAAATACACCTTGATGATCTTTAGGAGTTAAGCGATTCAGCTTTTCAACAGGAACAGCTTTAAACATAATATTATGTTCTTTTAAAAGCGCTCTCAATTCCATTGCTAAGCCAGTATTTACTCCCTTCTCCATAAAGATTTTATCGAATTCTTTACCTTCACGAACGGCGTCCATTACGGCTTGTAATCCAAAAATCTCTAAACTCTTTTGCAAACGATTTTTTTTCATAGCTGCGAAAGTACGATTATTCGTCATGAGTCAACAATTCTGTCTCCGATTTATCTAGCAATTCTCTTGAAATACTTTTAGTTGTTTTGGCTCCTAGTTTTTTAATTTTCTCAACACTAGTTACTAAATTCCCTCTACCATCGTATAATTTACCATATGCAGATTCGTATTTTTTTGTTGCTGTATCAATTGCTTTCCCAACGCCTTCTAGGTCTGTTACAAAACCACAGAATTTTTCATATAGCGCACCTGATTGTCGNGCAATTTCTAGTACATTTTTCTTTTGATTTTCTTGTTGCCAAATAAAGGATACGGTTCTCATGGTAGCCATAAGNGTTGAGGTGCTCACNAAAATTATGTTTTTACTGAGTCCTANATTAAATATTTCANCATCTTCTTGCAATGCTGTAATTAATGCAGGTTCTATTGGTACGAACATCAGAACATAATCTGGTGAGTTTATACTGTATAATTTCGGGTAGTCTTTACTGCCAAGATCTCTTATGTGATTTTTAATGCTGTCAATATGTTTTTTGAGATATTGTTTTCTNTCCTCTTCAGTCTCTGCATTGCTGTATTGTTCATAGGAAGTAAGCGAAACTTTAGAGTCAATAATTAAATTTTTGTCATCAGGAAGGTCAATAATACAATCCGGTCTTTTTTCATTACCGTCTTCATCTTTTTCAGAATTTTGTGTNCGAAAATGCAATTCTTTTTTTAACCCTGATTTTTCAAGTAAAACTTCTAATTGAAGCTCTCCCCAATCTCCTTGAACCTTTGAATCTCCTTTGAGAGCATTGGTTAAATTTACGGCGTCTTGACTAATTTTTTGATTGGCGATTTGCAACATAGAAATCTGTTTGGCTAATCCAGCCCTGCTTTCTTGATCTTTTACATACTTGTCNTCAATACTCTCCTCAAAACTTTTAATCTTAACTCCCAAGGGTTTTAATATTTGGTCAATATTTTTTTGGTTTTGCTGCGCAAATTTTTCAGATTTTTGTTCTAAAATCTTGTTGGCCATATTTTCGAATTGAGATTCGAGTTGTTTTTGTTGTTTTAACAGTCTTTCTCCTTCTTCTTCAATCTTAAGATTTAGGTTTTCAATAGTTGCATCTCTTGAAGAAACATCTGCTTTTAAATTTCCAATTTGGTCCTGCTTTATTCTGTTGTCTGTTTCTATTTTTTCAATTCTATTTTTTTCAGATTGATACAGTTCTTTCGATACGTATTGGCTAGTGTCAATNTTAGNTTGGCTNTTATCGGTTTTANTTTTACTGTATAAAACACCTATTACAATGCCTGTAAATANTCCAATAATTAAGTATGCAATTTCCATAATTAAACTTATAAGTGAGNTATNTGTTANAATAGTGTTNGTTGTGTNTTNTCAGAATTTAAATCCCAGTTAATTTTTTCTTTACCAAACGAAGTTAAGTAATTGTTTGTTTTTGTAAACGGTTTAGANCCNAAGAATCCCTTTCTNGCNGAAAAGGGAGAAGGGTGAACAGACTTCAGGATCAAATGTCTGTTTTCATCNATTAAANCACATTTTTTTTGAGCATAATTTCCCCAAAGGATAAAGACAATATTTTNGCACTCTTCAGANATGAGTTGAATCACTTTATTGGTAAACTGTTCCCATCCTTTTTTTTGATGTGAACCAGGTTTGTGAGCTCTTACAGATAATGTAGCATTGAGAAGAAGAACACCTTGCTCAGCCCATTTCTCTAGGTTTCCATGTAATGGCATAGCACAATTTAAGTCGGCTTTTAACTCATTGAAAATATTTTTTAATGAGGGTGGNATTTTTGATTTTGAACTCACTGAAAAGCATAATCCATTCGCTTGACCTATATTGTGGTANGGGTCTTGTCCTATTAGNACTACNTTTACATCTTTAAATTTTGTTTTATTNAATGCCGAAAAGCANAACTCANCTGNTGGGTAAANNGTTTGCGNACNTCTTTCTTGCTTTATANAATTGCTTAAATCTTTGAAATAGTCCTGTTTAAATTCATCTGTAAGTATTTCTCTCCACGAAGTGTCTAAATGCTCGATCATAAAGTAAAAGTACCGGTTTTTTTTCGAATGTTTACAGTAGTATAGTCTAGTTATTTACTTTAATTCACTTTTGTATGATATGACTCGTATAATTTTTTTCGCACACAAAATAGTCTTGAGGTTTTGCCTTACAATTAATGAATTTATTCTTCATTGTTTTAGACTATTTACCCAAATAAATTTTTAGTATTTTTGCTCCAAATAAAAACTCCAATTATGAAAAAAATTACATTTATAGCTGCCTTGTTTATTGTTGCTCTTGTTGCTCAATCTTGTTGTGCTGTAACTAATTGCCCGGGTGTAGCTAAAGTTGAATCTTCATATAATAATGGATAAATGAATTGGATAGCACTAACAGACTATTCGCAAATTAATACATTAGTAGATCAATCAGAGACTTTTTTAATCTTTAAGCACAGTACACGATGTTCTATTTCGAGTATGGCTTTCAGTAGATTCGAACGTGAGTTTGACTTCGATCAAGTGCCAGTGCTTTATTTAGATTTAATAACGTATCGTTCTATTTCTAACCAATTGGCCGAATCTTTTAATGTTCACCACCAATCACCCCAAGTTTTATTAGTTAAGGCTAATGTTTGTTTGTATAATGCTTCTCATAATGCTATTAGTACAGCTGCCATAAAAGCATTACTTTAATTGTATATTAAACCTTTTATTCACTAATTTTGTAAGTATAATAAGGTGTCGATGGCTTCAGAAACAATAAATGAAATTAAAGAAATTCGCCAAGCAAAGCCCAAGTGGTTGCGAGTTAAATTACCTACAGGTAACAGTTACAAAAAAGTAAGAAAGTTAGTTAGTAAGCACAAATTACACACCATTTGTGAAAGCGGTAATTGTCCTAATATGGGAGAATGCTGGGGTGCTGGAACAGCTACTTTCATGATCCTTGGTAATATTTGTACACGATCGTGTGGTTTTTGCGCTGTTGCAACNGGTAAGCCTCTGGCTGTTGATTGGTCTGAACCGGAAAGAGTTGCGCGCTCTGTTAAATTAATGGAGGTTAAGCATGCTGTTGTAACCTCTGTAGATAGAGATGATCTTAAAGATGGAGGGTCTATAATTTGGTCTGATACAGTGAAAGCGATTCGAAGAGTAAGCCCAAATACAACAATGGAAACTTTGATTCCAGATTTCAAAGGAAATATGGATCAAGTGCAACGAATTATAGATGTAGCTCCAGAAGTCGTTTCTCACAACATGGAAACGGTAAAGCGTTTAACACGTTCTGTTCGCATCCAAGCTCGTTATGAGCGTTCCTTGTCAGTTCTTAAATATTTAAAAGAGGGTGGTATGCGAACCAAGACTGGAATTATGTTAGGATTGGGCGAGACTGAAGATGAGGTTGTTGAGGCGATGAAAGATTTAGTGGCGGTTGGTTTGGATGTTTTAACCTTGGGACAGTATTTACAACCTACCCCAAAGCACCTTCCTGTACTAAATTTTATAACGCCCGAGCAATTTGCAAAATATAAAGAAATTGGGTTGGAACTCGGTATTCAATATGTCGAAAGTGGTCCTCTAGTTCGCTCTTCATATAAAGCAGAAAAACATTTAAAATAATAGAAGAGGCTCAGGCCTCTTTTTTTAGCTATAAAAAAATGAAGAATATTAAAGTAGGGATTAATGGATTTGGAAGAATAGGAAGGACACTTTTTCGTATACTCAATCAACGAAAAGGGGTTGATGTGGTTGCTGTTAACGATTTGGCCGAATTAGCATCTGTTGCACATTTATTAAAATACGATTCAATACACAGAATGCTTCAAGCAGATTTACATATTTCAGAAAATTCATTTTCAATTAATGGCTCCGTAGTCAATTATTCTCAAGAGTCTGATTTAGCTAATCTATCTTGGGGTGATTGTGATGTAGTGGTAGAGTGTACAGGTAAGTTTTTAGCTAAAGTAGATTTACAAAAACATTTAGCTGCTGGGGCTCGTAAAGTAATCCTGTCTGCTCCCCCTGTTGGAGATGATNTAAAGATGATAGTTTTGGGTGTAAACGATCACCTGCTTTCTGCTTCAGATGAAATTGTGTCTAACGCTTCTTGTACCACCAACAGTGCAGCTCCAATGGTGCAATTAATGGATGCGTTTTTTGGCGTTAATCAAGCCTATATTACCACAATACATTCTTATACTACCGATCAAAGTTTACACGATTCACCACACAAAGATTTACGGCGAGCTAGAGCAGGAGCTTTGTCTATTATACCTACAACTACCGGCGCTGCCAAAGCAGTTTCTAAAATATTTCCTGATCTAGAAATAGGAGGCTGCGGTATTAGAGTGCCTGTGCCAAATGGTTCACTAACGGATATTACTTTTATAGTAAAAAACTCCTGTACCATTGCGCAGGTAAATCAAGTGTTTTTAAATGCTTCAAAAAACTCGCACAAAAATTATCTTTCTTACACAGAAGATCCTATCGTGTCTGTAGATGTAGTTGGAAGTTCAAGTTCTTGTTTGTTCGATTCTCAGCTTACCTCAGTGCTAGGTAAAATGGTTAAAATCGTTTCTTGGTACGATAACGAAACAGGTTATGCAAACCGTTTGGCTGATTTGGTTTTTCGACTTCATCAACAGTAAGTTTTTTATTCGTTTATTGCTTTTGAGAATTTAGATTTGTAAAATTTAAGTTTTAATTCTCCATTTTCAAGCACTCCATAAGAATAAAATTTAAGCCATTCTCCAAGATTTATATATTTACTTGAACTTGTTAAGTCGATCTTTAAAGGCAAATGTCTGTGGCCAAAAACGAAGTAGTCATAGTGATTTGTCTCAAGTATTTTTTTAGAATAGCCAGTCAACCACTCCTCATCTTCGTTATTGAAAATTTCGTCTTTTTCTTTATTCGAGATTCTACTTTTACTAGAGAAGAAATTTGCGAGTCCAAATGAAAAGTTTGGATGCAATCTTGAGAATAGCCACTGACAAGTTTTGTTTGTAAATACTTTTTTCAGAACCTTGTACTTTGCATCACCAATTCCTAAACCATCGCCGTGACCTACGTAAAACAATTTATTTTGTAAGTTTATTTCTATAGGTTCTCGATGTATTTTTAAGCCTATTTCTTTCTCTAAGTAGCCAAATGTCCATAAGTCATGGTTTCCAGTGAAGAAATGTATTGGTATTCCTTGATCACACATTTCAGCTAACTTTCCAAGGATTCTAACATAGCCTTTTGGTACAGCATGTTTCCATTCGAACCAAAAATCAAAAACATCTCCAACCAAGTAGATCTCACTCGCATCAACTTGGATTTCTGAAAGCCATTCTACGATCTTCTTTTCTCTGGAGATACTCTCTTTGTAATTAGGTGCACCAAGATGAAAGTCTGACGCAAAATATATTTTTTTTGCTTTCATTTATTTCTGAAGTAATTCTGTGATTTTTATTCGTAAAGCCATTTCATCTAAATCTTGAGCTACAACTCTACCTTCTGAATTTATGAGTACTGTATATGGTATGCTTTTTAAGTCGTATAAGTTTCTAATTTCGGAACTCCAACCTTTAAGTTCGCTCAATTGGGGCCAGGTAAGTTTGTCTTTCTCAACAGCTTTTTCCCAGTCCAAACGTGGTGTTTTTTGCTGAGGGGTACCGTCTAAAGAAATACTGATTATTTCTAGACCTTGTTCATGAAAATCATTGTAGAGTTTGACCATTTTTGGGTTCGCTATTCTACAAGGTTTACACCACGAAGCCCAGAAATCAATCAAAACTACTTGATCCTTATAGTCTGATAGAGAAACGCTATCTCCATTCAAATTTTCCATAGAGAAATTTGGAGCAAAGGCTAAACTTAAAATTTCAGAAAGTAATTTACTGTGTGTTGATTTTGGCCATTTAGAACTGAAAATAGAGTCCACTTTTTGGTAATAATCATAATCACTTTGGAGATTGAGTATATTTTCTCCTTTAACCGATTGGAATAGAGCCAGTAGTATTGATTTAGAGTTTTGGTTGTTGTCAATAAAATATTTTAAGTAGGTAGTCTGGGTATCAAAAGTTTCGTTAAACCTGTTTTGTATGGCTATAAAATCTTCCTTCTGTGCATTTTTAGCCTCGTCATATATTGCATCAATCTCTTCCTCAAATAAATCTAGTTTTTNATTNAATGCATAGATTAGATTGGAGCCTTNTGANCCNGATACTGTGTAGTTTTTTGACCATTCCGCTCTACTGCCNTNAATTTCTAGGTGTTCTCCTTTTTTTATAAGTAAGTTAATTCCTTCGCCNTCTGGAGTTCTNAATAAAAAGAACGAGGAGCTGGTTATTGAATTAGCCGCTACAAATTCTCCATTAACAGCGTATAATGTGTCAATCAAAAACAATTTGTNAGCTTCTATCTTCTCAAAAATCAGCGTGTCAACACCCGCTACTTGTCCATGTATTGTGAAATCACCTTCAGGTGTTTTCATTTTGTTTTGACAAGCGCAGATTAGTAAAACAAAAATTAGTAATATAGGGTTTGTAATACGCATACTTTTACTTTTCAAGTTCCTCTCTTACTAGTTTGTTTGTTGATTTTGGATCGGCTTTCCCTTTAGACAGCTTCATCACTTCACCCATAAATAATCCGAGTAAGTTTTTCTTTCCTTCTTTGTAGGCTAATGCTTTCTCTGGATATTTAGCTATAGCTTGTTTAACAAAGTCTAAAATCGCATCTGTATCGGATTCTTGTATAAGTTGATGTTCATCTGCTAATTGTAAAGGACCCAACTCTTGGTGTTTTAACATCAGAGGAAACAAGTCTTGACTGGCCTTAGAACTTGAGATTTTACCAGATTTAATTAAACTTATTAATTCACCTATTCGATAAGGTTCAAGTTCAAAACGATCTATTTCGATTGCTTTTTCGTTTAGGAAAGATTTAATTGGACCCATAACTAAGTTTGCGGCCATCTTGTATTCTGCTGTAGTTTTTAAAATAGCCTCAAAATACAAAGCAATACCTTTGGTGTCAGTCAAGTTTCTGGCATCGTATTCGCTTAAGCCAAACTCTTTGGTGTATTTCAAGAATAGTTCTTCGGGTAAGGAAGGAAGATCTGCTTTTATTTCGTTTATGTATTGTTCTTTAACAATAATTGGAGCTATGTCTGGTTCTGGAAAATACCTGTAATCATGGGCATCTTCTTTAGATCTAAGAATTGACGTTTCGTTTTTAGCAGCGTTAAAATTTCTTGTTTCTTGATCTACCTCTCCTTGATTTTCGTATACTTCAATTTGTCTTTTGGTTTCTAATTCAATTGCTTTTTGAACATTTCTAATCGAATTCATGTTCTTTACTTCTACACGATTTCTGAGACTTGTTTCTCCTTTTAATCGAACAGATATATTTGCATCACAACGCATAGAACCTTCATCCATGTTACCATCACAAATGTCTAAATAGCGCACAAGTTTTCTTATTTCGGTTACAAAGCTATAGGCTTCCTCACCACTTCTTAAAACAGGTTCGGTTACAATTTCCAAAAGGGGTACTCCAGCTCTGTTAAGATCAATTAAGGAGTCAAATGGATCGATGTCGTGAATACTCTTACCGGCATCTTCTTCCATGTGAATTCTCGTAAGATCGATGCGTTTAGGATTCCCTTCTTTATCGCTTACGTTAATATAACCGCCATCACATATTGGTGTTTTATCTTGTGTAATCTGGTATCCTTTAGGTAAATCGGCATAGAAATAATTCTTCCTTGCGTATTCGTTCCGTTCTCTTATGGAGCAGTTTAAGGCAATGCCAAGTTTGATGGCAGATTCTAAAACTTTAGAATTAGAAANCGGAAGTGTTCCNGGATGNCCNANGGAAATAGGGCTAATGTGAGTGTTTGGCGCCGAGCCATATAATGTTGAATCAGAACAGTAGGCTTTACTNAGNGTGTTTAATTGAACGTGAATTTCAAGTCCTATTACTGTTTCGTATTTNGTGTANTCAATCGACATATTGTTCAAAAATTTGAAGGTAAATATACGAAAGTGAACGACTATTTAAGCGATTACTTTACGATAAGTTTTTCTTGATATGAGGTTNTTAATCCNTGTACTTTTAAAATATATATACCCGAATTTAATGNGCTGATGTCTAGTGTGTTGTTCGCGNTTGTGGTGGTGTTTTTTAAAATTANGGAACCTGTACTGTCGTANACAGAAANGGAANTAAGTTTTTCNTTATTGGGNAGACCTATTTTGAGTTCATTTTGAGCTGGATTTGGGTATATGCTCATGTTGGTTTGCTTTATTTCTTGGTGAATGTCAAGATCTATACTGGGCTTTAATACAAACAACCCGTATTGCATATCAGACACCAAAATAGTACCTGAAGGTAACAGCGGATAAACCCCCCATGCGCCACGGTAAGAATCGTGGTCATCTAATGCATACGTGCTGAATGAGGCTACTTTTGTTGGGTTTTCTGGTTCTGAAATGTTGTATACTTGAAGTCCGTCATGGTAAGATGAAACGTATAGCAAATCACCTTTGATGATTTGATTGTGTGCAATTGAGTTTGCATCTATTTCTGGGTTGAATGTGGATGTGACGTCTATGTTTGATAGATTACTAATGTCCAAGACTTTCATATCATACCCCCAGTTTTCATCTGCCATTACATACGTTTTTAAATCTAATGTTGGCCAGCCAGAATGATTGTATCCTTTATCTGGGTATTCTGTTAAGGAGCCTAATAGTTGAGGGGAAGTAAGATCCGAGAAATCTACGATGAATAGACCGTCGTATCCATTGTTTAGAAACGCTGTGTCATTTCTAACCCACATGTCATGCACCCCAGATCCAGTTCCAGGAACTTCATAGTCTATTAAATGTACCGGATTGCTTGGTTCGTTTATGTCATATAGAGCAAGAGATGTAGAGCTCCATCCTAAATTTGGTGTTCTTACGTTGCACGCATAAAGGATGTTCTTTGTTTCGTCAATAAAAATATTATGAGAAGTTTCGATCAATTCATTGGAGTCGTAAACAACNANAGCAGNATCTGGTAATTGTTTGAGGTCTATNATTTGCAACGAACTGTTTCCTTCATCTGAAACAGCATATAAGTACCCATTTCTATCGTGGTAATCTCTGTGTATTATAGCTGGTCCGAAATCTTCTCCAGCAATAAATTGAACTTCTTTACTGTTTTCTGCATCTGTAACATCAAAAATATGTGTACCTGCAGTTGAACCTATAACTGCAAACTCTTTGTTGTTCATCACAAATCCCCATACTTCATTATAAGTGTTGTTGTAAGCTGAGGACCCTACAAGGCTATCTTCACTCCATTGGTAAAGTAACTCTAAGTTTTCGTTTGTTTGAGCTATGCTTAAAGTAGTAAACAAGCCCATAGTAATAAATAATAATTTCTTCATCGGAGGTTATTTGAGTAGTCGATTGATTTGTTTTTCGAATGCAAGTTTATCTTTATCCTCCAAAAAATGTATTCCAATTTGAAGTCTAAATATTTCTACCGAACAAAGTTCTTTAAGTTTGGTCTCTTTGAGTCTCATCCAATCTTTTTCGGTGGTTATAATACCTTTGTAAGGCTTACTTTTTTTGGCTATTTGTTTAATATCTTTCGTGCTAAAATTATGATGATCACCGAAGGTTATCGAATCATATTTTATAGATTGCTCTTTTAAGTACTCAAAAATTGGAGCGGGTTTAGCGATTCCAGTAACAACTAAATACGAGTCATTGTGATTTATCGTTTTGTTTTTTTCGTTTTTAAAACCCTCGTAACCAATTTTTGAGAAATAAACAGGTGAGTTAGAATATTTTGATAATTTAGTTCTGATCTTGGCACGCTCTTTTGAGTCTATAAAAGAACGGCATTTAGTTACTAAAATAGCGTCAGCTCTTTTTACGCCTTTTCTGGGTTCTCTAAGTGTCCCAAATGGAATGATAAAATCATTGTAAAACAGCTGGTTATAGTCTGTAAGAAGTAGGTTGAGATTTCGCTTTACATACCGATGTTGGAATCCGTCATCTAAAATTATAACTTGGGTTTCAGCGTGCTCTTTTTCAATACGTTTTATAGCTTTTACTCGATCACCATCTACGACCATTGTAAAGTTATCTCCTTCAAATTTTGCCAAGAGTTCCATAGGTTCATCTCCAATGTCTCTCGTGCTATGAATCTTAGAGTCTGCAATAATTAAGTCTTTTCTTTTTCTTCCATAACCTCTACTGATTATGGCAACCTTATAATTTGATAAAAGGCTTGTTAGGTAGCTGACATGCGGTGTTTTTCCTGTTCCGCCCATGCTCAAATTCCCTATACTAATTACGGGTGTTTTGGATTTGTATTGTTTTAATAACCCAAGATTGAAAGCTATGTTTCTTATCAAAGTAATCATCCAATAAATAATGGATAATGGGCTTAGTAAAACTTTAAGAATATTCATTTTTCGAAAATACACAATCTATTGATGACTGCTATTGAAAAAAAACCATTATTTTGCTTAAAATTTTTTTTATGAAACTGAAAGAGCTTTGTAGATTGTTAGAAGANTGGGCTCCCTTGGCTTACCAAGAGACTTATGATAATAGTGGCTTAATTGTAGGCGATCCATCTGCAGAACTTACTGGTGTTCTAATAAGTTTAGATTGTATAGAAGAGGTTATTGACGAGGCNATTTCTAAAGGATGCAATGCCATAGTATCTCATCACCCCATTGTATTTAAAGGTTTAAAAAGTTTTACTGGGGCAAACTATGTTGAACGAACGGTTGTAAAGGCAATTAAAAACAATATTGCATTGTACGCAATACATACCAATTTAGATAATGTGCATACCGGAGTAAATAAGATGTTGTCCGAAAAAATAGGCTTGATCAATTCTAAGGTTTTGGTGCCAAAAAAATCAGTGATCAAACAATTGGTTACTTATGTGCCTGTTGCGTATGCAAGTCAAGTTAAAAATAATTTGTACGAAATTGGAGTTGGTAGGTTAGCCGAATACAGCGAATGTAGCTTTTCCGTTATAGAAAAAGGTNCTTTTAAGGGTTCTGAAAATTCAAACCCCAGGATAGGTGAAAAGGAGCTACGCGAAGAGGTAAGTGAAGAGCGGGTTGAGCTTGTATTTCCTTTTCATTTAGAAGAAGAGGTGATTCGCACTTTAAAGAAATCACACCCATACGAAGAAGTGGCTTACAGTATATTAAGTTTGGACAATGTAAATCAAAATGTAGGATCAGGTTTTATTGGAGAACTTTCAGAAGCTACAGATCCTATGGATTTTTTAAATCATCTAAAATTTAATTTAAAAGCAGAAGGCATACGATACACGAAGTTGGGTGATCATAAAATTAAGAAAGTTGCGGTTTGTGGAGGAGCAGGTAGCTTCCTTTTAAAAGCGGCAATTCGATCAGGAGCAGATGTTTTTGTTACTGGAGACTTTAAATATCATGAATTTTTTGACGCTGAAAACANNATTATTGTTGCAGATGTGGGGCATTATGAAAGTGAACAATACACTAAGGAGTTGATTGCTGACTTTCTTCGCAAAAAATTCCCTAAATTTGCATTTCATTTATCAGAGGTAAATACCAATCCTATCAATTATCTATAAAAAATGGCTAAAGCAAAACAATCTACTGTTGAAGAAAAGCTAATTGCTCTTTACACACTTCAATCAATAGACACTNAAATCGATAAGATAAAAATTTTACGTGGNGAATTGCCACTAGAAGTTCAAGATNTAGAAGACGAAATTGCCGGTTTGCAAACTCGTGTTACTAACATTAACGATGAAATAGCTGCATTTGATGGCTCCATTAAAGAAAAAGAATCTTTAATACTAGATTCTAAAGCTCTAATGAAGAAGTACGATGAGCAATTGAAAAACATTCGTAATAACAGAGAATTTGATTCTTTAAATAAAGAGATTGAATTNCAANCATTAGAAATTGAGTTAGCAGAAAAGAGAATTAAAGAAGCNAAAGCTTCNATAGTTGCTAAAATGGATACTATTTCTGGTGCTAAAATGCGTTTGCAAGATCGTAGTGCAGATTTAGANGCTAAGAANGCAGAATTAGACAGTATTATAGCTGAGACNAAAAAAGACGAAGAAAAGTTAGGTAAACAATCCGTTGTTGCNGANAAAGTAATAGACGAACGATTACTGAATGCTTACAAACGTTTAAGAGGTTCTGTTAGAAATGGTCTTGCNGTAGTTCCTGTTCTNAGAGATGCNTGTGGTGGCTGTTTTAATTCTGTTCCACCTCAGCGACAAATGGATATAGCNNCGCGTAAAAAAGTTATTGTATGCGAACACTGTGGTCGTGTANTAGTAGANAANGNNATGGCTGGNNTTNCAGAAGAAGATTAAAGTTTTTAAATCAAAAAAAAAGGCTTCCANTNNGGAAGCCTTTTTTTTTTGANTAGTACTAGAATTTAAAACCGCCTGATATTACTATTTGCTCATTTCGGTTACTTAGTCTTGCTTCTTCAGAACCACTGTAAAGACTTAGGTTACTGTTGTTGTAAGACCTGATTAATGCAAAATCGAAGAAGTATTGAT
Organism: Flavobacteriales bacterium; assembly: GCA_002685115.1. GTDB lineage: Bacteria > Bacteroidota > Bacteroidia > Flavobacteriales > UBA7430 > UBA6772. The sequence continues at coordinate 8,503 of NYWQ01000017.1, read as the reverse complement.
TAACTTGTAGCCCAAATCCAAAGGTTAAGAATTCGGTGCTTGAGTCATTGTTTGTATTCGTAAAAGGGCTTCCGTAGTAGGCGTAGCCACCTCTAACGCTCAGTTGAGGATGAACACGTAGTTCGCTTCCTATTCTAACATTACTTGTGCTTGAGTAAGCGATATCAATAGTTTCGTTTTCTTCTACAAAAGCATAATATTCAGCATTTAACTGTGCAGAAGAATAATCGAGGTATTCGTGTTCAATACTTATAATTGCTCGCTTGTTTAGTACAAATGATAAGCTGTTAATAATTTTAAAAGGCGTGCTTAATTCGTAATCAAATAAGCCTAAATAGGTTCCTGCATCAAAAGTGGTGTCATTTGCGAAGTTAGTCTGCATAGACGATGAGTATTCTTCGTGTATTTCGTAATAAGTTGGTGTATGCAAAGCAAATCCGTAGCGTATTGCATCGTCAATTTTATAAATTAAGCCAAGTTTTAGGTTTATCCCAGCGCCTTCAACATATAAATCTGACGCATAGTTGAAGGACTCTAAACCATCGTTTGCCCCTTCAAAGTTACTTTCAGTAATATTTGTTCTTTCTCTATATTTAATACTTGGAAAGCCAAGAGTGGCTCCTAAAAACAGCTTTTTCTGGTAAGCGGTACCAAAGCTAATGTAAAACTCGTTTTTGCTCCCAGAGGTTCTACTTCTGTAAGATTGCGTTCTGTTGGTAATAGATTGCGTTGCTCCGGTATAGGTAGTAGCACTCCCAATTGTATCTATTAAGTAGGTGTTGAAGGCAAGTTGCTCTAAAGTGCTTAGGTTATCAAAACTATTTCCCTCAGCGTTATTTAATATATAGGTTCCTAAGGAGTTTTCACTATTCGTTCCTTCGAGATAAGTATACTTATTATAATCGTCAAGTCTATTAAAGCCAATACCGAAGTTTACCCGATCCCAGTCTCCAGATTCATCAGGGCTTAGGATGTTTGCGCTTACATAATTTAGGTTAGGTATTGATGCGCTATTTCTCTTCGTAAACGATGCAGGAGAATTGAAGCCGGAGGTAGACTCAAAACCATCTGAATCAAATTGATTTAGGTTAAAACTTCCGCTAAATTGACCATTGGTAAAGGTGGCAATTCCTGCAGGGTTAAAACTTGCAGTGCTTCCGTTGCTTCCCAATGCGCCAAATGCGCCTCCCATTGCTACATATCTAGCAGAACCCCAAAGAGATTCTTGCGAATACCTTAGAGCATCTATGTGGTTTTGTGCTTGTAGTGTAAGTCCAATAATAAATGCCGTAACTAGGTTTAGTCTTTTTATCATAAAATAATTATCTAGGTCTTCTGCTTGGGGAAGAGGATTGTCTGTTACTATTCGAACTTCTACTTATTGAACTTCTAATTATTGAGCTTCTGCTTGGTTTCGTATATGTAGGTTTTGTATTTGACGAAGATCTCCTGAAGTTTGATTTTTCTTTTCTTGGAGAAGTAGCGCTCTTTTCTTGTTTGATTCTAATTGTTGAATTTGATTTAGTGGAATTAAATTCAAAAATTGAACGGGTATTGGATGGTTTGTATTTTCTTTTAGATGAATTCGACGTGAAATTTGAACGGTTAATATTTGTACTCTTGTTATTTACGTTAGCGTTTCGATTGCTTCTACTAACTTTACTGTTTCTAATTGAGCCGGAATTCAAATTGTTGCTCATGCTCTTTCGGTGTCCGTAGGATGTATTTGTATTGTAAGCAAAGGAGTTGTTAATGTAATAAGGCGAATAGCCATAGCCAAAACCGAAACCATTTTGGAATCCATATGGGTTGTTCCAAGCATAAAAGTTGTTGTTCCAAGGAGAATTCCATGGGTTGTACCAGTTGTTAAATCCGAATGAGTTTCCGTAAAATCCATTGTAATAAGGAGAGAACATAGATCCAAAACCAAATTGAAATCTAAACGGATCATGAAAATAGCCGTAGTTAAAGTTGATGGAAGATCCGTAATAATCTCTATGGAAACGGTTTATTCGCATCGAATAAGACATCTCGTCTTCGTAGGAGTCTTCGGCGTCGTATGAGTCTTGATCATATTCTTGATCTTCATAAAAAATCTCTAGGTAATTAATTTCTTTCTCATTTGAATTGTAGTAAATGTCATCGGCATACCACTTTTGGATATCTTGGGCATTTACTGAAAATGAATTAAGGGTGAAACTTAGTACTAAAATTGTGTAGGTATTTTTCATAATTCAGTTGTTCAGTATGTGTTAAGCACATGAATGTTGTATTTGTGCCTAAAGAAATTCATTGTCAATCTTTATTTCATAGATTTGCAATGCTTAATTAGTAAACTAAGTTAGCAAATATTATTCCAATTTTTTAAATAGAAATGGCAAAAAAACTCACTAACAGAACGGAAGATTATTCAAAATGGTATAACGAATTGGTCGTAATGGCTGATTTGGCAGAAAACTCAGGTGTGCGCGGTTGTATGGTTATAAAACCGTATGGATATGCTATTTGGGAAAAAATGCAAGCCGAACTTGATAAGAAATTTAAAGAAACGGGGCATGTTAATGCCTATTTCCCCTTATTTATACCCAAATCGTACTTTAGCAAAGAAGCTTCTCATGTAGATGGTTTTGCAAAAGAATGTGCTGTAGTTACGCATTACCGGTTAAAAAATGATCCTGATGGTAAGGGTGTGGTTGTGGATGAAGATGCGAAATTAGAAGAAGAGCTTATAGTGCGACCAACTTCTGAAACAATTATATGGGATACCTACAGAAAGTGGATTCAGTCTTACAGAGATTTACCTTTGCTTATTAACCAATGGGCAAATGTAGTNCGATGGGAGATGCGTACCCGTTTGTTTTTGAGAACTGCAGAATTTTTGTGGCAAGANGGNCATACAGCACATGCAACAAAAACAGAGGCTTTGCANGAAGCAGAGCTAATGTGTGATGTTTATGCAAATTTCGTTCAGGATTTTATGGCAATTCCCGTTGTTAAGGGAGTGAAATCTGAGTCTGAAAGATTTGCTGGAGCTCTAGAAACTTATTGTATTGAAGCTTTAATGCAAGATGGAAAGGCTTTGCAAGCTGGAACATCTCATTTTTTAGGTCAAAATTTTGCCAAAGCATTCGATGTGAAATTTCAATCTAAGGAAGGGAAATTGGATTATGTTTGGGCTACTTCTTGGGGTGTTTCAACCCGTCTTATGGGCGCTTTAGTAATGACTCACTCTGATGATAAGGGCTTAGTTTTACCTCCAAATTTAGCGCCTTGGCAAGTTGTTATTGTTCCCATTCATCGCAATGATGAGCAATTAGAACAGATCAATGAAAAGGCAAATGAATTGATGCGTTCATTAAGGGCTCAAGGGGTAATCGTTAAGTACGATAATCGCACCAGTTTTAAGCCAGGATGGAAGTTTAATGAGTACGAGCTAAAAGGCGTTCCAATTCGAATTGCGATTGGTCCAAAGGATTTGGAAAAGGGGACTGTTGAGGTTGCCAGAAGAGATCTTTTGTCTAAACAATTTATGGCAATGGAAGATGTTTCTCATGAGATTCCAGCTCTTTTGAATGAAATTCAAAATTGTTTATACAACAAAGCCTTAACCTACAGAGATGAACATATTACAGAAGTTGACGATTTTGATACTTTTAAAGACTTGTTAAATACCAAAGCGGGATTCTTATCATGTCATTGGGACGGTACAGCCGAAACAGAAGACAAAATTAAAAATTTAACAAAAGCGACCATTAGATGTATTCCTCTTGATGCTAAAGAGGAGGAAGGAAAGTGTATTTTAACTGGAGCTCCATCCTCTAGACGCGTTTTGTTTGCTAAGGCCTATTAGCGCTATTTTCAAATAGTATTTCTAGTCTCGTACTTTCTTTTTGTGAAGTCGTTAAAAATGGCTGAAATTTTTTTGTTTTGACTTTCAAGAAAGTAATATTTTATTACATTTGCACTCGCTAAAGCAATTGCTTTGCTATGGTCCGTTCGTCTAGGGGTTAGGACTCATGGTTTTCATCCATGCAACAGGGGTTCGATTCCCCTACGGACTACNANAATTAAATTGTAAAAGCTAAGTAAAAATTATGGCTAATCACAAATCAACATTAAGAAGAATTCGCTCAGATAAGCCGAAGGCTCTTAACAATAAGTACTACCACAAAACAATGCGTAACTCTTTAAGAGACATTCGCGTGGAAGAGGACAAAGCTAAAGCTGAAAAAGCTATGCCAGCTCTAGTAGCTAAAATTGATAAGTTAGCTAAGCGTGGTACAATTCACAAAAATAAAGCCGCAAACTTAAAATCTAAGTTGGCAAAAAAGATTGCTGCACTTTAATAAAAGTTCTCCAAAATAAAAAAAAAAGCCTTCCCACGTGGAAGGCTTTTTTTTTACTAATAAAATAATAAAATTAATGAAGTCAATTAAAGATTGGGCCGAAAGTGATCGGCCAAGAGAAAAGTTTATGTTAAAAGGGAAATTTACTTTGAGTGATGCAGAATTACTAGCGATTCTAATTCGATCTGGTTCATTTGATAGATCTGCTTTGATGCTTGCGCGAGAGGTGCTTCAATTGGCCGAAAATAACCTGTCATTACTAGCGAAATTAAAACTAAATGATTTTATTAAAATAAAGGGTATTGGAACTGCAAAAGCTATAACGCTTATGGCCTCTTTAGAAATTGGTAGAAGAAGAAGGTTAAGCGATACATTTAATCGTTTTGAAGTGAAATCAAGCAAGGATGCATTTGATTTGATGAAACCGATTTTAGAAGATTTAGAGGTAGAGCAATTTTGGGTTCTGTATTTAAATAATGCCAATAAAGTATTATCAAAATCTAAGATTAGTCAGGGAGGTTTAACGGCAACTGTTGTTGATGTAAGAATGATACTGAAGCAAGCATTAGAATTAAATGCAACTGGAATTATACTTTGTCATAACCATCCGTCTGGTACCTTAAACGCAAGTAAAGCAGATTATGCTATTACAGAAAAAGTTAAAGTGGCAGCTAAATTAATGGATATTCAACTTCTAGATCATATAATTGTTACCGATCAGTCTTATTTTAGTTTTGCCGACCTAGGCAGGATTTAATGTTTTCGTTACATTTGTGAAAAAGCTCTCCATGTTAAAAATCATGACGCTCATTGGAGCTCGTCCGCAATTTATTAAAGCAGCCGCAATAAGTCGTGCAATACAAAAGGGGTTTTCTAACAAGATAACAGAAATTATTGTGCACAGCGGTCAGCATTACGATCAAAACATGTCAGCTATTTTTTTTGAACAGTTAGCCATTCCCAAACCTACATATATTTTCAATCTAAACGCTCAAGGGCATTCTTCTCAGACTGCAGAGATTTTAAATGAACTTGAAAATGTGTTAGTTATGGAAAAACCAGACGCCATTTTAGTCTATGGAGATACCAATACCACACTTGCTGGAGCATTGGCAGCTTCAAAAAACAAAATCCCTGTGATACACATTGAGGCTGGTTTACGATCCTTTAATAAAGCGATGCCTGAGGAGCTCAATCGCATTGTAACAGACCATTGCTCTAGTTTGTTGTTTTGTCCTACTGAAACAGCTGTTATGAATCTTAAAAATGAATCTATTGTTACCAGTTCTCAGCCTTGTACTATAGATACTCCAAAGGTATACGCTTGCGGTGATGTTATGTATGACAACGCACTCTATTTTTCCAAAGAAACAGACGATTCTATATTATCTAAGCATTCTTTGCTGAAGGACTCTTATATATTATTAACCATACACAGACCTTCTAATACAGATTCTTCGGAGCGTCTTCGAAAGATTTGCAGCTCATTAATTGCATTAGTGGAAAAACAGAAGAAGAAAGTAGTTTTTCCTGTGCACCCAAGAACACTTAAATTTTTAAAGAAATACCTTTCAAAAGAAGAATTTAACGCTTTTGCAAACCATAGCTTAATTGAAATGATTGAGCCGGCTTCTTTTTTAGATATGATTGTTTTAGAACGAAATAGCCAAATCGTGATAACAGATTCGGGTGGAGTTCAAAAAGAGGCCTATTTTTTTGAAAAACCATGTTTGATTTTGCGTTCTGAAACAGAGTGGGTAGAAATTATAGACACTAAAATGGCCGCACTTGTTGATGTAGATAAGAATGAGTTGAACGCCAATTTTGAGCTACTTACAACTATGGATCTTAAGTTTCCTAAACTTTTTGGCGACGGAAATAGTGCTGCTTTTATTTGTAGAAAAATTATAGAAAATTTAGTATGATACTCGTATATACTCATAGTGTAACGCCAAGAATACGTTATATATTCAAGACGATTTTTACTCAGTTTATTGGAGTAGAAGTTTCGCTTACCTCTCAAGTAGAAGAGTTTATTTCTTTTACTGGTGTTAAGTTTTCCTATACTAAAATTCCATTAGGTAGTGAGTTGTTTTTTAGTTCGCATTCCATACTTTTCGAAAAAGGGATCATCGATCATAAAATAAATGTTATTTCATATCAGGGGCAAAAAGTTTTTTTTGAGCAAGCTGAGAACTCTTCACTTTCTTTTGATGTTTTTGCTGCAAGTTTTTATCTACTTAGTAGATATGAAGAGTATTTACCTCATATAAAAGATCGGTTTCATCGATTTCCAGCTAAAGAGAGTATTGCTTTTAAGAATGGTTTTCTCAAAGTTCCAGTTATTGAATATTGGCTCAAAGATTTAGTGTTGGTCATACAACATAAATTTCCGGAATTTAAGCCCGCTAATCGGCAGTTTAAGTTTTTAAACACTATTGATGTAGACAATGCATTTTGTTACCTAGAGAAAGGTGTGGTTAGAAGCATTGCCGCTGGTTTTAAATCACTATTTAAATTAGATTTTGATGACTTTAAACAGCGCATAAGAGTTTTAACAGGAAGAGAAAGAGATCCTTACGATACTTTTGACTACTTATTAAATCTACAAAAGAAATACGGTTTTACGTCTATTTATTTTTTCTTACTTGCAGATTATGGTTACAACGATAAAAACATCCCAGTTTCAAGTAAAAAGTTTCAAATACTTATAAAATCCTTGGCTGATTATGTTCAAGTAGGAATTCATCCCTCTTGGGGTTCTAATACTAGCTATGCTAAGCTGTCAAAAGAAATTCAAAGACTGGAAGCAATTACCAATAGAGAAATTACGCGAAGCCGTCAACATTTTCTTAAGCTAGATCTCCCTTCTACCTACCGAAGATTAATTGATCTTGGAATAAAAGAAGATTATACAATGGGATATGCCTCTCAGGTTGGTTTTAGAGCAGGAACCTCACTTCCTTTTTATTTCTACGATTTGGATATGGAAGTACAAACTCAGTTAATGCTTCATCCTTTTGCCGTTATGGACGGTACACTTAACGAATATATGGAATTGCCTGTTGATGATGCTCAGTATTTAATAAAGGAAATTATGGACAGAGTTAGGGAGGTAAATGGTACTTTTATAAGTCTATGGCATAATGAAACCGTTAGTGATAATAGGCACTGGCAGAATTGGAAGCAAGTTTTTGAATACACAGTAAAAGAAGGAACTAAATGATTCAATTTGTAAAACATAATGATGTTGATACAGAAAAATGGGACAAATGTATTCGTAAGTCTGTAAATTGTTTGCCTTATGCTTTTTCTTGGTATTTAGATATTGTAGTTAGTCAGTGGGATGCTTTAGTACTAAATGATTATGAAGCTGTTTTTCCTTTGCCTTGTAAGTCGAAGTATAAAATCACGTATTCAATTACCCCTTTTTGGGTTCAGCAATTGGGCCTTTTTTCTTTAACATGTAGTTCTTTTTCAAGAGTAAATGAATTTATAGAGGCTATACCTAATTCGTATCGGTATATTGATTTGAACATGAATTTTAACACCCATTTAAGTCCAGCATCTTTCAGTAAAATACGTACAAACAATAACTTTGTTATTCCATTAGATAAACCCTACTCAGCAGTAAAGAAAGGTTATTCTAAAAACTTACTCAGAAATCTTAAGAAAGGTAATTCTAATAATTTACAGCTTTTTAAAAATGACTCACCAAACAGTTTGATTAATTTATTTAGATCGGACAAAGGGAAGTATCTTAAACATTTTAGGGATGAAGATTACAAGCGGCTTGAAACTATTATGCATGTTGCTGTTCATAAAAATTGTGGTCAAATACTTATGGTTTACGGAGAAGGCAATCGCTTGTTGGCCGGAATGTTTTTAGTATTCTCACCTAGAAGAGTTGTTTTGTTATTTACCGGAAATTCTGATGAGGGAAGAGCATTGGGAGCCATGCCTTTTTTAATTGATTCTTTTTTTAAGGAATCTGCTAATAGTGGTATAGTGTTTGATTTTGAAGGGAGTAATAACCATGATTTGGCTCAATTCTATAAGAGTTTTGGAGCTGTAAACGAAAGTTATCAAAATCTTAAAATAAATCGTTTACCATCCGTTTTAAAATATTTTAAATAGATTTTACTTATGGCTGATGG
>NYWQ01000016.1 GCA_002685115.1 Flavobacteriales bacterium | reverse complement strand
TTTTGGTTATCAAATCAATTGCCTGTTCGTTATTTTTCTATATTTAGCTTCGACACAATTAGGGTAAAAGAAATATTTCAGGTTGGACTACCAGCAGCGCTTGAGCAGGTAATTTTTCAAATTGGTATCACAGCGTTTCTTATATTGGTTGCTTATTATGGAACTGAAGCTTATGCAGCTTATGGAATAGGAGTTCAAATATTGTCCTTTTCATTTGTAATTGGATTTGGCTTCTCAATTGCTGGAGCTACTCTCGTTGGGCAGCATTTGGGAGCTCAGAACAAAGATCAGGCAAAACGAGCCGGTTGGGGTGCCATGAGATTGTCAATTATTTCGATGACATTTTTTGGCGTCCTTATAACTGTGTTTGCTGAACCTTTAGCTAGATACATGATTGATAATGATGAAGTAGTTCGTTTAACTGTAATTTTTATTTGGTTGCTTGGATCAATGCAACCATTGATGGCCATTGAATTCTCTCTCGGTGGAGCTTTAAGAGGTGCTGGGGATACTAAAACCCCACTAGCGATTACATTGACGTGTTTGCTCTTTATTAGGGTTTTTCTTGCAGTAATTTTCTTTTTGCTTGACGCAAGGATTGAAATTATATTTTCAACACTGGTTGCAGATTACATTGTAAAGGGATTTTTGTATGTTGCTAGATTTAGATCTGATAGATGGATGAATGCAATAAAATCTAAGGAAGCTGGTTAGCTAACTTCTGTATTGCCTCACACATTCTTTTCCAAAGTTTGGTTTCAGCAGCACTAATTTTTTTTGATTTTAAGTTATTGATAAATGCTATTAGTAAATCTTTAATCTCATCATTTGTATTTTTTGTACCAGAGAATTTTTCTTGAAGCATTTGTAGTGCTAATTTTTGCTTAATTATCTTATCAGTATCAGGTGGCTCTATTTTTGCTATTAACTCAAGTTTGACTGTGCATTCTTGAAGCTTATCTTTGTTGCCAGTATAAAGTGGTTTTTTTAAAGCTTTAAATATCTCATTATGAATAGACAAATGATTTTCATCTGCTGTCTCCAGAAGGGTTAATAAGTCTTGGTAGACCTTAATCTTATCTGCATTAATTTTATCAATTTTTTTATTTTCATAGGCTTTGATAGCTTTTTGAAGATTGCTAAACTCAGGAGATTTTCTAGTTTTATTAAGCTCAGAAACACTGTTTTTAATATCTTTAATCGAACAGTCTTCTGATTGAAGTTCAGCAGTTAGGCCTTTGATCACTCCAAGTTCATTGTTTATTATTGCTTTATCAGCTTCAAAAAATCGATCGGCAGCTTGATTTAATTTTTTCCATAATATGGGCTCATTTTTTTTGCCAGCAGGCCCAGCATCTTGATAATCACGTTTAATTTTTTTAAATTTTTGAATACAAGCCTGAGTATCTTCATCATTGATTAATTTAACTTTTTCAATCAATGATTCCTTGATTTTATGGTTTTTATTCTCCTGATCTTTAATTGCATTATTAATAGGTTTTCTTGCATCNTGATAAGCGGTCTTGAGTTTTGAAAAATCCTCATCAAGAACTGGAGCATAGCTTTGCCATGTTTGGAAAGTTTTGCTTAGAAATTTACTCATCTCAATTAATCCCGGCCATTTATCGGAATTATCATTGCTATATTGAATGAGTGTTTGAATTATCTTTTCTCTTTCCTGAGCATTAGAGATTTTTATATTTTTTAATTCCTCATAATATTGAGCACAAGGCTCCCAAGCTTTGTCTGTTAGCTTCTTAAAAGTGATCCACTGTTCTCGTCCAGCAGGCTTGGATGTTTGGTCTAGTAACTGCCACTTCGTTTGAAGTCCGTGAATTTCATTTGCTTGTTTTTTTGGATTCTCATGGGGTTGAGCTATTAAGGCTTCAATTTCTTTAATAATTTCATTTCTTTTTGGGTTTGTTGCAAAAGATGAAATGTCATTAAAGTATCTAGACTGAGCAGACATAAAGTTAAATCTATGTCTAAGTTTATTTGANACNTTGCCCTCAGCTTTCATAGTTCTTGAGACTTCATTCACAAGTTTTTGAGCCAATCGAATTTCTCCAGCTTCAAAATGCTTTTCAGCTTTGTCTAGTGATTCAAATAAAATTTTATGAGTTTCCACAATAGTTTCTTTTGATGTTTATAATTATCTCTAAATGAGAAAAAGAATTTTAACAGGAATTACAACAACTGGTACTCCTCACATTGGAAATTATTTAGGCGCCATCAAACCCGCGCTTNAATTAGTTGCTCCTGATAATGACTCATATTTTTTTCTTGCNGACTATCATGCATTAATAAAACAAACAGATCCCAAAGAAATTGAAGCAAGTGTTAAAAATGTTGCATTAGCATGGNTNTCATCTGGNTTGAACCCAGATCAGTCTCATTTTTATAGACAATCTGATATTCCTGAAGTGCATGAACTAACTTGGATATTAAATTGCAGCGCAGCTAAGGGCTTGTTAAATCGAGCCCATGCCTATAAAGCTATTGTTGCTGAAAACACTGAATCTGGTGGCGATGAGGATAAGGCTATAAATATGGGCCTTTTTTCATATCCAGTTTTGATGGCTGCTGACATATTAATTTTTAATGCAACTCATGTTCCTGTTGGCCCAGATCAAGCTCAACANATGGAGATGACTCGAGATATTGCAGGTAAATTTAATCACACTTACTCAAACGTACTAACGCTTCCTGAGGCAATTATACAAAGTGAAATATCAGTACCAGGAACTGATGGTAGAAAAATGAGTAAGTCATATAACAACATCATTCCCTTTTTATCAACAGAGAAAGCTTTGCAAAAATCTATTGCAAAGATTATTACAAATTCATTAGAACCAGGCGAACCTAAAGATCATAAGAGCTGCACTCTTTTTCAACTATATTCTATGTTCGCTAATGCTGAGGAAATCAATAATATGAAGCTATCATATAAAGATGGAATTGGCTGGGGAGATGTTAAGAAAGATTTATTCACCGCTATCAATAATGAAATACTCCCTATAAGAGAAAAATATCACGCATTAAAAGAACAACCAGATCTATTAAATGATTTATTTTCTGACGGAGCTCGGAAAGTTCAACCTCAAGCTCAAGAGCTTGTGGGTAAATTACGTGAGCTTGTAGGCATCTCAAAAATTGTCTAACCCCACAGCTTGGTTAAAATTTGGTTTATTTGCAGTAGGACTGGGTCAATCTTTTGCTTTTGTTTTGGTGCCTCCATTAGCAAGAGACTTAGGTTTATCTGTCATCGAAACATCAACAATCTTTTCAATCTCTGCAGTTGCTTGGGCTATAACTAGCGCGTCATGGGGNAGNGCTTCTGATAAGTATGGACGACGTAACATAGCAGTTATAGGTCTTGTAGGTTACTCAGTTTCAATTATTGCGTTAATCACCCCTTTATTTCTTGTTGANCAGAAGATTTTAGATCTGGNCTATCTTTTGCCTCTACTAATATTGGGTCGATTGATTAATGGCTTAATTGGCTCGGCAACAAGACCTGCTGCTTTTGCTTACATGGCAGATATNTCAGATAGATCAAAGCGAACAAAAAAATTTGCAAGACTTGAATCTAGTTTTTTAATTGGAACAATTATGGGACCAATGCTGGGAGGTTTTTTATTTCTATATTCAAAGAGNTTGCCTTTTTATGTTTTTGCTTGCTGNGGTTTTATTGCATCNATAGGTATTTATATTAGCTTTCCAAAACACAATATTCCTAAAGAAAAGGTTGAAAAGGTGATTACAAAATTATCATATAAAGATAAGTCTGTATGGCCATTTTTATTTATTGCTGCATTGTCATCGCTTTGCCAAGCATCTTTACTGCAATCCATAGGGTTTTTTATAACTGATGTATTTTCGGATGAAAAAGATTTACCGTTGGTTATTAGCTTAACTTTCGTTGTGTTGTCTATATCAACGGTTGTAAGTCAATATATTTTTACTGATCTAAAACCCATAGCTAATAATAAGTTACTAATATACGGCACTTTTTTAATTACAATTTCATATATTATGGCAGCTTTATCATCATCGATTGCTGTATTTTATTTAGCTATGATGATTAATGGCTTTGGCAGCGGTATGTTTAGACCTGCAAATGCATCCTCTTTATCTTTAGCCCAAACTCCAGATAATCAAGGCAAAGCTGCTGGATACTTAGGTTCTGTTATGCCAATAGGGCATGTTTTGACACCGATAGTGGCAATGCCTATCTATCAGCTTGGACCAGACTATCTATATTTTTTTAGCGCTTCTCTGTGCTTTATTTCCTTATTATTTATAATAGGGCATCCATTATTAAGAGATCATGAACAAGCCAGCGTTATTACTAATTAATCTAGGAACTCCAGATTCACCTTCATACTTAGATGTTTTTAAGTATTTAAGAGAATTTTTAATGGATGCTAGAGTTATTGATGTTCCATATGTATTAAGATTTTTGCTGGTAACTTTAATCATCTGTCCTTTCAGGTCATTTAGTTCAAGTAAGATCTACAAAAAATTATGGGATCTTTCAGGTGGAGTTTCTCCATTACTTAAAAATACTGAAGAATTAACAAAAAAATTAAATCAGCAACAGGATAAATTTAATATTTATTATGCTATGCGATATCAGTCGCCAAGCATCCAACAAGCTCTTGATGAAATTAAGCAATCAAACCCATCTGAATTAATTATTTTGCCTCTATTCCCTCATTATGCCTCTGCAACTTCTGGAAGCGTCTATGAGGAAGTAACTAAAAGACTTTCAAAGGAATGGGTGATTCCTTCATTTAAGTTTATATCACAATATTATGATCACCCATCGTTTATAGATGCATGGGTTGATGCAGCAAAAGGTTTTAATCTTTCGGATTATGACAAAGTCATATTTAGCTATCATGGTTTACCTAATTCTCAAGTAGATAAGGTTTATCTGGATAATCAATGTGATGGCAAGAATTGTGAGCACGAAATCAATGAAGAAAATAAGTATTGCTATAAAGCTACTGTTTATGAAACCTCAAAACTTATAGCAGATAAACTATCACTCACAAGAGATGAGTATGAGGTTACCTTTCAATCACGCCTAACGAATAATTGGCTAGAGCCTTTTTCTGATGATGTTTTAAAAAGCCTGCCAGCTCAAGGGAACATGAAAGTTCTTGTTTTCTCTCCTGCATTTACAGCTGACTGTCTTGAAACAGTCATAGAGATCGGTGATGAATATCAAGAACTTTTTATCGAGGCTGGCGGTCATACGCTAGATTATGTTCCATCATTAAATTTTTCAGATGCGTGGGTTCAAGCTATTATAGATATTACAAATTCAAAATAAGGATCAAAATGTTTAAAGAGGATGTTTTAAAAGGAAAGAAAATATTGGTTACTGGCGGAGGGACTGGCTTGGGCAAAGAGATGTCTGAGCATTACGTTCAGCATGGAGCTGATGTAGTTATCTGCGGAAGAAGAGAAAGTGTATTAGCTGATACAGCTAAAGAATTTAAGGACAAGTATGGAGCGGATGTTCGCTATCAACCCTTAGACATTCGTTCACCGCAAGATGTTGAGGATTTTATTGAATCCATTTTTCAAGAAGGCCCACTTCATGGCTTGGTTAATAATGCTGCAGGTAACTTTATTTCTCCTACAAAAGATTTATCAGCTAGAGGCTTTGATGCTATTGCCAATATTGTTTTTCATGGCACATTTTATGTAACCAATGCGGTAGGAAAAAAATGGCTTGAGCAAAATATCAAAGGGTCAATTATTTCTATACTTGCAACTTGGGTTTGGACGGGCTCTCCCTTCGTTGTTCCTTCTGCAATGTCAAAATCTGCCCTTAATACCATGACAAAATCACTTGCAGTAGAGTGGGGACCTCATGGAATAAGAATAAATGCAATCGCTCCAGGGCCATTTCCAACTGAAGGTGCTTGGGCAAGACTCAGCCCTAAAGGAGCCTTGGATG
>NYWQ01000086.1 GCA_002685115.1 Flavobacteriales bacterium | reverse complement strand
CTTATTAATCTACTGGGCGTTCATCAATTTGCCAAAACCAATTTTATAGTTTTTTATAAAATAAAGAATCTTCCAATATTAGTGTCGATTTAAGCTTTTCAGTGTCGATTATGTGTCGATTTTACGACGGTTAGTTTACTGATTATCAGGGCCATGTCGATTATGTCGATTTTATTTCTTAATTATAATAATAATAATAATAATAATAATAATAATAATAGTAATTATATATATATATATAAGGGAAATTTTTTTCGACATTTCTCTCTTAACCCCAATAAGCACTATATTTAACGGCGCATGTAAGAGCGACCTTAAACACCCGATTTAAGCTAATTTAAGAACGGTTTAAGACGGCCTTAGCAAAGAGCGATATAATTAACATATAAAGAAAGATAAGGCCTTAAAAACCTTTTTTGAGCTTAATTATTTATCATTGTTTATAAGAAGGTAACATTTGTCTTTTCATCTTTCCTGTCCATCAACTGTTTTTTAAAAAACACTTCTACACACTCTTCTTCTTGTTTAGTTGGATAAGTAAGATTTTTTAAATCTTTAATAGGAGGGTTTGATTCAAAATAATCATAAAATTCCTCTGACATAGCATTTAAGTCATCAGGCTCTGCATTCCCAAATTCATACTTTATAATCTTACCATTTTTTAACTCACTACTTCCATAAGTATAATCAAATCCATTATCAACTAATTTATCATTCTCCCAATATTCTGTATGATTAAGTACGATAACCTTTCCATTATTTAACTCATAAAAAGACCAATAAAATTTGTGTTCGTAATCATCAGTATCATCACCACTAGTCATAGTGCAGCCATAATTTTTATATTTAACAACACTGAGCTTCATTTATTAAAAAGAGTATTAGTAATTTTCAATTAATCCTTTTTTTAAGACGTTTTCTATATAGGTGTTTTTATCTTCCTCTTGAAAGTAAATATTATAACTATGATACATTTTGATTGAGTCATTATTTGAATCAGAAACCCTTAAAATTCTGTAAGGTGTATTGGATATTATAAATGAATTTAGGAATGTTTTTTTATCTTCTAATTCTAATTGAAATTCAGACTTTATTGTTTTCCAAAGTTTCACTTTAGGATGATTCCAAATATCTTTTATCATGTAGATTCCTTTTGGGTCTATAAAACTAATATATTGTTTCTCTCCAATAACCTGCCATAGTATAAAGTCAGGATAAAAGTTTTTAGTTTCAGTAAGAAATCCAATGCCTGTTTTACTTTGATTTCGAAGTAAATAAACTTTTTTACTAGAAAAATATTCTTTATTTGATTGATAATATTGCTTTAAATCGTCAACAAAATCTTTTTCGCCCTTATTAAGTTGAATTGGTGAAACTTTTACTCTTTCCTTAAAGATTTCGTCATTCATATATACCAATGGGTAATAGAGATGACTTCCAATATCAAATCCAACAAAGGATTTATTTCTTATTTCAAAATCAGATTTTAGATTACCATCCAGCTTAACTTTTTCTTTAAAATCAATAGTATTTCTTATGATATCTGTTTCATTCTCTTCAATTCTTATATCATATTCCTCAGTAAAATTTTGATGGTCTTCTTCAAGTATTGTTACTTCAATATGGCGCGCCAAAAATTTATTTTTAATACTTAGATAGAATTTTTCAGTATACAGCTTTAATAATGAAATCACCATCTCTTCCCACATAAAAACTCTATGAAATGATGTAATTTCTAGGTCTACCTCAGGAATAGAAATCCTATACCATGAATTACTATTCATGATTTTAATAAGATTATCTTGAGCCACAGCTAAATTATACCAGCTTCTTTCGTTTTTATATTTCTGTATTTCGAAGTAGACTTTATCCCAATCTATAAATGCTAGATTATGTTGTTTTAGTTTTAACCCTGTTTGTTTTTCCTCGATAATACCCGAAGACTTCTTACTACTTAACATCTGAATTTTTGGATACCAATCAAGATTAATATCTAAGAATTTTGAAATATTTGTGAGTTCAAGTTTTATAATATTTTCTCTCTTATAATTCTCAGCAACTCCCTTTTTTGTTCTAATGACTTTTAATGAATCAACTTCCTTCGAATACCTCTTAATAGTCGGAATTACTATATTTCTAAAGCTTCCTTCATTTGATGGCAAACCTTCATCTTCAAGGTATTCTTTGAATTGCTGCATATAGTCAGCTTTAATACCAAAAATATTTAGCGTTTCAAGTGCTGGAATGTATTTAGGGGTTTTATCCTTTGGTTTTTGATATTCATCCAATCGAGAACTTCGTTTTAGACTGATTTCATATCCTTTCAATCTTACACCTCTACCAAACAATTGAATAATTTGGCTTCCCTCTCCTTTACCAATGTTCATTAATCCCATTGTACTAACTCTCCAAGAAGACCATCCCTCTGAAAATTTCTTAGAACCTATAAGTAGATTAATTGGGCTATTTTTCTCGTTTATTTTGTGAAATAGACTTTGAGAGAAATCCATATCCATCCCAAGAATTCCAGCTTCTAGACATAGTTTATGAAGCTTAGAGTCATCACCAACATTAATAACTCCAAAATAATCTTGAGTATCACCAATACGCAATCCAAGTTCTCCATCTATACCTTTTAAATTATCTATGTGAATATTTGCACCAGCTAGGCTAGAATTGAAAACACTTAGAAGTATATCCGAATACAAGTCATTAACATTAAAAGTTTTGTCTTTAAGGTAATCGAATGAGTTCGCAAATATTGAAGCTCCTCCTTCATCATTTAATCCAGCTTTACCAGACAAAATTTGGGTAATATGGTCCTTAGAAACTGTAATATCCTTAATGAAATCCGAAATAAACTTCACAATGGTAACAACATCAGAAGCCTCTTTCTTATTCAATGATTTTGTCACACTTCCACCAACAAAAATCCACAAAGGTTTCTCCAAGCGATATGTTTCCATTTGAGAAGAATTCTCTTTGAAAACTAATTGTTGTTGGTAATAACCTAATAAGCAAGCTGTCAAGTATTTTCTCGTATACTCATCATTNCTATCATCCTTTATGTTTAGAATCTTGTAGTCTTTGCCGTAACCATCATTGTAAAAGAATTTGTAGCTATAATCGAAGAGAATAGCTTTGCTATACTCATGCAGTAGGCTTTCTTTTTTGCTTCCAGAGGAAGCACTAACTGCTTGACCAAATGTTGCTGAATATTCAAATGCAAATCCATTTTCGCTAAGTGTATCTCTTCTTTGTTTCCATTCATCTCCACTTGCGCCACGATGACCTTCGTCAATTAGAACAAGATTGTTTGTTTCAAAAGAATCAACTGCAACTGTTTTGTCTCCACTTTCATCACTCAGCTTACTAATTTCAATTATTTCAACTAAATCGCCAGAGAACATTGAACCAGATGATTTACTAAAAATCTCAGCATCAATATTTGATTCCTTAAATTCCCTTAGATGCTGGTTAGATAACCCTTCATTTGGAGTAACTAAAAGCACTTTATTGAAATCCTTTTTATAGTATTTTTTTGCATAATGCAAATACTGCTTGATATTTACGTGAAGCAATAAGGTTTTTCCACTACCTGTAGCAGACCATATAGCAATCTTACTTAGTTCTGTTAATGTGAATTTTTGTGCATTAAAATCAAACTGATTTGGGACATCATTTTGCAATGGGTCATTGAATTTATCCACAAATTTATTTAAGTCAATTTGAAGATTTTTTGGGTTTGCAAAGTAATTGTCTAAGTATATTTCAGTAAAAAGTAAAGTGAGATATTGAAAATATTTCCAATTAATTAATTCGTCACGATTTTCTGAAATTCCAAGCGTATGCCTAAAGATATTTTGGTCATATTCTAAAAGTAGGTCCCTTGATAATTTATCAGAGTTAAACCAAAGCTTAATTGCGGTGTGAAATTTACTTATGTTCTCCTCATCATATCCTTCTAGATTAGAACCACGTAGATGAATAGCCATCTGCTCAAATTCAGTACATCCAAATAAACTTAACAAGTATCTGTTTAACACCAGACCTTGACTCAGCTTCATTATTTTCTTTTTAGCCATAATAAAATTGTCTAGGTTGGTTAATTAAACATCTTGAACATCAAACATTCTTTTCATGAATTCCTCTTCAATGAGTACAACTTTCCAATTATCATCACCTGTCTTAAGATTTTCTAAATGATTATCTCCATTCACATAAATGCGATAAAACTCTGAATCTCTAGTAGAGAATTCCATCTTTTTAAAGAACTCATTGAGGTCTTGATTACTTTTTTCTTCTGTATTACGCCAGATAACTAAAGTTTCTTCATCTCGTTCATTGGTAACACCTATAATTACTTTAAATCCACGTATAGTTTGAATGGTTTTTACATGTAAACCGATAAGGTAATTGAATGTTTCTACCAAATCAATTACAGTTTCTTGGCTTTCATTATTTCTTGTAATACCAAGTTTGTAGTTGAAAGGATTTTTAAATGCATCAACATTTAGCAAGCTATCTCTAGATTCAATATCTAGCATATAACTTAGCATATATTCGTCTTTAAAATTAGATGATGAATGTAAACTTTCCTGGCCCTTTTTTTGAGACAACGATAGGTTATTTAAAACANCTTCATAACTTTCTAAGTCTTGATATTTTATTATTGAAGAATATCCATTATTTCTACTTGGAACTCCATTTTCCCATTTTTCTGAATACATTATTTTCTGAATACGAGGTTTTGTAACAGTATTAAAATAACTACCCATTTCTACCAAAATAAACTTCCTATTCCCATTATCAGTTTTGTTCAAAGAAATGATGGCATGACCTGTTGTTCCAGAGCCACTAAAAAAATCTAGAAAAACACCACTATTTGTTGCAGACATACATTCTATAGAATCCCTAACAGCATAAAGACTTTTTGGAAATGAAAACCCTCTATTTCCCATTCCAAAAATAGAGTTTAACAATTCAGTACCATGTGTACTCGCATCTAAATCTGAGCCTACCCAAACAGACTTTCTCATTTTTTCTTTCCCTTCTTGATGATAGTGTATGTGATATTTTCCTTTTATAATTTTTGCATATACAGACCCTACTTTAGATTCTTCTATTACTCTATCTCTTCCATAATACCATCGTTTTTCAATCCCGTCATCATCTATTGGGTAAATAATAGTATTTACTTCTGAATTAAACTCTGGAATTGGAGAATTCACTTCTAATGCTTCATGAACTTTTACTATTTCCAAAGTTTTTTTGTTGACTTCAATACCATAAAATTGAGATGGAACATCTGTTCTAAGAGAATCAGTACCTGTTCTTCGTAAATTTCTTCTGATATCTTCTGAAACTTCTTTTTTTCTGGTAATTAAGTCTTTGTTTTCTGGGATTGCCCATAAACCATATTCATGCGTAATTGCGAAATTACTCTTTACTCTTCCTCTGTGATTATATTCAATTATTATTGGTCTTATTCCATAACCTTTAAGATTTTGTTTCATTATCAAAGACAAGTTATCAACTTCACATTCATCTATGGTCACACATTTGATGCCATTGTCTTTTAACAATACTTTACCTAAAGTAATCCTATCATTCATTAAGGAACACCATGAGCTATCCTTATAACCATTCTTATAAACAATTTCCATAGCGTTAGTATTGTAAGGAGGGTCTATATAAATTCCATCTAATCTATTTTTATAAGTTTCACTTATTGTATTTAGGGCTTGAAAATTTTCAGAATTAATTAGTAATCCATTTGTCTGCAAATCTAAATTGTCAAATTCTGCTAATAAATTTGACTTAAAATTCTCATCAAAAAACTTAGTATCTAGGACCAAATACGGTTGACTTTTTAGAAAATCTAAAGTCAACGGTTCTGAATATTTAATCGTCATTAAATCACCTTTAATTTCATCAATCTTAAATAATTCTTTCCATTCCTCAAGTTGTGCATTATTTTTAGCTATTTCCTCATAAAATTTTTCTGGTATTCTATCCAATGTTATGCAGTAGTTTGTTGATACCACAAACTTCTTCTTCAACCACAATTTCTTTTGAAAATTTTCCAGTTGTGCAAGAAACGTAATGATTTTCTGGGCAACTTGTTTTATTGCCTTAACCTTCGATAATTGAGCAGTAAAATCTTGCTCATTATCCGTATTTATATCATCTAAATAAAGTACTTCATTCTTGATGTAGAAATCCAATTCTCTTGAAAGGAATCCTCCGAGGTCTTTATGTATAAAGTAGTCAAAACTGTTACGAGCAGTAAAATCTAGAATATGCTTTTCTAAAAGTGTTCTGTTCTTGTTTTTATCTGTTGGTCGCTTTTCTAAAACAGCATGAAACTCTTGAGGAATTAATTTAATAAGAGTATCTAATGCTACACCATTTAGTTTGTGTTGAGCAACCTTTTTATCATGTTCTTCATAAGTGAAGTTTATAATTAATGCTTTACCATCTTCTGAAACTTGTAATGGTAAATCCTCAAAAATTTGAAATCTTCTTTCTTTACCAGATTGCTCCTTATTGTTGTTTTGCTCAGTAGATGCTTCTTTCAATTCAAACTTTACAGCCCTACCATTTGATAGTTTAAAACCATAATTCTTCAAATATTCAGAAGTTTTGATGTAGTATTGGTCATGGTTAGCCCAATGCAATTTTACTTCCTCCCCTTCGTATGGTATAGCATATACATCTTTCTTATATCTGCGCAAAGAGATGAAATCTCCTTCTTTGTAGTATCTTTTAAAAAAATTAGCTAAATGAGAATACACTTCTTGTTCTAATGAATCAATAGAAGTTGTAGAGGATGACTTACTTCTTAAATCGATTACTTTAGGCAAAGTCTCCGGGTCAACGCCAAGTGAATTAGCTTGTTCAATGGCTTTGTCTAACTCTTGTTGGACCTTGGTGTTTCCTCCGTCATCGTTGCTTTGAAGTATCTCGGTCACTTGAGGCAATAATCTATTATCTAGAAAATCATTTATTTCATTTCTTTTTTGATTCATGATTCTGTAGATACCAAAATCTAAATCGGCTTGGTCTAACTGAAAAACTTCTTTAAGTACATTTTTAAGTTTATTATAATTTGNACTGTTTTGAATTTTTGCCATTTTACTTTCTTATATATTCTTATTAAATATAATCTCTTTAAACTAGCTTCCATTTTATAGTGAAAATGTAAGACTCATTAATTGCTTTTAGCATTTTTTCTTTAATAACACTTATCATATTATCACGCCTTTCTTCAATCTCATCTTCTACTTCAAAAATTTCTTGTCGCAAAACTTTCTTCTTGCGTTCGAGCTTTCTTAATTCAGTTTGCATNTTAAGNAATTCTTCTGATGAAGATGTTTTNTTTGATTCTCTGTTAATTTCCTTTATTTTAAATTTTACATCCTTTAATTCTTTCTCAGAAGCAAGTATTTTGTCTTCTGCCCACTTATGAAGCTTGTCTACTTCAAGCTGGAAGTATTCTGTATCCTTAGCTTTTAATACTTCTAACAAAACGGCTTTATGCTTCTCTCTTTTGCCCTTCATCAAATTACTTTCATTATGGCTTAGCTGATATGAAGACTCAGAATCAACAGGTAACTCTAATATTCTTTTACAAACATCATGAGATAATTCAGTTCCTTCATCTGTAAATCCAACAAAAAGCAAATTATCAGTTATATCGAAAGATGTTACTTCGAAATTTGACAAATGAATTATTCCCGATTTTCCAAGGAGATGCTCAATAGACGAAATATTTAACTTAGTATTAGAATAACTAAACGTGAGCATTGTTTCATCTAATTCCTTTGATTTGAATTCATCAATCAAATACTGAGCAATTGGATGTCCTATTCTATATCGATGGATATCATCTCTAAACTTTTCAAAAGTGTAAGGGCCTGTTGGAATTGTTGACTCAATTTTATCTCTGAAAGAGATAGAATTTAATTTAAATGATAAATTTTTAGAGTTGAAAGTAGCATCACCATCTAACCCTAGTTTAGTTATTTCCCATAACCACTGTTCATACTTTGAAATATGGGTTTTAGCCTCATCTAAACGTGTTTTTAATTTGTCAACAACATCAGCGTCAAAGTGTTCCAATAACTTCTGCTGAGTGGTCTTAATCTTAGTTTCAATTTGCTCTTCAAGTTCTTTTTGAAGATTATCAAAGGATGATTCTATTTCATCTTTAGTTCTACAGTTTTGGTATATCTCTGCAATTCTTTTCTCAAAATCAACACCTGAACTAATTGAACCAAGTACCTCGTCAGATGCTCCAAAAACACCATTAAAAAGATTAAATTTTTCATTCAACAATGCAAAAACTCGCTGGTCAGCCGCATTTCTAGTATTCAAAAAATTAACAACTACAACATCGAATTTTTGACCATATCTGTGGCATCTTCCGATACGTTGTTCAATACGCTGAGGATTCCAGGGTAAATCATAATTTACTAACATTGAGCAGAATTGAAGATTTATTCCTTCAGCAGCTGCCTCGGTTGCTAATAATATTTGACAGCTATCAGATTTAAAATGGTCAACTAATGCAGCTCTTATATCTACNGCCCTTGAGCCTGATATTTTATCAGAATTTTTTTGCTGCTCAATCCATGAATTATAAATTAATTTAGACTGTTCATCATTATTTGTTCCATTAAATAGAGCTACTTTTCCCTCATATCCATTTGATTCTAAGAGTTCAAAAAGATATNTTTGGGTTCTTCTGGACTCAGTAAATATTATAGTTTTCAGATTACCTCCTATAATTTTTAACTTTTCAAAACCTTTATTTAATGCAACAAGTAATTTTTCACCTTTAGCATTATGTTGGATTGAATTAGCGAGAGAGTAAAATGCTTCCAATTCTTTTAACTCTGTTTCAATACCTTTAATTTGTTCCTTTGAAAGAACCTCAACTTTATCATAAATTATTTCGTCAGCTTCAACGCCTTCATTCTCATCTTCTAGCTCATCAAAAAGTTCAAAATCTTCAGATAAATCAGAATCTAATTCCTCATTCTGTTCTTGATTGGTTGCATTTTCATTTAAAATCCTTTTGAGTCTTTTAATCAGATTTTCTAAAGTGCCTGAAATTGCAAAGGATGAGGATGCAAGAAGTTTCCTTAAAATTAAAGTCATCAAGTGTCTTTGGCTAGAAGGGAGCGCATAGAGCAGCTCTTTTTGTAAATAATCAGTAACCATTTCATAGAGCGCATGTTCTTCTTCAGAAGGAACAAACTGTTCTGTTATTGGAATTCGGTTTGTATAGTTTATGTATTCCTGAACTTGCCTTCTGAGTGTTCTATTACAAATAGGCGAAATTCTATCTCTTAAATCTTCAAATTCAATTTCACCTGCCCGAATAAATTGAGATTTAAAACTCCTGATGTCTCCAAATATATTTTCATCAATAAAAGATGTTAAACCGTACAATTCTAAAATCGAATTTTGAAGTGGGGTAGCAGTTAATAAAATTTTTCTTTTTCCATCAAGAGCATCTCGAAGCGTATTTCCAATAATATTGTTCGGCTTATAAGAGTTTCTCAGGAAATGTGCCTCGTCAATAACTACTAAGTCCCATGAAGTTAACTGAATAAATTCAGCTTTATTCCTTGCAAAATGATAAGAACTAATAACAATACTATTTGTATTATCGAATGGATTTACTTTTCCATGTTTAATTGCATTTTTGAATGATTTTGTTTCAATTACTCTTGAAGGAAGATAAAACTTATCAGCTAGTTCTTGATACCATTGTTTTCTTAACGATGAAGGAGAAATTATTAAAACTCTCCTCTTACCCTCAGCCCATTTTTGAGATAAAAGTATTCCAGCTTCTATAGTTTTCCCTAAACCAACTTCATCAGCTAAAATGGCACCTCTAGATAATGGAGACTTTAAAGCGAATAAAGCTGCTTCTATTTGATGGGGGTTTAAATCAACCTTTGCATCAAATAATGTTGCCCCAAATTTCTCGGTTGAATCTGAAGCACATCTTTTAGACAACTCATAAGAATAATATTTGGCTTGATATTTATTTATCATTGATTATTTTTTTAAATACAAGCAGGTAGTTGTTCCTTTGTCATTTTCTAAATATAATTATTATCATCTTATATAAGTTTTATTGGATTCAATTATTGGTTGTAAAGCATGAGAATAAGAAGAGTAGATAAAACTAGGATTTCCTCTAATATAGGCTTCACTTTCACTCCAATCGCTTCCAAAAACTTCATCAATTTTTCTAAGCCATGTGTTGTATAAACCTATCATGTCAAAAGCATCAAGAACCCTTGCATGTGCCAAGCAAAGCTGGCCAAAAAGCTGTGGGTCGTCATAGTCAATATAAGAAATGGAGATACTATTATCTTTTTGTCCTAGCATTGTCCTGGTATACCCTTCGTCAATTCTAAGTCTCCTAGCTGTAGTTGAAAAAGTCTTTCTAGCAATTTTAAATGAGGGCATATCAATTCTAGAAAGAGCGCTAGAATAAGTTCCCCACAGAGTTTGAAATTCTTTGGAATTATTATCCTTATCAATATTAAAGAGTTTTAAAAAGTCTACATTTTCTGGATTTTTTCCTTTTAATCTATCCACATAGTTAGGGTTTGTTGCCTCTTCTGGAGTAAGAAAAGACACCTTTGGATGAGAAGCTGCAATTAAAAATCTGAGTACTCCAATAAGCCCCCTTATTGGAGGAAGGGTAATTAATATTTTCATTGGAAAACCAGTTTTGTGTCTTCCATGGCGATAGATATGAGGATTACCTAGAAGAGCAACTTCAGAGCTGCCTCCTTTTTGTTCATGAGCTATTCTTTCAGCAAAGTTGTAATCTAAATTATGTGAAGTTAATGAAGTAATATCTGCAGGATACATACCTCTCATCGAAAACATAAGAAGCCATAGACCAATGGCTTCAAATTCATTTAGTGCTTTAAGCCGGGTGCTCTTGTGTTTGGATTCAACATTAATTTTTCTTATGGCATTGTAGATAACCTCAGGAGTTATTGTTTTTACTTTAAGAGTAATATCCTCCTTTGCACGCCACTCCATATCAAAATCAAAATCATTAAATACATATTTTGTCCTTNTAGCATAGTTACAAAGGGCTTTAATATCTCGAAGGTATTTGTTGTAGGTCGCAGCTGAGCCTCCCTTTTTTATTACTCCGTTTTTTACAACCATCATATTATTAAAGGTGATATCTGAGAATAAGGGCTCTNTAATACCTGTATGATGAGAGAAGTTTCCAATAGTGTTGAGGTAATTNCGNACGGTCTCTTGCGATTTGTCTCTAGTGCAGACTATTTCCACAAACTCTTTTAAACTTTTAGTATTATCCTTACCAGAAAGCATTCTTTTAGCTAGGTCAAAATCTATCTGTCCGAGTTGATATTTCTGTTTTACAGTCTCTGTTTTAACTCGGTATTTATTTATCTCATGATTTACCGCTTCAGCCCCTGGACTTTTTGGGTTTACTAGACAAAAGTTTTTGTCCCAGTCCTTTGGTTTTACAAAGATGCCTGGACAGGTTATCTTACTATCCTTATAACCATCTTTTAATCGAATACGAAGAGGTGCAGTTCCATCATCTTTTACTCTCCCAAGAAAAAATTTGAGTGTCATACAAGACAAATTTATATCATTTGTCCCTAGATTTGTCCCTAATTAGAAAAAAGATACCCACAGGGCCTGATTTTACTAGAGGAGCACACAGGTCAATAATAACAGCTATTAAGAAAGGTTAA
>NYWQ01000085.1 GCA_002685115.1 Flavobacteriales bacterium | reverse complement strand
TCGTAGCTACATCAGAAAGAGGTCTTTGTGGTGGTTTTAATTCCTCCATTACAAGGCTAGCATCTCAAAGTGCCCGTAAATTAATTAAAGAAGGTAAAGATGTAAAATTTATTTGCATTGGGAAAAAAGGAAAAGCAGCTTTAAATAGGGAGTTTGGTAAGAATATTATTCAGTTTTTTGATTTTTCAGAGGTTCGTAATCTTGGTTTTTCTGAAGGAGATTCGGTGGCTAAGAAAATTATTTCCCTTTTTGGCGATGATAGCTTTGATATCTGCCAGCTTTATTACTCAAAATTTGAGTCAGTTCTTACACAAATACCAACTGAGCAAACAATTATTCCGTTTGGTATAAACTCTGATACTGAGGCTGATGAAGATAATAGTAATCAGGAAGCATGTTATGAGTATGAACCAGATGAGATGGATATTTTAAAAGATTTATTACCAAAAAATTTATCAATTCAAGTCTTTAGGGCACTTCTTGAAAATTTTGCTAGTGAGCAGGGCGCCAGAATGAGTGCAATGGATAACGCGACAAGAAATGCTAGTGAAATGATTGATAAATTAAAAATAACATATAATAGATCAAGGCAAGCGACTATAACTTCTGAACTGATAGAAATTATTTCAGGTGCAGAAGCTCTTTAAAAAAATTAGAAACGAGGAAAATTATGAGTGAAATTAATCAAGGAAAAGTTATTCAAGTAATGGGTGCGGTAGTTGACGTTGAATTTGAAAATAATTTGCCAGCTATTCTTGAGGCTCTTGAAATTGAAACGGATGGAAGGCGTCTCGTTTTAGAGGTTGCTCAGCATTTAGGTGAAGATGCAGTAAGAACTATAGCTATGGATACAACAGAGGGTCTTGAGAGAGGTCATTCTGTAAAATCAACAGGACAAGCAATATCAGTACCAGTGGGCGACGAAACTCTAGGTAGAATAATGAATGTAATTGGAGAGCCTGTAGATGAGAGAGGTCCAATAAAAACAAAAGCAGTTAGGGGAATTCATCAGCCTGCTCCAGAATTTATCGAGCAATCAACTGAAAGTGAAATGCTTGAAACAGGTATTAAGGTTGTAGATCTTTTGTGTCCATATTCAAAGGGTGGAAAAATTGGTTTATTTGGTGGTGCCGGTGTTGGTAAAACCGTTCTTATAATGGAATTAATAAACAATATTGCTAAAGCACATGGTGGATATTCCGTATTTGCAGGTGTTGGAGAAAGAACTCGAGAAGGGAATGACTTATACTGGGAAATGATTGAATCTGGCGTTAATAAAGAGGGCGGTGGAGATGGTTCGAAGTGTTCACTTGTGTATGGCCAAATGAATGAACCTCCAGGCGCCCGTGCACGAGTTGCTCTTTCTGGTCTTACTGTTGCTGAACACTTTAGAGAGGAAGGTCAGGATGTGCTTTTCTTCGTCGATAATATTTTCAGATTTACTCAGGCTGGATCAGAAGTTTCTGCGTTATTAGGACGTATACCCTCAGCCGTTGGCTATCAACCTACGTTAGCTACAGATATGGGTTCTATGCAAGAGAGAATCACCTCAACAAACAAAGGTTCAATTACATCTGTTCAAGCGATTTATGTTCCTGCTGATGATTTAACAGACCCAGCTCCAGCTGCATCATTTGCTCACCTTGATGCTACAACAGTTTTATCTCGAGCAATATCCGAAAAAGGTATTTATCCAGCAGTTGACCCGCTAGACTCTACCAGTAGAATTCTTGAACCAGGTATAATTGGAGAAGAACATTATAATGTAGCTAGAAATGTTCAAGAAATTCTTCAAAAATATAAAGCACTACAAGATATTATTGCTATTCTTGGTATGGACGAATTAAGTGAAGAAGATAAGTTAAGTGTTTCAAGGGCTAGAAAAATTGAGAGATTTTTCTCTCAACCTTTCCACGTTGCTGAAATATTTACTGGTTCACCAGGAATTTTAGTCAATCTTGAAGATACAATTAAAGGNTTNAAGGGNCTTTGNGCNGGNGATTANGATCANTTACCTGAGGCNGCTTTTTATATGGTNGGNACTATAGAGGATGCTATAGCAAAGGCTGAAAAGCTTGCATCTGAAGAATAAATATTATGGATACAAAAATAAATTTTGATTTTGTCTCACCTGAGGAGTCAATTGTTTCTTCCGAGGTCGATATGGTACTTATTCCTGCGATAGAGGGTGATGCAGGAATTTTGCCTAATCATGCTCCGTATATGACTATACTTAGACAAGGTATCGTTGAGGTAACTTTTGAAAAANATAATATTAAAAAATATTTTGTTGAGGGTGGTTTTGCAGATGTCACTCCTCAGAAAATAACCATCCTTGCTGAAAGCTCAATAAATCTAACTGATATTGATGACACAGCATTAATAGAAAAATTAAAGCAAATTGATGAAAATATATTAAATGCAAATGAGTCCGATAAGGAACTTTTTATCGAAAGAAAGGCTATAATAGAAAATTTTAGCTAATTTTGTATTCTTCTATCTTTTCTAAAAAAATCTCTACTAATTTTTCATACAAGGGTTTTTTAAAGTCTACTACTAAGTTAGGCATAGTCTTTAAATCACGCCAGCACCATTCATCAAATTCAGGCGTATGATTATCTAAATTAAATTCTTCGTCACTGCCATTAAATTCCATTAAAAACCATTTTTGTTTTTGACCCCTGAAACCTTTTAAGACTTTTCCAATTAATTCATTTGGTAGTTTGTATTCTAGCCAATCTTCAGACTCAAATAATAGCTTTGCTGATTTACTTCCCGTCTCTTCCTCCAGCTCTCTAAAGGCTGCTTCTATTGGCTTCTCTCCATTATCAATACCACCTTGTGGCATTTGCCATAATTTTTTTTCTCCAAATCTTACTCCTGGCCCTAATTTCCTTTTACCCGTCCAAACAAAACCATCTTTTCTTATTAATATTATTCCAACTGCTTTTCGTATCTTTAGATTGTTAATTTCATGATTTTGACTTTTCATTTAATTAATCCTTTTGGTAATAATTATTCGTTTATTTAAATCTGTTAAAATCTTTATAGCTTCAACTAATTGAGTATCTTTATTCTCGTCTTTTGGTATGTAAGCTGATGAACCTGATTTATCTTTTACGTCTTCCTTATTTTTAATATATTGATTTAATTGAGTTTCCCCTATTTGGATAATATCTGAATTTGAATCATTTTCTTTGTTCTGATTTAAGATAAAATCTGGAGTAATTCCCTTTGCCTGTATTGATTTACCAGATGGAGTATAGTACTCGGCTGTAGTTAATTTAACAGCTCCATATTTTTCTTTTTGAGAAAAGAAAAGTTTATTTTTTGTTAATGGAAATAATGTTTGGACTGATCCTTTTCCAAAAGTTTGAGTTCCTAAAATAATTGCCCTATTATTATCTTGTAATGCTCCAGCAACTATTTCTGAAGCAGATGCCGATCCTCCGTTAACTAGAACAATAAGAGGCTTACCGGAGATTAAATCACCTCTTCTTGCCCCATATTCATTAATTGTTTTTTCAAACCTTGGTCTTTTTGTTGATACAATAAGCCCATCATTAATAAAAATATTTGAAACCTCTATTGCTTGACTTAATAAACCACCCGGGTTTCTCCTTAAGTCTAGAATATAGCTTTCAATATTTTCTAAGGGATTAAGTTCAAGTTTAATTATTTCATTGTAAAGTTTTTCTGCAGTTTTTTCATTAAAAGCTGAGACTCTAAGGTAGCCTATATTTTTATCTTTACCTTCAGTTTTAGCTAATATACCAGGTATCTTGATTATTTCTCTTATAATTATGAGATCGAATCCTTCTTCAATCCCTTCCCGTGATATTGTAATTTCTAGGCTAGTATTCTCTTTACCCCGCATAAGATCGACAGCCTCCGATAGATTTTTACCTAAAACAGCCTCCTTATTAATATGCGTAATATAATCACCTTCAATAATACCAGCTCTATAAGCGGGGGTTCCATCAATTGGTGAAATTACTTTTACCAAACCTCTTTCCATAGTGACTTCAATTCCAAGACCAGCAAATTCTCCCTTAGTATCGTTTTTTAATTCATCAAAGTTTTTCGGGTTAAGGTAAATTGAATGTGGATCAAGCGATTGAAGCATACCATTGATAGCTGACTCAACTATTTCATCTTCATTTGTCTCATCGATGTATTCTTCTTTAACAAGCTCAATTATCGATTCTATAAGCTCTTTATTCTCTTGTGCTATTTCATTTCCTGCAAAAATTTTCGGTGATAAGTTGTTTATTATAAAAATAATTAAAGCTAATGAAAAAAATCTTTTTAGGTTATGCATTTGAATTAATTTTCCTTGGATTAGTCTTAGTTATTTAATTTATATAAAAAGAGACATAAATTCTAATTAATTTCTATGATAGGGGTGGTTTTTTATTATAGTTATTCCTCTATAAAGTTGTTCAAGTAACATCACTCTTAATAACATGTGAGGCCATGTTACCTTTCCAAATGAAATAAGTTTATCTGAATGATTTAAAGTTTCTTTTTCGAATCCGTCTGGACCACCTATAAAAAAGTCTATTTTACTTGAGTCCTGTAATTTATTTGATAATAGATCAGAGATTTCTAATGAATTAAATTGGTCGCCGGTCTCATCAAGGAAAATATTATAGTTTTCCCCATTTAAATTTTTCTCAAAAAATTGACCTTCTTCTACTTTTCGCTCATTAACTGACTTTTTTTTTGAGATAAATCCCTCTTTAATTTGAAGATCATTTATACCTATATTTTTTCCTAATTTTAAAATTCTTTTCTTATAATCATTTTGTAATTCTTGGAGTGGGCCACTCTTGAGTTTACCTATAGAAATAATACCAAGATCCATTTTATATATTGGTTGAATTAATTTCTAATGATGGTGACCATAACTTCTCTAGATTATAAAAATCTCTGACTTCTTCGCGAAAGAGGTGAACTATTATATCACCTCCATCTATCAGGACCCAATCACCTTTTTCAAGACCCTCAGCATTTATACTTTTTAGTCCATATTCCTTTAAATTAGTAACAATCCTCTGTGCTAAAGAAGAGACGTGTCTACTCGACGTTCCAGTTGCAATAACTAAATGATCAGCAATATCTGATTTCCCCTCTAATGGTATAGAGGTAATATCTTTTGCTTTATTATCATCTAAGTTCGATATGATATCTTTAAGTAGTTTTTTACTCACATTTCTCTCCTAATCCTAGTTGAGGAGATATCATTCATCGGTCCATTAATAAAGGTAAAACATGGCGTTTCTGTATTAATTAGATCTTTAGAGTTCTCCATATCAATCTTTTTTGCATTTTTTTTGAGTTTTTTTTCTACATCTATAATAGGATTTGTTGCTCTTGGATAAATTGCCATAGGAATTTTTTTAATAAATTCTTTCCAATTTTTCCACTCTTCAATTTGCGCTGCATTATCAGACCCCATTATCCAAATGAACTTTACAGTTGGATAGGATTCTTGAAATATAGACACTGTATCAAATGAATATTGCGTGTTTATTGTTTTTTCGATATCAGTCACAATAAAATTTGAAGATA
>NYWQ01000084.1 GCA_002685115.1 Flavobacteriales bacterium | reverse complement strand
TTTGTGTAAAAGGGAAGTGGTACAACAGCCAATCTGTCAACCAACTGAAGTTGAACTAATTTTAAATTAAATAAAACATCTTCATCTTTAGGTGCTAATCTTAACGCTTTTTCGTAGTACAAAACTGCCTTAGCTATGTTGTTGGTTTTGTAATAGCAGTTGGCAATATTAAAATACAAGTCAGAAGAGTAAATGGGTGTGTTTTCTATTTCTTGATACACCGTAAGAGCAGTATCAAAATCACTATTCTCATAATGTGTCGAAGCATCTAAAAAAAGTTCTTCTGTTGTTTGAGCAACTAAAGAAGTCGCTAGTAGTAAAAATAAACCAAAGAGTCTCATACCTAATAATTTTCTAATTGCTCTAATAATTCTATGGTTAAGGCTTTTAAATCCTGATCGTTAGACAAATATTCACCCGAAGTAAAGCGAGCCATCTCAGAAGATTCAATGAGCTTATTAAAATCATTGATTAAATTTAAAGGAACCTGCTTTTTATGAAAAACCTCAAGTAGATCGGCTTTGTTAAACTGAGCACGTTTTAAACGCCACTTTTTAAACATAAAAGTTTGCAATGAATTTTCAATGGCGGTATGCAATTCTAGTTCAGGATCATTTAAAACGCGGATGGCTTGTTTAGCTGAAGAGCCCTCTTTAAATTTCTTTAAATTAATAATCGACTTTTTACTCAGTAACAAAATAACCAAAACAGCGATAACAAGAAACAAAGGAATAAATAGAATAAGATAGAAAGCCGTTGAACCAAAAAAGAAGTCTTTAGAAGTACGCGTATTCGTTAAGGATGTTTTGATGTATAAAATGTCTTTCCCGATAAAATTTACATCTTCTTTGGTAAAGCTATTAAGAACAACGGGCGTAGAATTTGCAGAGGACGCCCCTTTTACTTTAAGCGTATAAGAAGGGCTGTTTATAGTTATGTACTTCTTTTTAGAGGGATTAAAATAACTAAAACGAACAGAGCCAATTTTATAAACACCCTTGTTACGAGGAATTAATAGATACTCTTCTCTTTTAAATCCAGACAAGCCGAATTTCTCAAGATTGATGTTCTCTTTGTATTTGGGTTCATAAGCCTCAATATCAATGGGTACATCAAATTCGGGCAACTCAATCATTCGTAAATTTCCACTACCCGAAACTCTTAACGACAAATTAGCGGATTCATTTGTTTGTATCGAGTCTCGATCTAACTTAGTTGTGAACTCGAAAGAACCTACAGCACCACTAAAATCTACAGGCATATTTTGTTTCGGCAAAGCCTTAACCTCTAGCATCCTTTTACCCGTAGAACAAATAATATTTACGATGCGTGAAGTTCTACGACCAAAAAAATCGCGTTGATTGGTTGGCGTAGCAACTGGAACCTCTAACTCCATTGGAGCAATTGAAAGCGCTCCAGAATGTTGAGGTATAAGAACCATTTTTTTTAATAGCGCAACTTGAAATTTTTTACCTTTTATATACGTTTCGCTAATAGGGTAATTTTTACCTAAATCAAATTCTTCATGCCAGAAACCGGTAAAGGTGGGTGTTTCTAATAATTCTGGTGAACGCACCTCTTGACTGAAGTATAATTTATAGCTAGCAATAACTTGTTCTCCAACATAGGGATTGGAATTACTGAGCTCTAACTGAACAAAAACGTTGCGCTTTGCTATAGCTTCAGGCGAAGTGTTTGAAGTAGCCTTAGGGCTAGACTTTAAAACCTGTATTGAAAGTGTGTTGGATTTTAATTCTTTGCCCTTAACTCTAATTTTTGCAGGATAAATAGTGAAAGCACCAACCTTTTTGGAACGTAACCGATAGGTGTAAGATGTTTCTTTACTAACTTTTCCGTTGATAATACTTGTACTCGATGAGGTGCTTGGACCTGCCAAAACAGAAAAATTTGAAAGGTTGGGGGCTACAAAACGATCGCCACTATCATCTAAAGTATAAGTTAAGGTAAACTGCTCGTTTAACCCTACTTTATTTTTATTTATGGATGCACTAAAGGTCTGCGCAGTTAAGAGCACAGATTTTACACTAAAAAATAAAAGGAATAAATAGTTTTTCATTTGTTTTACCAATCTTTTTCAATTTTCACTTTAGAACCTTTTATTTTGTGCTTTTTCATTTTGGCTTGCACCTTGTTTTCTTCTTGTTTTAAGGCTTCTAAAAGTCTTTGAGCCTCTTCTGGGCTTAGTTTATTCTCCTTTGCCTCTCCTTGCTTTTCTTCTTGCTCGTCCTTGGCTTCTTCTCCATCAGTTTCACCAGAATTTTGATCATTCTCTTGGGTTTCATCCTCTTTGGTATCGCTCTGATCTTGTTGGTCTTGTTGGTCTTGCTCGGAATCGTCTTGTTCACCATTTTCAGCGTCTTCCTTATTCTGATTGTCTTTATCATCAGAATTTTGGTTTTGTTGCTGGTCTTGATTTTGTTCTTGATCCTGTTCTTGTTGCTGTTCTTGTTGCTGTTCTTGTTGCTGTTCTAATTGCTTCTTTGCATAGGCATAATTGTACCTTGTTTGAGGGTCTTTAGGATTGGTTCTTAGCGCTTCCTTATAAGATTCAATCGCACCTTCTAAATCTTGTTGTTGCAATTGCACATTCCCTTTATTATGAAAAGCGTTTGCTTTAAGTTCTTTATCATCTGAGGTTGAGCTTACCAGATCAAAAGAAGCCAAAGCTTCCTCAAAACGATCTTGTTTGGCTAAGGCATCTCCTAAGTTAAATTGGGCTTCTAAAAGGTTGGCATTTTGTTCTAGTGCTTTCTTATAATTAATTTCTGCATCCACAAAATTTCCCGATTCGTATTGGGTATTCCCTGTACGTGTAATTTTACGTTCTGTCTGCGCAGAAAGCGCCAAACTAAAGGTTAAAAAAGAAAACAAGAATAAATAGCTACATTGTTTCATCTCCAAATAATTTGATTTTTCTAATCCAAAGCGTTTTTCGATTGGGTATTATAATTTCTAAAATGAAAAAGAATAAAGATAAAGCTAAAAAGCATTGAAATTGGTCTTCGTAGTCAGAAAACAATTCTGTTTCAGATTCTACTTGCTCCATTTTAGAGAGAGCTGTTGTGATAAAACCAATGGTTTCTTGAGTATAAGTACCGTCAATAAAACCACCATTGGTGCTCAATGCAAGTTGTTGAAGCATTTGCGAATCCATTTTTGTAACAACCACATTATTGCTTTTGTCTTTTTTATACCCTTTCACAATGCCATTACGAATAATGGGTATGGGCGCACCTTGACTTGTACCAATTCCGATCGTATTTATGATAATTCCATTGTCCAAAGCCATTTCACTAGCTTCTAGAGCACCATCTTCATGACTCTCTCCGTCTGAAAGAACAAATAAGGCTCTGTTTTGTTCAGTGCCACTTTCAAAATAACTCAAGGCCATCTCTACAGCATTTCCGATATCTGTACCTTGGGTAGGCACCATATCTGTATCAATTGTATTTAAAAACATTTTTGCAGCAGAATAATCGGTTGTTAAAGGAAGTTGTGCGTATGCTTTTCCGGCGTAAACAATAATTCCAATTCGGTCGTTAACCAGCTCATCTATGGCTTTAGATAAAATTTGTTTGGCTTTTAAAATTCTATTAGGAGTTACATCCTCTGCCAACATACTTTTGGAAACATCAATAGCAAAAACTACGTCTACTCCCTTTCTGGTAACTGTTTCTAAACGGGTACCTATTTTTGGGTTGATTAAGGCAATCACCAAACAAACTAAACCTAAAAATTGACACAGCATTTTGAATATAGTTTTCCTATTGGATAATTTAGGGTTAATTTTAGACAACAAAGAAGCCTCAGCAAAGGCAACTTGCTTTCGTTTTCGCCAAGATTTATAAAAAAGATAAAACAACCAAACGACCAAAGGTAGAATGAATAAATATTGGTATTGTGGATTTCCCAGATCAAACATTAGGCAATATTTTTTAATACGGTATACTGAAGGATAAACTCAAAAACTAGTAATACAAGTGCAACTAGGGCAAACAATTCAAATTTCTCTTCGTGATTGTAAAACTTAAGTTCTTCTAATTCGGTTTTCTCTAAGGCTTCAATCTTTTCGTAAATTAATTCTAATTTATCTTTACTGTCGGCTCTAAAATACATACCACCGGTAGACTCGCCAATAGTAATCAATAACTCCTCATCTATTTTCACCTCTACATTTACATAGGTATCTCTATTAAATATGTCTTTGGTAGGATACGGAGCTGAACCGTAAGAACCTACACCGATGGTATAGACCTTAACATTAGATTCTTTTGCTATTTCAACGGCTGTCATAGGGTCTATAAAACCCGAATTGTTTTCACCATCTGTTAATAAAATAACAACTTTACTCTTTGCTTTGCTGTCCTTTAAACGAGATACTGAAGTGGCCAAGCCCATACCAATAGCAGTTCCGTCTTCAATTAAACCATCTTTTACCTCTTTTAAAAGGTTTTTTACTACTTTATGGTCTGTTGTTAAAGGGCATTGCGTAAAACTCTCTCCAGCATAAACAACCAAACCAAAACGATCGTTCGGTCGTCCTTCTATAAAATCTATGGCTACTTGCTTGGCAGCAGCCAATCTATTTGGTAGAAAGTCTTGCGCTAGCATACTTGTAGAAACGTCCATTGCCAATACAATGTCTATTCCTTCTTTGCTAAGTGTTTCTGAACTTACATCGGTTGTTTGCGGACGCGCTAGTGCTATTATAATAGCTGTTAATGCAAGCGCCCTAGTCCCCCACAAAACATATTTTAAAATAAGTTTCCACGAACTTCTTTTTGAAATCAAAAAGTTGGAAGACCAAAACAAACTGGGCGTTCTCTTTTTGCTAAAACCTATTTCGAGTAACAGTAAAAGAGGAATCAGAAAGAGCAGGTAAAAAAACTCAGGGTTTAAATAGGTTATATCGTTATGCATCTGTTACCTCCATTTTCATTTCATGACACATTGCTACAATAGAAAAAGATTGACTCATAAAATTGGATGAGGTTCTTAGGTCTGGATTACTTTTTGCAAATTTCACCAAATCGGCCTGCTCCAGTAAAGCAGCAATCTGCTTTACTATATCCGGATTAACTTGAGCGCCTTTCAATAACCCAATGGTTTCTTCTGTAGTAGATTCAAGTGTGTCAATTTCAAATTCTCTATCAAAATAATGGCGCAGTATTTCGGTTAACTCAACGTAATGCGTTTTTACCTTACCCTTAGCCAAATAGCCCTTAGCTTCTAATTTTGTTAAGGCTTCTTTAGCCTCAATTTCACAAGGAACAAGTTCCACTTCAGGTANCACAGTTGGCGCTTTTTTCCAAAACCTACGTACCAAATAAATTAGTAAAATCACAAGAGCTAGAAAAGCTAGAAAAGCTAAGATATACGGTTGTGCTTCTGCAAAATTAAAGGGTACATCAACAGGTTGTTTAATGTCAAAAATTGCGTTGGTTGTGTCTAATGGAACCGCTAAAAAGGCCAAAGCCANAGAGTCGGAATAAAAGGTATCGCCTTGCANAGANGCAAANGCNAGNCTCGGCATGTTAAACCNACCTGTNTCNAAACTTTGCAANGCNATGCGTTGGTGGTACAAGAATNTGTTNNTNTTCTTAGTCGTATCAATTTCNCCAAAATCNTGNANNTCTAANGGCTCNANNAGTTCNGCAATNNCNGGCCAAATTAAATTTTGGTCAGNNGNTACGTNTAAATCNACGTGAATAACATCNCCNATAAAAACNTAATNTGTATCTGACTTTACCGCTATTTGTGTTTGTGCTAAACCAACCGNNAAAGCGCAGAAAAAAAGTATGTANAATAGTCTGTTCAAGTTATCTTCTTTTAAAAAATTCTAATAGTTGTTTTGTGTACGATACGTCTACTCGTAAATCGAGGTAATCGGTTCCAGATTTCAAACAATTTGATTTAAAGTTGGCAACAAATTCTGAGTAGTTGCTTTGGTATGCTTCTCTAACAGCGCTAGAGCTTGTATCCACCCAATTAACCAGACCAGTTTCTGGATCTTGAAGCTGTATTAAACCTATATCAGGCAATTCTTCCTCGGCCAAATCCACTACACGAATGGCTGTTAAATCGTGTTTATTAGCCGCAATCTTTAAGTTTTTATCGTAGTCGTAGGCTTGAAAATCTGACAGGGCAAACACAATGCATTTCTTTTTAACCACAGAACTTAAAAATCGGAAGGCTTCGGATAGGTTTGTACCCTTGCTTTTAGGTTTAAATTCAATAAGCTCTCTGATAATTCTAAGAATATGAGACTTCCCTTTTTTGGGAGGAATGTACAATTCTATTTGATCGGTAAAGAAAATGACACCTACCTTATCATTATTCTGTATGGCAGAAAAAGACAATACGGCACAAAGCTCTGTAATTAAATCTCGTTTTTGTTGCACACGCGTACCGAAAGATTCGGACTTGGAGACGTCCACCATAAGCATCATTGTCAACTCTCGTTCTTCTTCGAAAATTTTAATGTGTGGCTCGTTAAGTTTGGCGGTAACATTCCAGTCAATATCTCTAATGTCGTCTCCCTGATGGTATTTTCGAACCTCAGAAAAAGTCATACCTCTCCCCTTAAAATGAGAATGGTATTCACCAGAAAATATATGATTGGACAATCGACGTGTTTTGATCTCGATCTTCCGAACCTTTTTTAAAAGCTCTTTGGTCTCCATACTAAGGCACTTCTACTTTATTTACGATTTGCTCTATAACATCCTCAGAAGTTATATTTTCTGCCTCGGCTTCATAAGTAAGGCCTATTCTGTGTCTCAGTACATCGGTACAAATGGCACGAACGTCCTCTGGAATTACGTACCCTCTTCTTTTAATAAAAGCATATACTTTAGCAGCTGTAGCTAAGTTAATAGATCCTCTAGGAGAAGCTCCAAAAGAAATTAAAGGACTTAAGTGATCCAAGCCAAAACGCTCTGGGTAACGCGTTGCAAAAATGATATCGAGAATGTAGCTTTCTATTTTCTCATCCATATAAACGGTTTTCACCACTTCTCTGGCCTTCAATATTTGCTCTATGCTCACTACGGCTTTTACAACCTCGTATTGCCCTTTTAAACTGTTGCGCATAATAATGCGTTCGTCTTCTTGCTTTGGGTAATCAATCACTGTTTTTAACATAAATCGATCTACCTGTGCTTCAGGCAATGGGTAAGTTCCTTCCTGTTCTACAGGGTTTTGTGTAGCCAAAACTAAAAATGGCTCTTGCATAGCGAAGGTTTCAGACGCTATGGTTACCTGTCGTTCTTGCATGGCTTCCAACAAAGCAGACTGGACTTTTGCTGGCGCTCGGTTAATTTCATCAGCCAAAATAAAATTACCAAATATGGGGCCTTTCTTTATACTGAATTCGTTTTTAGGCATGTTGTACACTGTAGTACCAATCACATCAGAGGGTAAAAGATCTGGTGTAAATTGAATGCGGCTAAACTTTCCATCTATCGCTTTAGCCAACGTATTAATGGCAAGTGTTTTGGCCAGTCCGGGCACACCTTCTAACAAAATATGACCATTCCCTAACAAACCAATAAGCAAACGCTCCACCATGGATCCTTGTCCTATAATAACTTTGTTAACTTCCATGGTTAACAAATCGATAAAAGCACTTTCGTCTTTAATTTTTTCGTTAATTTCTTTTATGTTTACGCTATCCATTTTAAATGTATTTATATTTGTCTTAATAAAAGCAAAACAAACTTAAATTAATTACTCGTTTTACCGGGTTAATCTGAGGTTAATAGATGTTAAATTCTGTTAATTTTTTGAAGGCCTAAATTATAAATTTCAAACCTTAAATTACCATCCAATTAATGGAACTTCTTAACAAGAGATTCAACACACTTTTCTCACTCTTTTTGGTCATATCTTTTTCTGCCAATGCGCAAGAAAGAAGAAATGAAACCGTCGATGCTTTAAAATACATTCCAACCTTAACTTTTCAAGAAGGAGGGCTCTTAAAAGTAGCTGAAAAGAATTTTCCAATACCCATGGATTTTAATACAACTCAAGATGCCAATGCAGATGGAGAATTTAACCCTGAGGACAATTTAGAAAATATGATTCCATTGGTTATTGGCTCCAAACTTAAGGGAACTGGCCGGACAGGACTGGAAAACCGAGGCCCCAACAATCAGGTTCCGGCCGTGTATTTTAATTATGCAGAAACCTNCAGCCACAATGTATACCAATATTGGTACTATTNCGCCGAGAATTCGCATTTAGAAAACCATGAGCACGATTGGGAATCGGTTTTTATTTACGAAAGAGACACCGTTCCGGTCATTGTTCAAATAACGTCTTTTGGCAAACTAAAAAATTACGGCTGGAAGGAGTTTCAGCAAGACAATGAGCATTTGGTGTTGGGTGTAAGAAGAGGCGACCATTCTTTTACAACAAAACCAAAGAATGGTGTTGTAATTAGGTACAACGGAGAAATTCATGCGCAAGAAGGTCTGTTGTACGAAGGCAATGGCCTGGTACTACCCTGGACGGTTTACAGCTCCAAAGACTACACGACAAACACCGTTTTTTTTAACGAAACCTATTGCACTAAGTTTTACTACGGAGATGTGGCCTACCCAAGAAGTGGTACTGAGCTTGATCTGGTAAGAAAAGCACCTTGGAGAAGAAGAAGATGGAGAAGACCCAGAAAAAAAGACGAATAATTTTTAGTACATTTACATTCAATACACTTATATAATAATTAACATAATACTATTATTTCTAATGAAGAAGACTATTTATAGGCTATTTTTTGCCTTTCCCCTATTTTTTTCTTGTGGCGAAGACCATTGCAAAACCTGTCAATACACAAGTTACCCAACAAACCAAGAGCAACTAAGCTATTCCATTCTCGAAACAGATTATTGCGGTGAAGAACTGCAAGAACAAATTGATCTTAAATACACCATCGATANGGTTTATCATGAAGCATCTGAGGACAGCATCATTACAACCACGTACATAACCTGTTATTAAAATTAGGCGAACATGAAAAAAACAATTGTATTAATGAGCCTTCTCGCCTTGTGTTTTTATTCTTGTAAAGACAAATGCAAAAAATGTACTTACAAAGTATACATTGAGGGAAACACAAACCAAGACACCCTAGAAACCAGCAAAAATTACTGCGGAGAAATTTTAGATGCTATTGAAAATGAACCCAAAATAACCACCATAGGTACATTGGTAAGAGAAAGAGAATGCATTTCGTGCTACTAAATGCCCAATTCTATTTTAGCGAACTGTACAGGCGTAAACCACCGTTTTTATTTCTTTTGTAGTAAATAACATTATTTAACACATTGAGTAATGTATATTGATGCATGTTTATGTATATTTACTAGCGAATTAATAAAAATAGACTAATGAAAAAATTAATGACAATTGGCCTTGCCATGTGCATGAGTATCGTATTCAAATCCTGCGAAAATCCAAAAGAAAATGTATTCAAAGAAAGTGAAGTTCTTACCAACATAGACCCAACTGAGCTTGACGATTTTAAGGGTTTGCCCGTAAGGCATCGCTTTAGCACACCGCTTGAGTTCTTAGAAGAAAAGCAGGATTATGCCTCAATAAAAGCACTGTACAATATGAAGCTAGAAACCGCTGCTTTGAGAAACGGAAGGGTGCACAATGGAGCGCAAGAACTGCCGTCAATAGAAATAATTGCTGGGGTTGTGGAAAACGTTTTGTCGGAATTTCCCTACGATGATTCCGAAAATTCCGATGCTGATGACCTAGGTTTTGAAATGATTGTAGACGATTTTCCGACACTTACCCATGAGGAAATTGAGGAAAATATGGATCTCATAGACGAATATTATACTCAGAATTTAGATTACCTAGTCTTTACCCAAATTGCCGAAGACGAAAACCTATAGGAACTCATTGAAGGGGCAAACGTGGAAGCTAGAACAGATATATACAAAATAATATGCGTTTTTATAAGCACAATCAATGAGGGATACTCTGCTTCTAAAACGGCAAGTGCCATCTACAATTCTAATAATGCAGATACTGATGCTCAAAACTCTGTATTTGGAGATCAAGCAAGAGCTAACGACCAACAAGATGCCTACAGACACCTATTGTTTAGTTCCTATTTGGCCAGATACTACTATACGAAATCGTCTAAATCAAAAAGATTAAAATTTTCTAAAGTTGTCGGGAATTTTAACGAGAGTTGTTCGGATGATATTAAGATAGATTCAAAAGAAATGGATGTTCACAACAACTGGATAGGTAGGAAATTATTTAACGACAATTGTTCGTATAAAAAATTTTGGGGCATGACCTACGGCCTTAATTTGCCTAGCATAGGCTCCCTAAAAGCAAAAGCTGAAACCCTTGTACTAAACGGTACCTTTATTGATAAATTTGGTGAAAATTTAACGCCTGAACAAACCCAAGAAGAGATTTTAAATACCGCTGAAAATACTGTGGTGTACTTTAAATAATAAGACCTATGAAATATTTCAAAATTTATGCCTGCCTTCTTTCGGCAAGTCTGCTGAGCTGCGAAGATGCATTTGATTTTTATCATAGACGTGGCTATTTGTTTGATGTAGGTAATAGATCAGACCAGAGCTACGAGAGTGCTAAATTTTACATTGGAAAATACGAAAACAACGATGTGTTTGTTCCAACAGATTCCTTAATTGAAGATAAAATCCTAGCTGTAGATTCTATAATAGAATATGGATATGAACTAGAATATGGATGGATTGTAGATTTTAATAAAATAAAACCCAACAGAGGAAGCCTTCTTATGAAACTGTCCGACGGTACAGACTTCTATTTTTTTGAATTTAGTGAACCATACGATGAGGTAGTAAAAGGAG
>NYWQ01000083.1 GCA_002685115.1 Flavobacteriales bacterium | reverse complement strand
TGGCATGGCCCTTCCATAAA
Source organism: Flavobacteriales bacterium (assembly GCA_002685115.1). Lineage (GTDB taxonomy): Bacteria > Bacteroidota > Bacteroidia > Flavobacteriales > UBA7430 > UBA6772. The sequence continues at coordinate 6,001 of NYWQ01000083.1, read as the reverse complement.
AGTGGATCGTCGAAAGGTGGAACATAAACCGCATCGGTTTCCTCAGCCACTTTCCTGGCGTATTGGTCGGCTTCATCCCAAACGTCACCCACAATCTGAACAGAAGCTCCCAAACTCTTAATTTTAGCAATCATTAAAACCGAAGTAGTTTTAGGTACAACAACCTTAACCTTTACACCTAATTGTTTGCCTACGTATGCTAAAGAGTAGCCTGCATTGCCACCAGAGGAAGCTACAAAACTTCTTTTACCTCGAGCAAAATGATGTCTACAAAGGGTTTCCATTCCTCTAATTTTAAACGAACCAGAAGGCTGAGAACATTCCATTTTATAATAAATATTAAGATTCTGTTCCTTCTTTAATTTAGATGAAGTGTAAAGAGGGGTTACAGTATAAAAAGTAGAATTCATATAGTATGCAGTGATTGTTGGATTTTAAAAAGACTTTTAATCTAAGGCAGAATTATGCTAAATAATTTCTAGAAGTTAAAACGCTGAGGTTATTCGCTTCTCCACCTTACCGTTGTCGTATATATAAAATAATAATTGCCCCAATTTGTGGGTATGATGCACTCTTCCAAAGAGATCAATCATCTTTATGAGTTTTGGTTGAACAGACNCTAATTNANCTANAGNAAGAGACGAAGCACANNTGGCAGCCTCACATTCCGGTAAGGAAGNAAAAGGAAGNACNCCCNCACAACCNCCCCAAGTAAAATCNTCGCATTGNTGTGTCTCTTGGTTAAAATAAAAACCTTGAATAGCAGCAAAACAAGGACCGGCCTCGGGAAGTAAGGTACAAGCGTCTTGAGTTGAACTGCAATCGGGTGTGCCCAACCAACTCTGGATACTGGTGCCCGTAATTTCGATGCCGTCTGCATTTACACACCAACAATACCCAGTACTAAACCAACATTGAACAGAAGTATACGAACCATCTTCCTCACATTGGGGCACAAAAGCTCCAATAAATCCTGAAGNATTCGCTGCTTCTTGNTGGCAAGGCGACAATTGCCCATAAACGAGAAAGGGAACAAAAAACAAAAGATAAAAAGNTGTNCTCATANNATCAAAGATAAAAAAAGAAGGGTTAGCNTAACNATNNATCTNTANNGTATTTTTTCTTTNAANAATTCAAGCTAGTATAATTTTCATTAATTTTGTAAAAAACTTTTTTATGAAAAAATTCCTCTCCGTCTTTTTTTTAAGTGTAAGTCTAAACATTTGTGCACAAGATACCCAAGCTCAGATAGATTCTATCATGACTTTGTATCCAAATTGTACGGATTACCCTACAGATGTATTAATTGTACTTGATTCGCTTCTTGTAGCGCTAGCCAATGAGGAAAATAATGATACCGGAACGGTAAATGAATTGGAGATAGATAGTTTGTTTATAGATTTTTTAGCAACAAATTACCCCAGTGTACTTCAAAATGGAGAAATTGTTGCGAACGAGGCTGCTCAAATAACCGCATTAAACTTAAATAGTTTGGGCTTGTATAGCCTTACTGGAATTGAGCATTTCACAGGACTAGAGACTCTAGAATGCAAAAGCAATAATTTAGTTTCTGTTCCAGAATTGTCAGAAAACTTGAAATATTTAGACTTGAGGTCAAATAATTTAAATCAAATTACTCCTCTTCCAGACGGTTTGCTTGAGGTTGATCTTCGTTACAATTCATTGCCTNNTGTTCCCTTTTTTCCGAACAGNATTACAAACTTAAANATATGTTACAATGNCCTAAATGTATTGCCCAATTTACCTGATAGTTTAGAGGTTTTATTTTGTGCCTACAACAACTTAATTGAATTGCCTCCTTTGCCCTCAAAAATTGAACAAATACTGTGTTACAACAACCAAATAAACGTTATAGAATATCTTCCCGAAAGTTTGCAAACACTCAGAATTCAGAACAATAATCTGAGTGTTTTCCCCGACGTACCCGAAGGCCTACAATCGCTCAACTTTTCAAACAATCCTATTGTATGTGTAAAGAATTATCCTGTTCAATTTGAGAACGACTTTAGTACTTACAGCAACTGTTTTGATGGNTGNACNGACAGTACAGCTNTAAACTACAACCNAGAGGCTAACAATCCAGACAATTCNTGTACCTATTTACCTGTNGTTAACTTTCCTGATGATGTAACAGACATCAATACCGGAATAAATGCAACGTACCTAATTGAAGAAGTAAGCGTAAACAACACAAGCATAGATTCGGGTTATGTAGTAGGNGCATTCTACTACAACGACCAAGGATCTTTAAGTTGTGGNGGANNAAGAGAATGGAACGGCGGCCCAGAATCTATNGCGGTTTATTTAGACGATGAAACAACCGATGAAAAAGACGGTTTTGTAGAAGGCGATGAAATCATTTGGTTGGCCTATCAAAACGACTCATCGGCGAATTCTAGCGAAATCTTTCTTTGTTCAATTCATTTTATTTCTGGATCGAATCTCTTTGCTGTTAACAGTATAAATTTAATTGCCACCATTTTTATTTCGGATGTCACAGCCGCTTTTGGTTGCAAGGATCCAATGGCTTTAAATTACGAACCTACGGCTAGCCTAAACGACTTTTCTTGTCAATACCAACACCAAATTGACTTNGCNGNGTTAAACGATTCCATTGCCCANCTCTTAANCCTAGTAAACGCATTAAACGAGGACTTATCCTTACTACTTGAAGACGCCTATACGGATACACTCGTTACTAAAATCATAGAAGATTGGAATGTAACCATAGGCCTACAAGAAGGTTGGAATATGTTTGGCTACGGTTGTCCAGAAGAAAAAGACGCTTCGGAAGTTCTTGCGATTTACCAAAATGAAATTGAAATTGCAAAAGACAATTTTGGAAATGCATATTTAACTGAATACAACTTTAACGGCATTGGTTTTTTAACACCTGGTATGGGCTACCAGATCAAAGTGAATGCTTCAATTCCAAACTTTAATTTGTGCGATTGGTATTTATACAATCCAGAGTAATAACAAAGATTTTTATCAAAAAAAGTAGATCGTCAGTTTTGTTTTTTGTTAAGCTAAGTAAATTTTATAGCCTCTTTGTAAACAATAATTCGTTTAAGGGTAACTAAAACTAGCAAACGTTTTATACATATACACTGTTCTTGACTAAATATTAAAGCCTCATGTATTAAACTACATGAGGCTTATCAAATTAATAGCTATTTTTTCTCTTTATTTTTAGTGTTTAAAGCAGCATACAAAACAATTATGATAACTATCGACATTCCAAATGTTTTAATTAAAATACTTAGTATTGATACTTCAGTAACAGTAGGCCACAGCAAATCCAAAAGATATAGCGAAATTGAACTTGCAAACCAACATAAAATTAAGGCTATTAAAAATCTATATTTTTTCATATGTTATTCTCATCATTATAAAAATAGTATTTCCTAAATAAACTGCAAGATCTTTAGCAATGTCTAGCTCAAAATCCTCGTCAATTTTTAAGGTTAAATACTTGTTTGAGATTTGGTTAACTTAACCCTATTTGATTTATTCTCTTTATTAGCTTCACATTAAAATGCGCAGTCAATAATTGAATTCAAATAGGAAGGATAAAAAAAAGGTGCATTTGTCGGTATGTAAATATAATACAAAAATTATATATGTAAATATATAAAACAAACTAATCATTAGAGTCTTCAAAATATTTTTAACGTAGTTAAAAAGCAGCAAAAAAAAGGATCATTTGAGAAATGGGAATGGAAGCAGACTATTTTAATACAAACAGTAATGATTTGTAAGTACAATTTTATTAAATTTAGAAGATGATTCGAGCATTTATATGTATGTTATTTATTTTTATTTTTGAGACGAACGCTCAAATAAAAGACTCTATAGAAGTTGACGGCACTTTAATACCTGTAGAACTTTTAGAAGAAATTACCCTGAAACCCTTGCTCTTAAATTCAGCTGAAAAAATTAAATTTTACCGACTAAAAAGAAAAGTAACTAAAGTATATCCTTATGCATGTGCCGCAAAAAAACAACTTATTGAATTGGAAGACGACTTAAAATATACAGAGAATAAGAGGCAAAGAAGAAAAATTGGAAAACTTCACGACAAATGGATCCAAAAAAACTTTACCGATAAAATTAAAAAACTAACGCGCTCGGAAGGTCGTATACTCATAAAACTTATTCATAGAGAAACGGGGAACAGTGCATACGATTTGGTTCGTAATTACAGAAACGGATTAACCGCATTTTTGTGGCAAAAATTAGCTACCTATTTTGATGGCGATTTAAAAGCAACCTATCAGCCAAAAACGATTGAGGAAGACAAATGGATAGAACACATACTTTGGGAAAGGGAGATGAAGCTAAACTAAACCAGATTCGATGAAATTAGAACGTAAAGAGGTTTCTACGATATCAAATTCAAACCAATCTTGCAAAGGCAGTTCAAAGCCTACACCATTTAAGTAATTGTTTAAAGCTAAATTTAACCCTTCTTTGTAGGCTATATGATTGGTGCCAAACACGTCTTTGTGAGTTAAATCATTTTGAGCAAATCCTTTAAATTCGGGTCCAGTAATTTGAATATCAAAAGCATCAGGATCCTGTCCAATAGGACTGTGTATAGTAGTGGTAAACTGATGCCAAAAAGCCGACTGAATGCAATTATTCTCAAACAACTGCCTTACCACTTCTAAAGAATCTACAGTTTCTTGAGCCGTTTCCTTAGGAAAACCATACATTAAATAGGCATGCACCATAATATTTTGGTCGGAAAATGCTTTTGTTACGCGAGCAACTTGTGCAATATCAACCCCTTTTTTCATTTTCTCTAACAAACGATCAGAAGCCACTTCGAGACCTCCTGTAACGGCAATACATCCCGATTTTGCCAAAATACGACACAACTCATTTGTAAAGGTTTTCTCAAAACGAATATTCGTCCACCAGGTAATGTAAACTTTCCGTTCAATCAATTTCTCTGCCAACAAGCGTAACATTTTAGGAGGCGCAGCTTCATCTACAAAATGAAACCCTGTAGTACCTGTTTCGGCAATCATTGCTTCTATTTTAGCCACCAAATCATCTGCAGTTGTGTTCTGGTAATTGCCTATATAATCAAGGGAAACATCACAAAAAGAGCATTGTTTCCAATAACAACCATGAGAAATGGTAAGCTTATTCCATCTTCCATCACTCCACAAACGATGCATCGGATTCATGACATCTAAAAAAGACAAGTACTTTTTTAGTTTTAGACCTTTATAAGTAGGTGTTGGTAAGTTTTTGTGATGAAAAATGGTATTGGGTGTTTTATTTTTATACACCACTTTTTGATCCTCAAGAACATAAGTTCTTTCTAAATCAGACAAACCAATAGCACCAGCTAAGTATTCGTTTATTTTTAAAAGTGTGACTTCTCCGTCGTCTAAACAAATAAAATCTACGTATTTAAATATTCTTGGATCAGTAAGGGATCTTAGTTCTGTGTTGCAATAGCCACCTCCAAAAGCAACTTTAATTTTTTTAAACCGCTTTTTTATAAATTGAGCGCAACGAAGCGCTGCAAATAAATTGCCAGGAAAAGGTATGGTAAAACAAACTAATCCGGGTTCCTCCTCATCTAAATAACCCATTAATAAAAGGAGCAATAGGTCTTCTATTGATGTGGTTTGGTAATTTAAATACTCTTCAATTTGATCAAAACTACTTGCCGAAGACGAAATTTGCTCGGCATAACGAGTAAAAGAAAAGAACTCGTCAACATTTGCTTTGATAAAATCGCCTAATTCTTCTATGAAGAGGGTAGCCATATGCTTCGCCTTATCTAATACCCCTAAATTTCCAAAAGCGTAGTCTAAATCTTCAGCTAATTTCTTTTTACACCGATGCGCTTTTGGTAAAAAACCATTGTGTAAAAGTTGATAGGCAGCGGTAACATCTTGCTTTTGCAAATAACTAATTACAAAGTCTACCTTGTCTATATAGTCCTGTTTTTGGTCTA
>NYWQ01000082.1 GCA_002685115.1 Flavobacteriales bacterium | reverse complement strand
TTTAGTAAAATAATAAAAAAATGAAAAAACTACTCATCCCTTTAACTTTTTGCCCCTTGTTACTTTGGGCTCAAATGAATCCAATCGTTTTTGAAGAATACGATTTGGAAAATGGCTTACATGTCATATTACACGAAGACCACAGCACACCAATCGTTGCCGTATCGGTTTCTTATCATGTAGGCTCTAAGAACGAAGATCCAAGCCGTACAGGATTTGCTCACTTTTTTGAGCACTTACTTTTTGAGGGGTCAGAAAATATTGGAAGAGGTGAATACATGAAGTTAGTCCAAGATAATGGTGGTGTACTCAATGCAAATACTAGTTTTGATAGAACTTTTTACTATGAAATATTGCCATCCAATCAATTAGAATTGGGTTTGTGGATGGAGTCTGAACGTATGCTTCACGCAAAGATAGATCAAGAAGGAGTTAATACGCAAAGAGAAGTCGTAAAAGAAGAACTACGTGAACGAAACGAAAATACACCTTATGGATCTATAATGAATGAGGTTTTTGAACATGCTTTTGAATCTCATCCTTACCGATGGACTCCTGGTGGTTCTCCTGAATATATTAATCAAGCGAATTTAAGTGAGTTTATGGAATTCTATAAAACATTTTATGTTCCAAATAATGCCTGTATTTCTATTGCAGGAGATATTTCTTTGAGCCAATCAAAGGAGTGGATTGAAAAATATTTTGGGACTATTCCAAGAGGTACATCAGCTGTACCAAGACCTACGGTAGTAGAGCCTGAGAAGTTTGCAGAAGTTCGTGATACTGTTTACGATAATATTCAGCTTCCGGCAGTTGTACAAGCTTATCATGGGCCTGCTCAAGGAACGGAAGATGCTTATGCTGTAGAGATGATGAGTATGATTTTATCTCAAGGTAATAGCTCGAGATTACAAAAAAACGTTGTAGATAAACAACAAAAAGCAGTTTATGCTGGAGCTTTCCCAATGCCTACTGAAGATCCAGGTTTGTTGTTGATGTTTGGAATTGCCAACATGGGTACAGAGGTTTTAGCTCTTGAAGATGCCATGAATGTTGAAGTCTCTCGAATGTCCGAAGAATTAATATCTATTGAAGAATTTGAAAAACTAAGAAATCAAATTGAAAATGATTTTATTAGTGGCAACACTTCCATGGCAGGTATAGCAGAAAGTCTTTCTGATTATTACTTATACTACAATGGCGAAACAAATTTAGTGAATACAGAATTGGAACGTTATTTTAATGTTACTAGAGAAGCTATATTAGAAGTCGCTAAAAAATACTTACGCCCTTCGAATAGAGTAACCTTACATTATTTACCCAAAACAGAAAAATAATAGTTGATATGAAAAATATAGTATTTATTTTATGCACAATAATAGCTACAAATATGGTAGCCCAAGATCGTTCTATACGACCTCAAGCAGCTCCAGCTCCAGAAATTCAATTAGGATCTACAGCGTCTTTTGTAATGGAAAATGGTTTGAAAGTTTTTGTGGTAGAAAACCACAAATTACCTAAGGTTTCCCTAGCGCTGCAGTTTAAGTATCATCCCGAACTTGAGGGTGAGTCTGTGGGTGTTTCTTCTATTGCAGGCGATTTACTTGGAACAAAAACAAGCACACGGTCTAAAGATCAAATAGATGCTTCCATAGATTACATAGGTGCAAACTTAATAACCTCATCTTCTGGTATTTATGCAAGTTCATTAAAAAAGCATCTTCCTAGTTTAATGGATCTTTTTTCAGATGTTCTTATAAATTCTGAATTTACAGAAGAAGAGTTTGCTAAATTAATCACACAAAACATTTCGGGTTTGGCGAATGCTTCTGACAGTCCAGATGCTATAGCTGCCAATGTGAATTCGGTATTAAATTATGGAACTTCGCACACCTTTGGCTAACTAATGACTGAGGAATCACTCTCTAATATTACGCTTGCGGATTGTGAGCAATTTTACCAAACCTATTTTAGTCCAAAAAGTGCTTACCTAGCAGTTGTTGGAGACATCACCTTACCGGAAGTGAGAACCATGATGCGTAAGTATATGAGTGGTTGGAATGCTGAAGAATTTGAGAATGCTGTATACACTAGTGCAAAGGCGCCCTCGGAAAATAAAGTTTCACTTGTAAATAAGGTGGGTGCCGTGCAGTCTGTAATAAACATTACTTACCCAATTGACATACACCCATCTTCTGAAGATGTATTGAAGTTGAAAGTAATGAATAATATTTTAGGAGGAGGTTCTTCTGCGCGTCTTTTCAGAAATTTAAGAGAAGACAAAGCGTATACCTACGGAGCTTATTCAGCTGTTTCTATAAATGAATTGGGCTCTACTTTTAATGCATCAGCAAAAGTTAGAAATGAGGTTACAGATAGTGCCATTGTAGCCTTTTTCTCAGAGCTTAATGAATTACGTACTNTANAAGTTACGCAAGANGAGTTGCAAGGTGTTGTNAATAATATGTCAGGAAAATTTGCAATAGCTCTCGAAAATGCATCTACCGTTGCTCGTTTTGCAATCAATACAGATTATCTAGGTTTAGATGCGCAACATTATGCTACTTACCTAAAGCGTTTGTCCTCTATTACAGTAGAAGATATATTTCAAGTTGCTCAAAAGTATCTTAAACCAANCAATGCTCACATTATAGTAGTGGGCGATGCAGCTGAATTAAAGGATAAGTTAGCTGCTTTTGGTCCTGTAACACTGAGAGATAATTATGGTGTCGAAAAATCGGATTTAAAACCAGTTCCAAATGGTGTGTCCGCAACCTCTATTGTAAACGACTATATTGCCGCTATAGGTGGTGTTAANAAATTAAAGAAATTAAACAGTCTTCAGTTTACATACGCTGCCGAAATACCTGGTGCTCCAGCAAAATTACAGATGAATGTTTTACAACAATTGCCCAATTCTTTTTCAATGTCTATGCAAATGATGGGTATGACTGTTCAAAGACAATATTCAAATGGAAATGGAGGCTTTAGTGACGGAATGCAAGGACAAAGTGAAATGACACCCGATGAATTAGCAGAAGCACAAACGCAGTATAAAATAGCAGCAGAATTAGCTTATTTTGATAATTATACAGCCCAAGTTACTGGGGTAGATATGCTAGATGATGAAGAGGTTTATGTGGTTATTCGTACCGACCTGAACGGTGAAATGGCTACCGAGTACTACAGTGTAAATTCTAAATTCTTAGTTAAAGTGGAATCTGTTGTAGATACCCCACAAGGAGCCATGCCTCAGAGTACACTTTATAAAGATTACCAAGANGTNAAGGGTTATTCTTTTCCGCATCAAACCATTCAAAATGTTGCAGGTCAATCTATAGATATGAAGTTAAACAAAGTAGTNGTTAACAAAAAAATTAAAGCTGCAGCATTTGAGTAAAAAAATTAAGTAAACCTATTTCAAAAGCCTCCTGTTATCATGAGGCTTTTGTTTTTTAACTTATATTTGAATCCTATAATTAGTTGTTATGAATATACCTTTAGCCGAGCGATTGCGTCCTAAAAATCTTGAAGATTACATAGGTCAATCTCATTTAGTAGGAAAGCAAACCGTTTTTCGTCAGGCCATGGATTCAGGTGTTTTACCTTCTGTAATTTTATGGGGGCCTCCAGGTGTTGGTAAAACGACGCTTGCACAAATTATTGCACAACAATTAAAGCGAGATATTTATACTTTAAGTGCNATAAATTCGGGCGTTAAAGATGTNCGTGAGGTTATCGAAAAAGCAAAGAANAGAGGTTTGTTTGGAACCGAAAGTCCNGTNCTTTTTATAGACGAAATACACCGTTTTAGCAAGTCTCAGCAAGACTCTCTTTTAGGTGCTGTAGAAACAGGAATCGTAACCCTAATTGGTGCAACTACAGAAAACCCTTCCTTTGAAGTTATTCCGGCTTTACTTTCCAGATGTCAGGTTTATACACTTGAGCACTTTTCTAAAGAAGATCTTCAAAACCTCTTGCAAAGAGCTNTTTCAGAGGATGAAAAGTTAGTTCATAAAGACATTACTATACGAGAAGATAAAGCACTACTTAGATTATCTGGTGGAGACGCACGTAAGCTCTTAAATGTTTTTGAGTTGATTGTAAACTCTCAGAGTTCTCTTAAAATAGTTATCGATGATGAACTAGTTAATAAACATGCCCAACAAGTATTAACCTCCTATGATAAAGGAGGTGAACAACATTACGATATAGCATCTGCTTTAATAAAATCCATAAGAGGGAGTGATCCAAATGCAGCTGTATATTGGCTTGCTAGGATGATTGATGGGGGAGAAGATGCTAAGTTTATTGCCCGAAGATTGTTGATTTCTGCCAGTGAGGANATTGGAAATGCNAATCCAACGGCGCTTATTATGGCTAATAATTGTTTTCAGGCTGTGAGTACTATAGGTATGCCTGAAAGTAGAATCATACTTTCACAATGCGCAAGCTACTTAGCAAGTTCAGAAAAAAGCAATGCTGCTTATGCCGCAATTAATAAAGCAATGGTTGCAGTTAAACAGATGGGCTCATTATCGGTTCCGCTGCACTTAAGAAATGCACCTACTCAATTGATGAAAGACTTGGACTATGGCAAAGATTATAAGTATGCGCATGATTATGCCAATAATTTTGTGGCTCAAGAGTTTTTACCTGAAGGTTTAAAAGGCCATACTTTTTTTGAGCCTGGAAATAATCCTAGAGAAGCCNCTATGCGTGAATTTTTAAAAATACGCTGGAAAGANAAATANGGNTANTAAATCGGGCTTATTTTATCGNTTTATTNATATTNACGATGTATTCATTTAATAGTGAGTTTTGAATTATTTCATAGCCGTCATCGATGCTCTTAGTTTTGCGCCAATGATTTCTATTGGATGATTTCTTATTGCTTTATTTACAGCGATTAATTTTTGGTTTTTTACTTGATTTTTTTTCGTGAATTCATGCCAGAAGTACCCATTGATATTCCATCACTAACCCCAATTGTGTTGAAAATTAAACCGATTAAATTTTTGTTTTTCGTCCCTTGTTTTACCTTTAGGGCTAAGTCGTTTAAGTGCATGTTACATGGGTTTCCTTCATAACCTATACTAGCTATACCTACGAATGGTTTTTTCAAATCTTCTTTTGTTAATCCTATAGCATGAAGCATTGCTTTTACTGCTGGTTGAGATTCGTCATTGGTAATGATTTTGCTTTATTTATTTAATTCCATTTTATTTTTCTTGGACTCTTTTTTGGTATGCAAGAGCTAGTTTATAGCCCATTGTTTCTTCCCATGTTAATTTAAATGAGTGATTATCTAAACTTTCAATAGCTGAGATCTCCGCTGCTGTTCCTGTGAAAAAAAGCACCATCTGCTGCATATACATCTTTTGGTTTAAAGTGCTTTTCTTTAATTGTGTACTTTAGTTCTTTAGCTATTTCAAATATGGTTTGTCTTGTTATACCCGAGAGAATGTTTCCATGAGGTGCAGTGTATAATATGTTTTCTTTCTCATAAAAAAAGTTAGCTCCTGGTCCTTCGGCTACATACCCATTCATATCCAGTAATAATGATTCGTCATATCCTTTTTGTTTAGCTTCCTTAGTTGCCAATATAGAATTGATATAATGTCCTGTTACTTTAGCTTCAATAAAACATGATTTTGGGTTTGGTCTTTGAAATGATGAGGTCATTATTTTCAATGCAGAATTGCCTAAGTATTTTCCCCATTCCCATGCACAAAGCATTACATGTACACTTTCGCTGGGTTGAAGTGTCATTTTTTGTCCTAAGAAAACCAATGGACGGATGTAAGCATCTTCTAAATTGTTTTTTTTTAGCAATTCATAACTTAAAGAGGTTAGCTCATCAATCG
>NYWQ01000081.1 GCA_002685115.1 Flavobacteriales bacterium | reverse complement strand
CCAAGGTAGGCAAGCAGGATTTGTGCAAACGACCTTACGAAACCTGCAAAGTGGTTCAACCACTACCACAAAATTTCGCTCAACAGATAATGTCGAGTTCATGCACACAACTACGCAGAAACTTGAATTTAGTTACAAAGATACTGAAGGACATCACTTCATGGATTTAGAAACTTATGAAGATACCGTGTTACCGAGCGACATAATTGGAGAAGACGACTATTTTTTGGTGGAAGGTAACACCTATGATATTTTACTTGTAGACGGAGAAGCTATACGGCTTGAATTACCAGCTTCTGTTGAAGCAAAAGTGATTGAAGCTCCTGAAGCCTTAAGAGGTGATACTGCGGGTAATGTCCTTAAACCAGTCACTATCTCTTCTGGTATTACAATTCAAGTACCCCTATTCATTAAAAAGGACGATGTTATTAAAATCAGTACAAACGATCGTTCGTACTTGGGCCGAGTTAACTAGGCAAAAAAAAGATGCCCTCCATTGAAGGGCATCTCTTTAAAAATATAAAGTCGAATTGATTCGATTCGTTACGCAACTCGCTCGACTACAAGAGGAGCAGGATTTGGTCTTTTCGGGGCTAAGCGATAAGCCGCTTTAAAATATTCCATAGCCACACTCAATCGTTTCTCATCGTTATAATGAATGATCATAAGGGGTTCTCCCTGTTTCATCTGAGTCCCCACTTTGCAAAGCTCTGCGACTCCGGCAGCTGGATCAAATTTCTTTCCCTCGCCATGGGCAAGGATTTGAACACCACGGGCAAGTTGCCCAGCGTCTATAGTGTGAACATAACCACGTTTAGGAGCAGGTAATTTTTTAGTGTGCTTTGCGGTGGGGAGTTTTTCCGGGTTATCAATCACCCTGGTATCCCCACCCTGATACTCGACAACATCCTTAAATTTTTGCAAAGCATTTCCGTCTTCAAGATGTTTACGAACAGTTTGTTTGGCAGAAAGAGTGGATCCGGCAACACCAGCAAGGCGAACAATTTCCATACCCAATTTCATAACCAGGTCCTGCAAGTCCTCGGGGCCTTCACCTTTTAGCAACTCAATCGCTTCTTTTAATTCATCGGGAATTCCTGAAAAAGATGCATCTAAAATTTTTCTAGTAAACTTTCCAGTATCAGGATTGAATTCTCTTTCAATTTGATAAAAATTTTCAATCTTTTGATCTGTTATAAGACCAATAGGTTTGATTAAATTACAATTTGCATCAGGACCAAAAAATGTTGATGGGCCTTGATAATTAGACGGCGTGCCAATTTGATGAATAAAATGTCTTGGAAATAAATCATCCTCCACAGACTCATCCCCCAATGACTCAGGATTAATAAATATATTTGCAAAGGGTGTAGCAGTGTAGCCAACATAGCTTTTTTGATGGAATTTACTTAGGAGTATTCTAAGTAATTCATTGATTCTAGTAACTCTTTTCGCTGCATCATTGGTATTAACACTTGCATAATCTGCCTCATCATCTAATAAGAGCATGGGCTCATTTTCTATGGCTGAAGAACCCTCGGTAGATTTTATGGTTTTTTTCCGACAAATTGGACAATGAGTACCTTCAGGAGAAGGCACGCAATGGCCTTTTAAGAAATGGGCTTTTTCAACCCAATGAATTAGGGATTCTAAAACTTTAGCATTTTTTTTAATGACAACAACCATGGGCATATCGCTTCTGTATAGATTTGCTCTATCAAGTCCAGTAATACTATTAAAGTCTTTATCTTTACCTGTTAATGAATTAGGTCTAGTTGAGAGGTCTTCAACAGATGGAATTACTCCGTCAGGTGAGCTTTCTCTTCCAAGAAATCCATCATCAACCCTGCTTTGAGTTTGCTGTCTCAATGCCTCAGTAGCGCCTGCAATAACGACAATAAATTTATACCCTGCATCTGCTGCTTTAGTAATCAAGCCTATATAGTTCATGGTTTTGCCCATTTGGACATTACCCATTACTAATCCTCTCTTATTAAAAGCATTATTTTCAGGATCACCAATTCGATCCATAATTTGATCAGTATCATCATCAGTTGCGTAAATAACATTAGAGGGATGCTCTTTACCAAGTATAGAAGCGTACTTGTCCCAATATTTTAAGTCTATATTGGCTTTTCTTTGAATAAACCATGGCGTGAAACCCTCATCAATGGTTACATGAGAACTAATTGTTCTTGGGGCATCTCCTAGCAAAGTTTGAATGACTTCACTTTCTACGACATCATAATCATCTCCCAAACTTGCTCTATATGTACTGCAAACTTCTACGCACAAATTACGAATTTCATTTTCATCCATCAAATATTCGTTAATTCTCTCTTGATTAGATCGTTTGAGCTTTGCTTCTTCGATGATTAATGAAAAATTTTGTATGCTCATAATTTATTTTTTTATTTGTTTGTCTGCTATATCTACATATAGCTGATCATATGGAAGATCAGCCGCAACCTCTCTAGAGAATTTATCTAAAAGCAAACGTTTATCTTTTGTTAATGACGATACTAGTTCTTTGTATTCATCTGTATCTTTATTAATTGAATATTGAGCATAACCATCGTCAAAAGCACGCATCCAATGTTGTGATTTATTAATTGCTTCTGCGCCTGCCCCATTTTGTCTATCTAGAGATGGTTGAATTAGTTTTTGAAGATATGTCTTCATCATTTTTTTTACAGATGGAGGCGGCACCATTTTAGTTTTTTTTACATCTGTTGCCCAATCTTCATCCAAACTATTAGGGACATCAACCTTTACTCTTGCTAATTCAGTCAGTGCTTGATATTTCTTGAGTCCAAACCAACCACCAAAACTAATCAATCTTTTATTTCTGTATATATAAAATCCTTGTGATTGAGCCAATCCATCGCCAAGATCAGCTACCTCTTGGTCAGTTTCCTTGATACTGTTCATTGGAGGCAATGTATATCCTGTAAATGCAATACTTTGTTGGTCTTTATCTTTATCAGATTGATTTACAAAGGAGGATGGCAATAAAAAATGTTGAATTGGTGTTTGATGAGTTTTTGCCTTACCTTCAAGAAAAGGATTGAGGGGCTTCAAGTCTTCATGGTTAAAATTAATACTTATTAATTTCTCCTCGATAAATCTATGAAAAACTAAACTTAGATGGCTTTTGCTCTCATCTATTTTAGCTGCTTGATCATCCTCTATTTCTTGATCATCTTTTCCACGAAGTGAATCTATATCTTCCCAAAGAATAATTGTTCCAGATTTATCAATGGTGAGATCATATTTTGTTGTTAGATCGTTTATTTCATTTTTATTTAATACTTCTAGATCCCAAGTACCCGATTGTTTAATTCGTTCAAGGTTCCAACATGCAGCAGATACTGTATTTTTTTGATTTGAGATAACTGTTAATTTAGTGCATTGAGAAAAACTAGCGGTTTTTAAGCCGCATCCAAACCTACCTAGATCATTTTCACTTCTAATAGATTCAGGGCTTGAGCTGCCTAGAGTCATTGCATTTAACAAATCTTTTTTATCCATACCTATTCCGTTATCCTGAATTGATAACCAGGATTCTTGAGGATAATAATTAATAAATATTTTATTGGCTTCTCCATGACCAATTGAATTATCGATAATGTCTGCTAAGGCAGAAGAAAAGCTATATCCAAGTTTCCTCAAGCTAAAAATAAAATTAGCAGCATTTGGGGGAGTTTGTTCTATTTTAGGCATTCGAGTTCAATCCTTTGACGGGTTAAGGTAATTAAATTCAACATTGACGCTTTTGCCCCCTACTTTAATATTATGTTTTTTTGCAGCTATATATGGACTACATTCAATTAAGATATCTAAATGATGATTATTGTGCAAATGTATTTTTTTAAAACAAATTTTTACAGAATAAGGCAGAAAAATCTCTCTGAGTATGGAGCCTGCAAAAACCCGCAAATATTGCCTGTCTTGTGAGTCAGGATTCAATAATTCAACTTCATTAGATACATATTCGTCAGATGCATTAATTTTTTTGAAACATTCATCATAATGTTTGGAAAGATCATTTTGAAATTCAATTAAACGACCATCACTCATATAAAAACTATGTGGATTTTTATAAAAAGGTTGATAAAAATTAAATATCTTAAGGAGGTTTGCTTTACTAAAATATACTTGGAACATTTTATCTTTAAACGGGGCATCAAAGAAACTTGCAATATCTTCATGAGCACCTTTACCGCCAAGGTATAAAGTTGATTCACCGTGCCCTTCCCCTAACTTAGTTAAAACAAATGAATCCACCAATGCTATCTCCTTATTAGAAAATGGGTGATCGAAAGCCTTAAGATTTGCGTCCATATTGAGAAATGTCCAATTCTTTTAGCAAGGCAATAAGCACATCAACCACAATACTGTTACCAGCTTGCCTGTAGGTTTGGGTATCACTGATTGCAATTTTAAAAGAGTCTCTAAAACCCATCAGTCTTAAGCACTCTCTAGGAGTTAATCTTCTGAGCCTACCTTTATGTGATACATAATTATCTACACCTGAGCGATGCATCTTATGCATGCTTTGAAGCAAAGTTCGTGCTATTTCTGGGTCAGTACCAGGGGCAGCTTTGTAGTTTTTTGTTCCCGAAGACAAGACATACTTTTTAACAGTCTCAGAAAGATAATATTTATCATCAACCTGCTTAACACCAAAGATGAATTCATCATATTTTAATTTATTCTCAACCTCTTCAAAAATAAAATCTCCATGCCAATTAGTTTGTTGATTTGCCTTTTGACACAGGGCTATTTGACCATTGACCTGAGTGTAATGCTTTCTTTGATTTTGGATTTTTGTTACAAATTTAACTCCTTTTTCTCCCATGTAATATGAGGAATCTATATGATCTTCAAGAAAGTCTTGCATTGTTTTATTGAGCGAGATTGGCTGGGGAAATAAGAAGGGTTTATTTACATTTCTTAGTCCCTTCACAACTTTTCTAATGCCAACAACAAATAAACGATTTCTTGACTGAGGCATTCCATAATCTGCACTATTGAGAATTTTAAACGTCCAAGAATAGTTTGAAAGGCTGTTAAATATTTCTTTCATAACTCGCCATGTGTTACCCCCGTCATGATTAATAACGCCTCTGACATTTTCAAAAATAAAGATTTTAGGATTTGATTCTTGAACGATACGAATAAAATCATAAAACAGAGTGCCTCTAGCATCATCCAACCCGCCTCGCCTTCCAGCCATTGAAAAAGATTGACATGGGCTACCACCAACAAGCAAATCAACCTTACCTCTATATTTTTTTGCTGAGAATTCAGTTACATCATCGTGCCAATCTTCTTTATTGATATTGTAATTTGCAAAATAGGCATCTTTTACATGAGGATCTATGTCGCCGGCAAAGACTATTTTTGATTTCAACTTTAACCTCTTCAAGGCATGCTCAACTGCGCCAATACCTGAAAAAAGTGTTGCTACATTTATAATATTTTTAGGAAAATGAAATTTGTTCTTTTGCCAGTCTTTTTGAGAAATTGAGGGGATGAGTTCAGCTTGCTTCATTTGAGTTAAATCTTAACACTTACACTTGATAAATAGATGCTATAAATCTATGCATTTTTAGCAATCTTTATAACTCTACCTTGATTTATATCCCATTTTAAATTTGAGAGTGGGTTCTGCTTTGCAGGATCTGGATGAACTCTGTATTTACTATTTGGGCCAATGATTTCGTGATAAGTTTTACCCTCTGCACCAAGCCAATTTAATCGATCTATGTTGTGTTT
>NYWQ01000080.1 GCA_002685115.1 Flavobacteriales bacterium | reverse complement strand
AAATTTTAATCAAATATATAAAATAAAAAAGGCCAATTGAGCTAAGAGATACCCAATAAAAAAAATGAACTAGCGCAAACAAGAGATTAAAAAATAGACACCTTTAAAAATGCTGAATCTAAACTCCTCTCTTGTAGATCTAAAACTATTTTAATATAAAAACATTGACCTTTGTCCTTTGGGCACAAACTAATGTTAGCTTACACAATTCTCGCACTTTCCGTTTAGTATGAGCTCATAATGATCAACAAAGATATTAGTACTAAAAGAGAATTCAGGCAATTTAATATCATCCATACAAAACGTATCTGAGCATTCTGTACAGACCAAATGCGCATGTGAATGTGTATGAACAGTAGAAACACATTCAAGAGAACATAAGGCATAACGCAATTTGTTATCGCTGTCTGGTACCTTGTGGATAAGACCCTTATTTTCAAATAATTCTAAGGCTCTGTAAACGGTTACTTTATCTTTGGTAGCATTTATTTTTTTTAAAATATCTGGAACAGAAAAAGAGGAGTCAGAAACTGTAAACAACTCTAGTAATTCAGTACGAACTTTAGTTTTCTTTATATTTCGCTTGTTAAATAAATTATTTATTTCCATCTTTGCAACTTAGTTGCGTTAAAGTTAATAAAATAAAATGAGGTTTTATAAATTCATACTACTTTTACTTCCATTTTTATTAAATGGACAATCAATTCAGGTCATCGATTCTGAAACGAAAACACCTGTTTCCTATGCAGAAATTGAAGTTTATGAATTAGATGTACAATTAAAATGCAACGCAGTAGGCGAAGTAAAACTAACTTCAGTTCCCCCAAGTTTCACACTAATTGTTTCTGGGATTGGCTACCTAACTAAAAACATTCAGGTAAATGAGATTCAATCTGATGTATTGGTAGTAGAGGTTGAAAAAAACCACCTATTACTAAATGAAGTTATTATATCACCAACAACAGGCATAATTCAACAACACAATTTGAGCAATGTTGTTTTAAAGCAAATAAATAACCCTAACAGTATTGGAACTTCTAATTTAATGGGAACTGTAGCATCGGTTCCAGGTGTGTACTCAATTTATACAGGAGCCGGAATAAGCAAACCCGTTATTAGAGGAATGTCAGGACTAAAGGTGCTCACATTTTTAAATGGTTTACGAATAGAAAACCAACAATGGGCAAATGATCATGGGGTTAACTTTACAGACTTAGGTATTAAAACAGTCGAGATTGTAAAAGGACCCTCTTCGCTTCTTTACGGAGCAGATGCACTTGGCGGTGTTCTTTATTTTGTAGATGAAGATTACACAAGCCCAAACACTCAGCAAAGCTCTGTGGAAACTAGATTTGAGAGCAATTCACTTTCCACAAGCACAGTGGCCAGACTAAAAATGGCGGGTAATAACTTTCGATTTAACGTATTTGCTGGCTATAAAAATGCGGCAGATTATCAAATTCCGAATGGAGCATACATTGTTAATTCTAGATTTAAGGGCAAGACATTAAAAACAGCTTTAGGCTACAATAAAAATAGATGGATTTTTAATTTGAGATACAATCACAATTCGAATCAAATAGGATTACCTGGACACACGCACTCGGCTAACCCTAACCCATCTGATTTTCAATCAAGTGTACAAAACCGTGACAGAGCAGTGCCTTTCCAACTCATTTCAGACCATTACCTCTCCATAGAAAACAAACTTATTTTTGATAAATCTGTACTTAAATTACTTACAGGATACACCTCTAACAGCTTAACCGAACATGAGGAGAAGGTTACCATTCCTGGAATTAAAATGCTGCTTACAAACATTCCCTACAACCTCTCTTTTAGCACAAATATAAATGAAAATCTAAAGTGGATTTCGGGTGCCCAAGGAATGATCGTGAAAAACAAAAACGACAGAAGTGCCGAAAATATTTTACTCCCAAACTCAAGCTCTATAGATTATGGAACCTATTCTTTGTTTCAATTCTCGAAAGAGTTATTTGAAACGCAAATTGGAGTTCGATACGATTACAGAGAAATAAGTGCTGATGAAATAGGCTCCAAAAACTTCTCTAAGTTAAACGGATCTATTGGTTTGGTATACCAAACAGGTTTGTACACGTTCCGAACCAATTTTAGCTCTGGGTTTAGACCTCCTCATATTAGTGAAATGCTTGCTA
Source organism: Flavobacteriales bacterium (assembly GCA_002685115.1). Lineage (GTDB taxonomy): Bacteria > Bacteroidota > Bacteroidia > Flavobacteriales > UBA7430 > UBA6772. The sequence goes on along the minus strand of NYWQ01000080.1, from coordinate 10,381 downwards.
ATGGTGTTCATCATGGCACCAATAGATATGAAATTGGTTCTCAGGATTTGGAAAGTGAATATGCAAATCAACTTGACTTCTCGTTAGATTACAACACGGCACACCTCAATGTAAACATCAATCCATTTTACAATACATTTAAAAACTACATTTACATTAAGCCAACAGAAGTGATCATAGAAGGTTATGAAAATTACCCTGTATATCGATACGCACAAACAAGTTCTGCAACAACTTATGGTACAGAAATCTATTTCCATTACCATCCTCATTTTGCACACCGATTACATCTGGAACAAGATTTTTCTTTTGTGATGGGAGAAGATCAATACAACCAGCCGCTCCCTTTAATTCCGCAAACACGAATTAACACCAACTTGAAATATGAATTTGGCGAACAAAAAGCTAAAATCAAAATTGAAACCGTACAGCTACAGCGAACTCATTTTCTAGACAAAAATGAGGTGGCCTCTTTTGAAACCACTTCTAATGACTACGAAATCTACAATATAGAGGCTAATTTTAGCTATACCTCTAAAAAAACCGTTTACTTAAAATTAGGGATCCGCAATATATTTAACAAAAGATTCGTCAACCACTTATCTAATTTAAAAAATATTGGGCTTCCAGGAGCTGGAACCAATGTATATTTCGCAATTAACTACATACTTAACTAACACGTATTACCATGAAAAAAAAATCACTTTTGATTAAAAACTTAGGAATGGGCTTGACCTTTCTTTCCCTAGCTGCTTGTTCTAGTGACGAGTGTGCAGAATGCCATGTAACAACAGAAATTAATGGAACAGAATACGAACTTGTTGAATTGGGTGAGTATTGTGAAGATGATTTACATGACATTGAAGATGGTGGTTACACCATTCAAGATACTCTTTTCTTAGATGCAGAAGGAGACTCACTTCCAAGTCCAGTGATTCCAGGTGCAGCAAATGAAGTGCACTGTGGAGAAGAACACGACCACTAGACTAAATTTTATTAAAAAAAAGCCACCCAATTGGGTGGCTTTTTTTTTCTATTTAAACTGCTTTACTACCGTACCGTTTTCATAAATATAAAACAATATTTGGCCACTCTTGTGATGCTTCTTTTCCCTACCAAGAAGATCAATCATTTTAACTAGAGGACTCGATGCTTGTTCTAAGTCTGAAATTCCGAGCCCGTCATCGTAGTCACATAAGTCACCTTCTTCATCACCATCGCTATCCGTTTGATCGAAATTAGCAACCAGAGTACAATTGTCTAATTCATCACACACAAGGTCGTTATCGGCATCGTTTACACAAAACCCTGCGCAATCGTAAAACATTTGAGCAAAAACACAAGAACCGTCATCCTGAGTAGCTTCATCATTATAATTACAGGCTAGAGGATACAAACAACCCGCTATAATATTTGGGTCTATAGAACTCGATTGCATAATGTCGTCGAAGTAAAAAGTAGATTGTATAGAGCCATCACCTATAACATCGTAGTCAAACATAAATGCAATATTGTTGTAAAGTGGTGGCGAATCACTAAAATCGAACACTAAAGTTTCCCAACCATTACTAACAGTAGTCCAGGCATCTACCTCGTAACTTGGGTCACCTAAATCTAAATAAGCAGGATCTTCAATTTTTAGTTTTACCTGAGTCCCTACTGGCGATGCAGTGTATATCTTTAGTGAGATGATAGGGTACTGATTAAAACTTAGATTTGCATCCAACTGAATTTTACTTCCTGCCCATACATCTCCTCCAGACCTCACAATTTTACCCACCCATTTACTTGGATTGTCAGCGTCAGTGTATGGATTTTGAAGTACATTAAAGGTACCTCCATTAAAATTGGTAAAGTAAGTTGAATCTATCTGAAATAAGTTATCGCTTAACTCAAAATCTATAGGTAAACCTACTTCAAATTGAGCAAAGGTTGGTTTTGCACAGAAAACCATAATAAAAATAGATATAAATCGTAACATTTTCATCTGAGGGATTTTTAATAGTATGTATGAAATAACACTTCAAAAATAAAAAAAATTATTAATTACAAATGTTATAATTTAGTATCATTTCCGAAACTTTGATTAAATAACCATAACCTCGCTCTAAATCGCCAATTCCATTAAAGTTATAGTTGGGTAAATATGCATTTCCCGCCCCGTCTTTGGCAATAATAATTTTAGATTGAATAGGGAAGAAAGCATCTATTGCATCAGTATTTTCTTCACAAGAAAAACCAATCATATTCCAACCGTTAGCNAGCGTAATAANAATTTGTTCGCATAANGGAGCTTGCGGACATACTGGACAGCATTCGTCTTGTAAATANACTGGATTACTNCACTCGGGCTCTANACAAGACATGCTGGAACAAACAATCGCACCTTGTTCACAAAAACAAGTTGTACAAGCATCTATATTCCACTGCGCACCCTCTTGGTACGATGTACCATTTTCGTCTTGGCAACCTTCAAGTTCTATGCAAGATTCGTTATCGAAGTTGAAAAAACTGCAATTAAAAGCAGAATCACATTGATTGTTGTATAAATAAACATCTACGTCAGACATATTAATAAGACTGTCATTACAATCAAACCAACAATCTCCACCGTCCCAGTCAAAGTCTTCGCAATACAAATTTTCATGGCAAATACTGTCTTCAATAAAACTAGAAAAAGGCGAGTTACTTACTGTCTGATTGCAATCTAACCATTCACAAGAACCGTCGTCTTGTGTGGCCTGATCATTAAAGTTACTTGCAAGCGAATTGGTGCAACCAAAAACAATAGCCCCTGAATAATCTTCTATAGAAACAGCTATATCAAAAGTACCAAACCAATCACCAGCAAAACCAGCAGATAAAGGTATAATTCTATGTTCAGCAGCAGGGCTACTAGCCCAATAATCGGAGGGTATGTCTGTGTCTCCCTCAAAATAAATTTGAGTCACCAATTCATCAACTCCATCTACAGCTACTTTTAAATGAATATGAGCGGGTCTATAGTCACTTCCATTTAAATATTTGCCTGGAATAATGGTTTCTAAGTTGTAACTACCTTGAGCATTTGTTACAATCTTACCACGGTAGCTGTAGCCATCGTAATCATAGGATCCGTTTTCATCTGTTTGCCAAAAATCTATAACAGCGTTAGCAATTGGCACCTCGCAATCATTGGTAAGAACTCCAGAAATAAAGAGCAAATCCCCATCATAAGTCTCCGAGACAATAGACTCGGTAATGGGAGCTCCCTCTAAAAAATAAGGCCCTAATATATCTGGAGTTGTGACTTGACAATTGGTTTTTTGTTGCCCAAATACAAACAAGGGTAACATTATTTGGAGGTAAATTAAGTTTTTCATGTTCTAAAGATAAACGAAATTATAACAATGACTACAAACCCTATATTCAAGAAAAAAAAGCCACCCTATTGGGTGGCGTTTAAGTTGTTTTTAAGCTGCAGTTAAGCTCTTTTCGAAGCGATACGAAACGAGCAGTAGAAGCATGGCAACAAGCGCACCGACAAACTCTCCATCGCCCGCATAAAAATGTGCGGCAAAAGCAATTAAAAAATCGAAGAAAAACCCAGCATAAGCCCATTCTTTAAGTGTATTTGACAGCTTTGTCCAAATGGCTACTATACCCAATAATTTAGCAATAGCTAAAGGATAAACTAAGTGCGCTGGATATCCAAGAGTTGAAAAACTCTCAGCAACCGCTGCGTGATTTAAAAAATATGAAACTCCAGAACTTAGCATTAAAGCTGAAAGTAAGCTCGTAGCTGTATAATATATAATTTTGACTGTTCTTTGACTCATGTTCGTCTTATTTTTAACAATTAGTATTGGCACAAAAATAGAATGGAAAGATAACAATCTCTGTAAGATAAATAGACGTGTCAATCTAAAAATAAATCTGCAAAAAAAGCGAATAGCTAATTTTAAAGTTTTATTGATACATAACGCGTGGGCGTTAATTTATTTTTTTCTCTACGCTCGCATCGTTGTATAAGTAAATCAAGGGGGTTCCTTTGGCTTGATGTACTGGATTCACTTCTTGACCTAACATATTAACCACCTTTACGAGGGATCGAATGTCATTTGGATGAACCGAAACATCCATATCTAAGGCCCACTGTGGTACATTAGGCGATAGTATGATGCGTTCTCCAGGAATGTATGGGAAGGTAAAGTCTTGGTACTCTTCATTCATTCTAAGTTGATACCCTTGCCCTGGCAATAAATCTCCAATATTATTAAAACCAAACTCAGGCCAATAAATACGAGCGCTGTTATTTTTAATCAAGTGAAGTTTATCGCCCAATATTTCTAATGAAGCTACAACATCCATTTGCTCGTGGAGGGAAAAACCAATAATATTCCAACCTTGTTCCAAATCTATCATAATAGGAGCGGAATAATAAGCGAGTTCACTCGTCAAGAAAGTGGCATTATTTGTCAGCTCAGCTACATTCGCGTCTAGTTCTGCAATTTGCACCTCAAAGGCTGCACTGTCTATCTGTAAGGAAGCTACTTGAGTTTCAAAGAAAGCACTATCAGCTTTTAAATCAGTAATAATGGCATCGTACAAAGCATCTTCGATGGCATCTTCAGCATTTAACAAATTAATTTGAGTGTTATGCTCACTAGCCAAATCTGTCAACTGATTTTCAAAATCTAACAACATACTCACACTGTCTAACTGAAATGACAATTCGGTAAGGGCTAGTAAATTAGATGCTTCTAAAGCTGCTTGAGACAATTCTGCTTGGTGTGAAGCAGCTAAAGAAGCAACCTGACTATCGGGGCTAAGAATGCTCGAAGCAAGGTTGTCTTCTAGCTCTGAGATCTGATTTTGTACTACAAAAAGTTCAGCAGCATGATTGGAATTTAAGACTGCTATTTGAGTCGCATAAAATAGTGAAGAGTCTTGTGTATTTTGAATTAATAGTTGAAAATCAGTACTCAATAAAGAAAGTGATGTACTAATACTATCAATAAGAGTCGTTGCAGCATCAAACTGCGCAGTAACACCAGCATATAAATCAGACCATAAATCTATACAAGACCCGTCATCGGTATTTGCAATACTAACAAACTCTCTAAAACGAGGATCTATACACCCTAAAACAACAGCAGTACAATTGGAAGGGCTCATTTCGGTAGTTGCAGCAGGATTGTAGTTAAATGCTAAAGCATCAGTACAACCTTCAACAAGAGTTATACAAGAACCATCACTCGTATTAGCTGCAGCCTGATAATTAAATGCAGTGGCATCTATACATCCCAAAACAACCGCTATACAACTGCTGTCATTTTGATTGGCTTGCGGATTAAAATTAAAAGCCAAAGCATCGGTACAACCAACTAAAATAGAGACACAACTTTGATTATCGGTATTGGCAGAAGGACTGTAATTGAAGGCAGTACTATCGGTACAACCTAGTACTACAGGCAAACACGAATCGTCTTCTACATTGGCAGAGGAATTGTAATTGAAAGCAATGCTATTGGTACAACCCATAATTACCGGCGTACACGAACCACTTTCGGTATTGGCTGAGGCATTGTAATTAAAAGCAGCAACATCCATACAACCGGTTACAACGGCTACACAAGACCCATCATCTGAATTAGCTTGTGTATTGAAATTAAAAGCATATGCGTTGGTGCAACCCAAAACTTTGGCAATACATGCATCACTTTCGGTATTGGCTGCGGCATTGTAATTAAAGGCAGTAACATCCATACAGCCACTTACCAAAGCTTCACAAGAAAAATCATCTGTATTAGCTTCAGCATTGTAATTAAATGCATAAGAGTTGGTACAGCCCAACACAACAGCTATACAAGAATTGTTATCCGTATTGGCTACGCTATTGTAATTAAAAGCAGCAGCATCCATACAACCATTTACCACAGCTAAACAAGAAGCATCATCGGTATTGGCAGAAGGGTTATAATTAAAGGCATTTGCATTGGTACATCCCAGCACAACCAAAACACAAGAACCATTATCGGTATTGGCTGCGCTATTGTAATTAAAAGCAGCAGCATCCATACAACCTGTTACCACTGCTAAACAAGAGGCATTATCGGTATTGGCATTGGCATTGTAATTAAACGCACTTGAATTGGTACAGCCCAAAACTTTAGCTACACAAGTACCGCTTTGCTTATTTGCCGCAGGATTATAATTAAACGCAGTAGCATCCATACAACCGTTTACCACTGCTAAACAAGAAGCATCATCAGTATTGGCATTGGCAATATAATTAAAGGCGTTGGCGTTGGTACAACCCAATACAATTGCCACACAAGAATTAGCATCGGTGTTGGCTAAAGGATCGTAATTAAAGGCTGTAGCATCCATACAACCTAATGCAATGGCTTCACAAGAACCATTGTCGGTGTTAGCTTCAGCATTGTAATTAAAGGCAAAAGAATTGGTACAGCCCAAAGCAACAGAAATACAAGATTGGTTGTTGGTATTGGCTGCAGCATTGTAATTAAAGGCAGCAGGATCCATACAACCAGTTACTACAGGTATGCAAGAAGCATCATCGGTATTGGCAGAAGCAATATAATTAAATGCAGTTGGATTGATACAGCCCAAAACAACAGGCTCACACAAACCACTATCTGTATTTGCAGTACTGTCGTAATTGAAGGCAGTTGCATCGGTACAACCTACTATAACAGGCACACAAGAACCATCATCGGTATTTGCAGATGCATTGTAATTAAAGGCATAAGAATTGGTACAGCCGAACACTTTTGAGATGCAAGAACCGTTATTTGTATTTACTGCAGCATCGTAATTAAACGCTGAAGTGTCGTTACATCCAGCTACAACAGAAATACATGAACCGTCATCCAACGTAGCTAAGCTATCGTAATTGAAAGCCAAACCATCCATACATCCTGCAATTACGATTGGATATGTGCAAGACTCAGGCGAAGCATAAGCAATTGCATTCGTAATTAGGTCAGCATTGTAAAAAGGACTTGCAGGGTCCGCCCCTTCAAAATAATTGGTAGCTGCCGTATCAATACAAACAGGCGTAGCAGATCTTCGTAAGCCAATAAAAACACAAGATCCGTCGTAGGTATTGGCAGCTTGGTTAAAGTTTGAAACAAACGAAAAATCGTAAGTACAGCCAAAAACAAAAGGCTCACAAGCGTTATTGTCTGTATTAGCTTCAGGAGTATAGTTAAATGCGGCACTATCGGTACAACCGTAAACAACAGCAACGCATGAAGCATCATTTGTATTGGCTGCAGCATTGTAATTAAAGGCTAATGGGTTGGTACAACCATAGGCAAGAGCAACACATAAGCCATTGTCGGTATTAGCCAAAGCATTGTAATTAAATGCAGTTGCATCGGTACAACCCAATGAAACAGCAATACAAGAACCGTTATCGGTATTAGCTTGTGCAGTCGTATTAAAAGCCAAAAGATCGGTACAACCGTAAATTACTGCTTCGCAAGAACCATTATCGGTATTGGCTAAAGTATTAAAATTGAAGGCAGCCGCATCGGTACATCCATACACAACTGCTTGACAAGAACCGTTGTCTGTATTGGCTCCAACTGTAGTATTAAAAGCCAATGGATCGGTACAACCCAATACGACGGCTTCACAAGTACCGCTATTGGTATTGGCTAAAGCATTAAAATTGAAAGCAGAAGAATCGGTACATCCATAAACAACTGCTACACAAGAACCATCATCGGTATTGGCTTGAGGAGTTGTATTGAAAGCTAACGGATCGGTGCAACCTAAAACAATTGCCTGGCAAGACGCGTTATCGGTATTGGCCAAAGAATTGTAATTAAAAGCGGAAGCATCCGAACAACCCAATACAACTGCTTCACAAGAACCGTTATCTGTATTGGCTCCAACTGTTGTATTAAACGCCAATGGATCGGTACAACCCAATACAACTGCCTCACAAGAACCATCATCAGTATTCGCTAAACTATTAAAATTAAATGCGGAAACATCAGTACAACCATTTATTACCGAAATACAAGAATAGTTGGAGGTATTGGCTGCAGAATTGTAGTTAAAGGCCAATGGATTGGTACAACCTAAAACAACGGCAACACAAGAGCCATCGTCGGTATTGGCCAAGGTATTGTAAGTGTATGCCGTTGGATCGGTACAACCCGAAACAACGGAAATACAAGAATAATTGGAGGTGTTTGCTCCAGCATTGAAATTAAAAGACAAGGGGTCGGTGCAACCTAAAATAACAGCTACACAAGAGCCGTCATCGGTATTGGCCAAGCTATTGTAATTAAATGCAGATGCATCGATACAACCCGGAATAACGGCTAAACAGGAGCCGTCATCGGTATTGGCACCAACAGTGGTATTAAATGCTAGTGGATCGGTACAACCCAAAACAATAGCCAAACAAGAACCGTCATCAGTATTGGCTCCAACAGTGGTATTAAATGCCAGCGGATCGGTACAACCCAAAACAATGGCAGTACAAGAACCGTCATCGGTATTGGCTCCAACAGTGGTATTAAATGCCAACGGATCGGTACAACCCGAAACAACCGCTATACAAGAACCGTTATTGGTATTGGCTAAATTATTAAAATTGAATGCAGAAATATCAGTACAGCCCAATACTACAGCTACACAAGAGCCATCATCAGTATTAGCTCCAACAGTGGTATTAAATGCCAATGGATCGGTACAACCCATAACAACAGCTAAACAAGAGCCGTCATCGGTATTGGCATTGGTGTTGTAATTCAATGCAGTTAAATCCGTACAGCCTGTTACGACCGAAACACATGAGTTATCATTCGTATTGGCCAAAACATTGTAATTGTATGCCAATGGATTGGTACAACCCGAAACAACCGCTATACATGAACCGTTTTCCGTATTTGCAAGCGTATTGTAATTAAAAGCAGTGGCATCGGTACAACCGTTTACCACAGAAACACAAGAGTTATCGTTTGTATTAGCTACAGCGTTGTAATTGTACGCCAATGGATTGGTACAACCCGAAACAACAGCTATACAAGAACCGTTATTGGTATTTGCAAGCGCATTGTAATTAAAAGCAGTGGCATCGGTACAACCGTTTACTACCGAAACACAAGAGTTATCGTTTGTGTTGGCAACGGCATTAAAATTGAAAGCAGAAGCCTCCGTACAACCCAAAACAACTTCAATACACGAACCGTCATTGGTATTTGCAAGCGCATTGTAATTAAAAGCAGCTGCATCGGTACAACCGTTTACAAGCGTAATACATGAGCCATCGTCTGAGTTTGCACTCGAATCGTAATTTACAGCAGCACTCGAGGTACAACCTTCAACTACATTAAGACCACATACTGGCACCACGCTACTAGGACTGTATAGCGCCGTAAATTGATTTACAACGTAAGTAATGGGCTCTAAATTAAGACTGTACAGAATAGGACCGTCAACAAACTCTAATTCAATTGCAGCCCCAGAGCTCGCACCATCTATTTCAGGCGTTGTGGAGTCGTCTCCCCATATAGATAAAGTAATTTGATTTAAACCGTAAACAGCTACAGAGCCAACTAATACGCCATTTGAGCTAGCAGACACGTAAGCAGACTCACTCGTAACAGAAAGTGATTCAATAAATTCATTTGTGAGCATAAGCGTCATACTATTACCTGTATTACCAGAAAACAAACCCGGATAATCACAAAGAGTAGGATTGACCTCGCCACCGCATAAACTGAAGGTAACAGCATTTAGAATGGACATGCCGTTGTTCGCATAACTTATGGCATCGTTAAGATTTAGGGTATACAAATCCGACCCATTAACCAATTGAAACGAAATGATTTCGCCAAAAGAGGCTCCGTCTTTTTCTGGGGTATCGCTGTCATCTCCCCATATGGCTATCGTAGCTTGAGTTCTATCGAATACGAGTTGCGAACCCACAACAAGCCCGTCTTCATTTAAAGCGACCACATATGCATTGGGGTCTGAAATAGGAATTGAGTTGATAAAACTTGAAGTTAACATGACCGTCATATTGCCTCCTGTGTTTCCATAAAACGCTTGGGGAAGTTCACACTGAGCAAAGCTCATTATGGTCGATAACAAAAGACCAATTAAAAATAGTATTTTTTTCATAGGGAGGGTAAATATGCTTAAAGATATAAAAATTATCTACTGCATGTACTTCTAAATAAACATTACAGTTTTCCCAACTAAATCAAGGCTGATTTTGGTTTACTGAAACAGTTCTAAAGTAAATAAAAAAGGGTAGTCCAAATCTCCTTAACAAAAAAAAACACCCTATTAGAGTGGCTTTTATTTATTTCGAATTCGGGCGAGGGGCGGTTTTCGTATACTAATTAAAGAG
>NYWQ01000015.1 GCA_002685115.1 Flavobacteriales bacterium | reverse complement strand
AGAGGAATGGGCTCTATTGATGCTATGAAAGCTGGATCTAAAGATCGTTATTTTCAAGATGTAGAAGACGATGTTCAGAAACTGGTACCCGAAGGTATTGTTGGACGCGTAGATTACAAAGGATCTTTGGCAGAGGTTATGTATCAATTTATAGGTGGGCTAAGAGCAGGTATGGGGTACTGCGGCTCTAAAGATATTTTGTCTCTTAAAGAAAACGCTCAATTTGTTAGAATAACCAGTGCTGGTGTTATTGAATCTCACCCGCACGATGTTACCATTACTCGTGAATCACCAAATTATAGTAGAAAATAAACTTTATCAAATGAAAAAAATAATTTACTCAGTCGTTATTGCTTTAGTAAGTTTTAATGCATTAGCTCAAGAAACTAGTAGAACACTTTTAACTATTGGTGGAGAAGAGGTTAGTGTTGATGACTTTTTGAGTATTTACAACAAAAATAGAGCTGTTGGAGAAGCCATTGATCCTAAAACACTAGACGAATATGTTGATTTATTTATCAACTTTAAGCTAAAAGTAAAAGAAGCTGAGGCATTGGGTATGGATACGGTTCCTAGTTTTATTAAAGAACTCCAAGGCTATAGAAAGCAGCTAGCAACGCCATATTTAGTTGATAAACAAGCCGGAGAGCAATTAGTAGTTGAGGCCTACAATAGGTTGAAACAAGAAGTTAAAGCTGGTCATATACTTATTACAGTAAACGCTGAAGCTTCTCCTGCTGATACACTTAAGGCTTATAATAAAATATTAAAACTGCGAAAAGAAATAATAAATGGAGCTGATTTTAATGCTTATGCTAAACAATACTCTCAAGATCCTTCTGCCAAAGATAATGCAGGTGATTTAGGTTATTTTAGTGCAATGTACATGGTTTATCCTTTCGAAAATGCGGCTTACAATACTGCTGTTGGAGAAGTTTCTGATATTGTTCGTACACGATTTGGTTATCACATACTTCAGGTAAAAGACAAGAGAGCTTCCAGAGGCGAAGTTAAAACAGCACACATTATGGTTAAATTCCCTAAGCCATCTGGTAAAAATACTAAAGAAGAAATTGATTTAGCTCAGCTGAAAATAAATGAAATTTACACCAAACTTATTTCTGAAAATGCAGATTTTGCTGAAATGGCTAAACAATACTCAGATGATAAAAACAACGCATCTAAAGGAGGTGCTTTACCATGGTTTGGTTCAAATAGAATGGTAGAGAGTTTTGAGAATGCAGCTTTCGAAATTACTGAAATTGGTGCAATAACTGAACCCGTAGCTACACCTTATGGTTGGCATATTATCAAATTAATCGATAAAAAAGGTTTGGGTACTTTTGAAGATGAAAAGGCTGAAATAAAAAAGAAAGTAGAAAAAGATTCTAGAGCTCAGGTTAGGCGTTCTTCTTTGGTAAATAAACTTAAAATAGATTACAAGTATGCCTTCAATAAATCAGCTTTCACTCAAGTAAAGAATATCGTGTCAAAAGACTTTTTATCAGGAAATTGGTCTGTAGAAAAAAATAAAAAAGAGTTAACTAAAACCATTTTTTCTCTAGAAGATAAAGGTTATTCTCAACTAGATTTTGCGATTTATGTGACAAAATCACTTAAAAAAATCAATTCAAAATCTAAAGTTCAAATTACCACTGTTATTGACAATGCTTTAGCATCTTGGACTGAAGACGAAGTGATAGCCTATGAAAATCTTAATTTAGAAAACAAATACAATGACTTTAGATTGTTAATGAAAGAATACCGTGACGGTATTTTATTATACGAACTTACAGATTCTAAAATTTGGTCTAAGTCTGTTAAAGATACAACTGGTTTAAAAGAATTTTATGAAGCTAACAAGCGCAATTACATGTGGGATCAGAGAGCTGAAGCTAGTGTAATTAATTGTAAGAATGAGACCATAGCTTGTAAGGTTTACAATAAGTTACGAAAAGGGAAGTTCGATTTGGGTAAAATTAAGTCGAAAATGAATAAAAAGTCACCATTAAATATGGATGTTAACCGAGGTGTTTATTCACACGGCGACAACCTATTTGTAGACTCTGTTGAATGGGTTGTTGGAGTTTCTGATTTAATGAAGGATAATGAAAACGTTAAACTTGTATACATTACCGAAGTTTTAGAGCCGCAGGTTAAAGAATTAAACGAAGCTAAAGGAATCATTACATCAGATTACCAAGATGCATTAGAACAGGCTTGGTTGCGTGAACTTAAATCTAAATATGTTGTAGAGCTTAATAATTATGTTTTGGATTTAGTTAAAACAGATAATCTAAGTGAATTAGATGTTGTTGTTGTGCCTGAAATACCGTCCTATAAGGGACACTTTGTTCGTTGCTTTGGTAAAGCTAGAAGAGCTCTGGGTTCTTCAAAAGATATTATTTTTGAGTGGTATGGTAATTTATATACCACCGAGTTAAAGAGGGATTAATCATTGTTTAAGTTCTTCATCTATACATTAGCCATTGCTATTTTGTCGTCATGTTCTTTCTTTGAAAGAACTGACGACATTTTAATTGCTAGACTTAACGACTCGTATTTGTATGAATCTGACGTTAAATCTATACTTAACAAGCATTTATCTACCGCTGATAGTTCAGCGCTTGTGCAACAATACATTATTAATTGGGCTCAAGAAGAACTCCTTCTTCAGAAAGCTGAATTAAATGTTGATATTAGTGAGTTTGAAATAGATAAAAGATTGGAAGATTACAGACGGTCTTTACTCATCCATGCTTACGAGCAAAAATTAATACACCAAACCAACGACACACTTGTGTCATTAAGTTCTATCGAAAGCTATTTTCAACAACACACCGATGATTATATTTTAGCACAAGATATTGTAAAGTTAATGCTGATTAAAGTTAGTGAAGTTGCCCCAGAATTAGACTCAATACAGGAATGGGTTTTTTCTCATGAACCTCTTAACCACGATTTTATTGAAGCCTATGCGCATCAGTACGCTAAACGCTTTTACTACAATCCTAAAGAATGGCTAAATTGGTCAGAATTTATCGAATTTTTACCTCAAGCAAATCTTGAGACAAATTTTTTTCAAAAAAACAATACTTTACAGTTTAAAGATTCGTTAGATTTATATTTCGTAAGACTCTTTGACAAGAAAGTTCAAGGAGAATTAGCTCCTTTAGAATATGTTGAAGAAGAAATAAAAAGTATATTGCTAAATCAAAAAAAACTAAGAACAGTTGATGTTATTCAGTCAAAATTATTGGAAGATGCCAAAAAATCAAATGAATTTGAGATTTATTAAACCCTTCAAACTTACGTCAATATTTGTCTTTTTATTTACCTCGATTTTATCTGCTCAAGTAGTCATTGATGGCATTGCTGGTATTGTTGGAAATAATATCGTTTTAAATTCAGATATTGAACAACAGCTTTTACAATACCAAGCCCAAGGTTTAGAAATAGACAGCGCTTTGAGAGTTCAAGTTTTAGAAGATTTATTGTTTCAAAAGCTAATGTTACACCAAGCATTACTGGATAGTGTTGTTGTTACAGAAAATGAAGTTTTAAATGAAGTTGATTCACGAATCGACAACTTTATTGCTCAATTAGGCGGAGAGGATCAATTAGAAAGCTACTTTGATAAAAAAATATATGAAATCAAGGAAGAAATGTTTGAGCCTATAGAAAGTTCTCTTTTAATTCAAAGAGTACGTTATGGTATTACTTCTTCTGTAACCATAACTCCTTCAGAAATTAGATCATTTTTCGGTACTTTCTCTTCCGATAGTCTTCCAATTGTGAATGAAGAGGTTGAAGTAGCTCAAATTCTTAAACTACCACCAGCGAGCTCAGCTGCAGTTTCAGAAACGAAAAAGAAACTTGAAAAGTTGAAGTCTAGAATTGCAAAAGGTGAGAGTTTTGGAACCTTAGCCATTTTGTATTCAGAAGATCCTGGATCTTCCAGAAATGGGGGTTTGTATACTTCTATTAAAAGGGGGATGTTTGTCAAAGAGTTCGAAGCTGTTATGTTTAGTCTAGAGGTAGGAGAGGTGTCTGATGTATTTAAAACTGAATATGGGTATCATATTATGGTGTTAGAGGAGCGAAGAGAAGATGAAGTTGATGTACGCCACCTCCTGATGTCTCCAAAAATATCTCCATTAGATCTCAACAATGCCAAAGATTTATTGCAAGATGTGAGAGATTCAATACTTAACGGAGACCTTCTTTTCACAAAGGCAGCTCTTCGTTATTCTGATGATAAGTCCACTAAATTTAATGGAGGTAAGTTGATTAACCCCTCTACTGGAGATACTAAGTTTGAGCTAGCTCAATTAGAACAAGGTATTAATGTAGCCATAGAAAATCTAAACGTTAACGAAATTACAGATCCTCTTTTTGTGAAAATGGATGACGGTAAAGAAGCATACCGTATGTTTGTACTATTGAATAGAAAACAACAGCATCAAGTTAATTTAGTTGATGATTATAAAAGAATAAGAGATTTAGCCTTAGAAAGCAAAAAAGACAAGTCTATTGAAGAATGGATTTCTAAGTCTTTAGAGCAAACCTATGTGAGTGTACATAAATCTTATCAATCTGATATGTTTCAGTATAATTGGTTAAAAAAATAAAAATGAAAGATCAACACAGTGATATAGTTGCATTAGATAATTTAAAAGTTCAATTTTCGAGTTTGAAAAACGAAATTGCTAAAATAATTGTCGGCCAAGACAAAGTGGTGGAAGAGCTAATTCTTTCTATATTTTGTAGAGGCCACGTGCTTTTGGTTGGTGTACCTGGACTCGCAAAAACGCTGTTGGTTAAAACCATAAGTGATTCTTTAGGCCTTCAGTTTTCTCGGATTCAATTTACACCCGATTTAATGCCTTCTGATATTATTGGTGCAGAGATTTTAGATGAAAATAGAAATTTTAAATTTGTTAAAGGACCTATATTTTCTAATGTAATTTTAGCCGATGAGATTAATCGTACTCCACCAAAAACGCAAGCGGCTCTACTTGAAGCTATGCAAGA
This sequence comes from Flavobacteriales bacterium, assembly GCA_002685115.1. Taxonomy (GTDB): domain Bacteria; phylum Bacteroidota; class Bacteroidia; order Flavobacteriales; family UBA7430; genus UBA6772. The sequence goes on along the minus strand of NYWQ01000015.1, from coordinate 10,616 downwards.
GCGCTCGGTTACAGCTGCTGGTGTGCAGCACGCATTGGATAAACCATTTTTTGTCTTAGCTACTCAAAACCCTATAGAGCAAGAAGGTACTTACCCCTTGCCAGAAGCACAATTAGATCGTTTTATGTTTAATTTAAATGTAGATTATCCAACTTTTTCAGAAGAGGTTCAGATTGTAAAAGCTACAACAACAGATACATATACTGAAGTTAAAGAGGTTTTATCAGCTACAGAAATTAAAGCTATTCAGGAGTTAATTAGAAAGATTCCGGTTTCTGATAATGTAGTTGAATACGCTGTTAAGTTGGTTGGAAAAACACGTCCTGATGGAGAATTTGCAACTGCAGAGGTTGTTAAGTATTTGTCTTGGGGTGCTGGTCCAAGAGCTTCTCAGTTCTTAGTGCTTGCAGCAAAGGCTCATGCAGCAATAAATGGCAAGTATTCTCCAGATATCGAAGATGTTAAAGCTATTGCTCTTCCGGTACTTCGTCATCGTATAGTGAGGAATTATAAAGCTGATGCTGAGGGAATGAGTGTTGCGAAATTAATTACCTCTCTTTTGTAACTATTTTAGCAATTTAGTTTAGTTTTTTAGACATACGTTAATCGCAAAGTTTTGAGGTTTAATAAATACAATTAATAGAATTTTAATTTATACATTTATTTAATAATAATATTTTTAATAATTTAAGTTATGCTTTTAAATAATACAATTTAGAGTATTACGAATACAATATTAATTATGCAATTTTCAAAAAATCAAATTGATGAACTCTATGAGTTCGTTATAAAGAAAGGCATCCAATATATTGATTTACAAAAAGAACTTGTAGGTTACCTCATTTTGATTATTGAATCTAAAATGAAATCTAACCCTAATTTAACATTTACCAAAGCTCTTAATTTGGCCTATAAGACTTTTGGCGTTTATGGTTTTGACGCCATCCTTAGCCATAAAATTAAAATGCAAACCAAACTTTTTTATCGTACAATACGAAAACATATACGAGCACTTTTTATCAGCTATCGGATATGTTTTGTATTGAGTTCTTTTTTTATATTCTATTATGTTAGGTCTTTTAACTGTATCATTCATGAGCTTTATTTTGGATTTATAGCCGCAGCGATTTTTCTATTTGTATACTCCAGTTATTCATCTCATAATACAATAAGAAAGTTAAGTAAAAAGTATCTTGCTTTAAGTTCTTACAATAATATGAATTTGAATAGTATTTGCATTTTGTATTATTTTTTAGTGCTTCCTACATTTATTGGTGACCATATTCTAAATAATTACCCTTACCTTTTTTCTATTAACCTTACTATATTATTTGTGTTTATTATAGTTAGACGTAATTTACTGAATGAACTATTAGCTTATATAAAAAGTAAAGGCTTTGAGTAGCTTAAAAATAGTAAGGAAAAGAAATATTTTATAAATTCGCACATATCTTTTTTAATTAAAAACATTAGTATAGCATGCAACTGTACAATAAATTAAGTGCAAAAGAAAGAGCTGTTTTAATAGACGATGCAGGAAAGAAAAGACTTACCATCTCCTTTTATCAGTACGCAAACATTAAAGATCCTCAAGTTTTTAGAGACCTACTATATGTGAAATGGGATTCTATGGAGGTTTTGGGTCGTATTTATATTGCTCCAGAAGGAATAAATGCACAATTTTCATTGCCTGCAGATCAGTTCTCGAATTTTAGGGACCATCTGGAAACCATTTCTTTTTTAAAAGACATTCGTTTAAATGTTGCTAGAGAGCAGGACAATAAGTCATTTTTAAAGCTAAAAATTAAGGTTAAAAGCAAAATAGTTGCAGACGGGTTAAATGACGATTCTTTTGATGTTACAGATATTGGCACTCATCTTAATGCCAAAGATTTTAATGACATACTCGACAATCCTCAAACAGTTTTGGTTGATATGCGCAATCATTATGAATCTGAAATTGGACATTTCAAGAACGCAATAACTCCAGATGTAGACACTTTTAGAGAATCTCTTCCTATTATTGAAGAGGATATAAAAGCACATAAGGAGGATAAAAATATAGTAATGTATTGTACTGGTGGAATTAGGTGTGAAAAGGCTAGTGCTTATTTTAAGCACACAGGATTTAAAAACGTATTTCAATTGGAAGGTGGGATTATTGAGTACGCCAGACAAATAGAAGCCGAGGGTTTAGAGAATAAATTTATGGGTAAGAACTTTGTGTTTGATGAACGCAGAGGAGAGCGAATTTCTGATGATGTAATTTCTTCTTGTCATCAATGTGGAAATGCCTGCGATGTGCATACAAATTGCTTAAATGTAGCTTGTAATTTATTGTTTTTACAATGTGAAGAATGCAAATCTAAGAATGATAATTGTTGTTCGTCTGCTTGTAAAGAGGTAACTAGTCTTTCCTTTGAAGAACAGAAAGAGCTGAGAAAAGGTACGCCAAACAGTAATAAAATTTTTAATAAAGGAAGAAAAGAGGGCTTAAAAAAACCTAAATAATTGGATTTGTTTTAAATAGATTTGTTTATATCTTGAAATCAAAAAAAAGCCTTGTTTAATTATTTAAACAAGGCTTTTTTACATTCACTCATTATTTAATAATTCATTGGTCTTCTCACATCTGCAATATGTTTTGCTAAACGCATTACTTGGCGAGAGTATCCATATTCATTATCGTACCAAACATAAAGAATAATATTTTTACCATCTTGAGAAATTATAGTTGCTGGACTGTCGTATATAGCAGCAGCATTGTTGCCCACGATATCACTAGATACTAATTCTTTGGAAATAGAATAGTTTATTTGCTCTACAAGAGGCCCTTCTAGTGCCGCATTTTTAATAATAGTATTTACATCTTCTAAGGTAATCTCCTTATCTAATGTTATGTTTAGTATTGCTAAAGAGCCATTAGGTGTAGGAACCCGAACTGCATTTGCAGTTAATTTGTTTTTTAGTTTTGGAATTACTTTAACAACTGCATTTCCTGCTCCAGTATTTGTGAGGACTAAGTTTAGCGCAGCTGCTCTCCCGCGTCTCTCTTTTTTATGCATATTGTCTACTAAGTTTTGGTCATTTGTATACGCATGTATAGTTTCAATATGACCTTTTACAACCCCTAAGTTGTCGTTTAGTATTTTTAAAATAGGTGTAATAGCATTTGTTGTACAGGAAGCTGCAGAAAATACATCGTATTTATTTAGTTTGTAATCCAAGTGATTCGCACCAAATACAATATTCGGTACCTCGGCACCGGGAGCNGTTAANAGCACTTTCAAAACACCTTTTGCTTTTAAATGTCTGCTCAAAGCCACTTTGTCTTTGAATACACCGGTATTGTCAATTAGCAATGCATTTTTAATTCCGTATGCAGAATAGTCTACATCTTCTGGTGCAGAAGTTTTTATGAGTTGAACGGATTGTCCATTAATGATTAAAGATTTATTGGCAACATCCTCTACAACTGTACCAGGAAATTTTCCATGTACTGAGTCAGTTCGTAATAAAGAAGCTCTTTTTATAATGTTTTGTTCATCGTTATTTCTAAGTACAATTGCTCTCAATCTTAATTGCTCTCCTTTTCCTTCTTGCGCCATTAGTTCTCTGGCTAAAAGACGTCCAATTCTCCCAAACCCAAATAAAATGACATCTTTAGGATGTATCGTTGTACTTTCATTATTTACAAAGTCTAGTTTTTTGCATATAAATGATTTTAAGTCTTTGTAAAGTTCTTTCTCGTTAATCCATTCATAAGTGAGTTTTCCAAGATCAATTTTTGAAGGTGCTATATTCGTTTTTGAGATGCCATTAGCCATGGCTAGTGTTTCGAATATAGTGATCGGTTTTTGAACAAATTTTTTTGCGTATTCATGCAGGTTTAAGATTTCACTCGATCTTTTGTCAATGAGTTTGTTCCGAAATATGACCAACTCTATTGATTTTTCGAAAGATAAATCACTCGAAACTTTTATCAATTCAATTGCTGCTCTTTCTTCCGAAATCCTTGCATTTAATTCTTCTTGGTAATTCATAAATGAATTTTAAAAAAGGGATTAATTTATGCCACGAAAATAGTATTTTTTTAACTAATTACACCTCGTTTTTTTGTTTTAATTTAGCGCTGAACTTAGTGTACATAGTACGTTTAATCATTTTTAGGGTATGTAAATTATATGTAAAGTGCTCTAAATTTAATGTTCTTAATGCAGCTTATTTTTAGGGCTGTATTTATTTAACAGTGTAAGAAAAAATCTAGCATTTTTATTCATTTTTTTTGACTAGAACTACATAATTAAGTTCTCTATTTTTCAAGTAATTTTCTGCTAAATTTTCAAATTATTTTAGATGCTTTTCCCTTTAGGATTTCAAAAGTTTACATTAAATTCAAAAAAAATACACTTCATTTTCATTTTTCTATAATTAACTAAAAAGTTGAAATTATTCCTTGAACAATAGATATATTGCGAATTATTAAAAAAAAAGGTCTGGTATTTGTTTACTCAATAAGAACATTTCATTATCAAATCTTCTATTATGAATAAATTTGTATTATTACTTTTCATCCCATTTTTTACATTTGCCCAACAATGGGATTTTGTTGGTAATTATGATTCGGATGGAAGGCATCATCCAGTAACGTTCTCTAACGAGAACTTTGGTTTTGTTTTAGCAGGACAAAACAATGCTGGTGAATATTTAAGTGATGTTTTACGTTATGATGTTCAATCCAATAGTTGGGACCAATTGGAAAACTTTCCTGGTGGCCCTAGAGGCTATGCATATGGCGTTTCTGATGGTACAAATGCTTATGTTGGTTTTGGAAGTAATAACGATTTGTATCCAACGGATTGGTGGGTGTATTCTATACCTAATAACTCGTGGGAAGAATTACAAAGTTTCCCTTATCTTGGAAGAAACCATCCTGCTATGGTTCTGTCTGATGGTAAAATATTTGTCGGTATGGGAAGTTCTGATGGATTTAATTTTGATGATTGGTGGGCCTATGATATTTTAAACGATACTTGGGGTCAGTTGTCCAATTTTCCATTTGGTGCTAGACATCATCCTTTCTATTTTTCAATTGATAAGGTTCCCTACGTTGGTTTTGGGCATGGGGATTATACAAATAATGGTAATACTCAGATTTACAACGATTTTTACCGCTATGATGTAAGTAGTGACAATTGGATTCAACTCAACGATTTTCCTTCAGAAGCTAGAGTTGCTGGCACTCAATTTTCTTACAATGGCAAAGGTTTTATCATGAGTGGTGATGGCGACGATCATGGTCCTTTAGACTCTGGTGAGTTATGGCAATATGATCCTTTGTTAGACAGCTGGACACATCTAACATCTCATCCAGGTGGAGCTAGATGGGCTCCAGGTTCTTTTGTTATTGGTTGCAATGTTTATTTAACATCTGGTTACAAACTAGAATCAGATACCTATTTTAACGATTTATTAAAATTTAAATTGAGTGCGGATTGTGGATGTATGGATGAATTGGCACTAAATTACAACCAAGAAGCATTAGTTAATGACAACTCCTGCTGCTATCTTTCCGGGTGTACTGACCCTTATTCTACTAATTATAATGATAATGCCTGTATTGACGACGGTAGTTGTATTGCAACAGTTTTGGGTTGTACTGACAGTACCTTCACAAACTTTAACTCACTAGCAAATACGAGTTCTGGTTTTACAGGTTTTAATTCTGAAGAATTTGGCTCAGGTGGTTTTCATTACAACGATATGTGGGATATGGTTTTTAATTGCTTCGAGACTGTTACACTAAAAAGTATAGATCTTTATGCTGAATCTTCTTTTTCAACTCAAATCGAAATTATTGACGTTAATGAAAATCAAATTTATTCATCTACTATAGCTCTCGAAACTGGTTTAAATCAAGTTGAGTTAGATTTTGTTATTTTTCCGGGAAATGATTATAAAATTGGCATTAATGGAAGTAATGACGGTCTGTATAGAAATAGTAGTGTCGCAGATGGTACATTCCCAATTAACTTATTCGATGTAATTGAAATTACTTCAAACACGACTGAAGATCCGTTAGACTTTTTTTATTATTTCTACAATTGGCAATTGGAAGTCGTATGTCAAAGTAATTTTGGATGCACAGATCTATTGGCATGTAATTACAATAGCTCTGCAATTACAGATGATAACTCATGTACCTATGCTTTCGAGTTTTATGACTGTAATCAAGAGTGTCTGAACGATTTTGACATTGATGGCGTTTGTGATGAACTAGATAATTGTCCTGAGATAGCCAATCCAGATCAGGAAGATAATAATTCTAATAATGTTGGAGATGTTTGTGATAACCTGAGNATTGATNAANTTNCCGTATCGAGAAATGTTGTAAAAANAATAGACATCTTGGGNAGNATTTCAAAGAATAATAAAGGGTTTACTATATATCTTTACGATGATGGAACTGCTGAGAAAAAATATTCTTTCGAGTAANCTTACTTCAAGTTTTTAAAATCAACTGTTATGACCTNGAAGAATTTTGTTTGGTTAATTCTACTAGANATACNGCTAATTTTATTTTAATTATTTNAAGTAANNTCCTGTTGTNTTNAAAAGTTNTTAATTTTTATTTAACGAATTAAAGTTAACGATTTTCTTGTTTTATGAACAGATTCATCATGCCTTTCAATTATAAAATCTACCGTGTAACTATCTTGTGGGCAATTTAATCCAGACTGTACATTTGTGCCATCCCACTTGAAGTTTATTTGGTCGCTTTCATAAACAATCTGTCCCCATCTGTTACTTATTTTAACACGAATACTTTTCGGGTAGGATCCATAGAATTCGAAAAAATCATTGATTCCGTCATTGTTATACGTAAATGCATTTGGGCTAAAATTTTCAGGGCTTGGATTTAAACACAAGCTATTAGAATTACTTTTCACATTGGTATTTAAAAAACTTGACGCAACGACTCTAAAGCAGAAAATCGAATCCCTATTTTCTTCTAACCTAAAAAAAACTTCCAAAGCAAAGGTAATCCATTCATTTTTTGAAATGAGAGATCTACACAATAGTAAAATAGTTTACTTATTTAATCTTCCTGGATAAACTTTAAGAGCTTCCTCAAGGATTGTAACAGCAGCCCTCAATTCAGAAGTATTTAATACATATGCTATTCTTATCTGTTGTTTGCCTATTTCAGGAGTAGAGTAGAAGCCTGCTGCAGGNGCTACCATTACTGTTTTATTATTCCAGCTAAATTCTTCTAACAACCATTGTGCAAATATATCGGCATCATCAATTGGAAGTTGAGCAATGCAGTAAAAGGCTCCTTTTGGTTTCGGACATACAACGCCTCTTATTTTGTTTAAACCTGATATTAGTATATCGCGTCTATTTACATACTCTAAAATCACGTCATTAAAATAACTNTCAGGTGTTTTTAAAGCTGCCTCACCAGCAATTTGTCCAAATGTTGGAGGACTNANTCTNGCTTGAGCAAATTTTAGAGCTGTCGCAATAAACGTTTTGTTTTTTGATACGATACAACCNACACGTGCNCCACACATACTGTAGCGTTTNGATACGGAGTCGATTACAATAGCGTTTTGTTCGAGTCCATCGAGATCTAATATCGAGATGTGTTTTTTTCCGTCGTANGCAAATTCTCTNTAAACTTCGTCTGCAATTAGAAATAAATCGTATTTNAAAACAAGTGCNCTTAGCGAATTTAATTCTTCTTGAGCGTATAAATAACCCGTAGGATTACCGGGGTTACATATTAATATTGCTTTTGTTTTAGGCGTNATGAGTTTTTCAAATTCAGAAATTTCTGGCAATGAAAATCCTGAATTTATACTCGAGCTAATTGGTTTTACTTTAACACCTGCAGCGGTAGAGAATCCGTTGTAGTTTGCATAAAATGGTTCGGGGATTATGATTTCATCTCCTTGATCCATTATACTGTTTAACGACATCGTTATTGCTTCTGATCCACCTGTAGTAACTAAAATGTTTTGATGGGTTACATTTAATCCAACATTCTTGTAATAATTTGCCAGTCCTTCTCGGTAGGATTGAAATCCAGCAGAATGACTGTATGCCACTACCTTGGGCTCAAAGTTTTTTATTGCCTCAAGAGCTACTTCAGGTGTTTTTATATCAGGTTGCCCAATATTAAGATGAATGACATCTATTCCTCTCATTTTTGCGTTTTCGGCAAATGGAACCAATTTTCTAATTGGTGATTCGGGCATTCGAAGTCCTTTGTCAGATATATTTGGCATGTGATTCTATTTAGCTATTAATCAAAAAAAAATGTCCTGCATAAAAAGCAGGACAAATTTCTTANAATTTTATGAAATAACTAACTTATTTNGTCGGTNTTGCAAGTGGAGATTTTCCAGCTGGTTTTTTTATTGGACTTGAAGAATCACTGTCTGCTGCTAAAGTTTTTCCTTTTATACGGATTACTTTTGTTGCTTCAGTTTTGGCATTTGATGTAATCGTTACACTTTTGTTAAATGCACCAATTCTTTTTGTATCGTATTTTACTTTTATCACATCTGATGCTCCTGGAGCAATAGGTGCTTTTGGCCAAATTGGAACAGTACAGCCACAGCTTCCTTTTGAGTTAGAAATAATTAAAGGAGCCTCGCCTGTATTTGTAAATTTAAATTCGTAGGTACCATTTCCATTTTGTTCAAATGTTCCAAAGTCATGAATTTCTTTTTCAAATGAAATTTCTTGTGCTTGTGTTGCAAAAATACAAGCAACCGTAAGTATAGATCCTAAAATTAATTTCTTCATTTTATGTTTTTTTTTGTTAATAGCNCAAATTTAAAAGTTTCTACTAAACTACCAAAATTAATGACTTTCTATATTGTTAATACACTGTTAAAGATTTTATGATTAATGCGCTATTATTTAATTAATAATAGTGCTGCCTTGTCCATTCTCCTAGTACAATGGTAAGTGCATGACTCACGTTCATCGATTTATTATGCCCTTTCATCGGTATGTAAATAGATTTTTCACATTTCTGTAACAAGCTATTGTCCAAGCCTACTTTTTCGTTACCCACAAAAAAAGCAGTTCTTTCGGCTAAATTTGTTTTGTATAAATCATAGGAAGGTTCAGCAGTTTCTATGGCTATAAGTTTATAATCTTCTGGAATTTGCTCCATCCAATTCGAACTGTCACAAAAGTGCCAATCAATAGCCTTAAAACTCGTTTGTGCTGTTTTCTTTATGTTTCTGTCTTTAAAGCTAGGTTCATCGTCTACAAACAGAACTTTTGTACACCCCATATTGTCTGCTAGTCTTAGTACGCTTCCTATATTACTTGGACTTGTTAGTTTCCAACAAACAATTATAGGATGTGTTCTGGTTTTTTGATCGGTAGGATTTTTTCCAAAAAAAGCTCTTGATTTAATGTAATTTGTCATGCCAAAAAGATAAGATTGTTTTTTGATTCTTATCCTTATTCCACTACTATTTTATGGGATTTATTATTTTTAGAATTACTTTTTTTAATTATATAGATACCCGAAGTGAAGTTACTTGTATTTATTGGGCTTGTTTTTTCCTTTTGAATAAGTTCTCCAGATGAAGAGTATACATCGAATAATTTAGCAAACTTGGATTCAATAGTCACTTTGGTTTTACAGGGATTTGGATATAATTTAATCTGTTCCTTTGGGACAGGAAATACTGCTAAAGAACTCATTGTTAATTTATATAGAAATGCATTACTTGTTTTTTTTTCTGATGCTATTAGGTATTCATTTTCACCTAGAGTACAAATCCCTTCAATTTGTTTAGATTCACTTAGCTCAAGTGTGTGACTAATTATTTCGCCATTTGAAAACTTTCCAGAATGGTAGTTTTTTAATTCAATCACTAATGGGTTTAATGACGTACCAGTGAGGAGTATTGTATTTGAATATTTATTGTATTCCGCACCCGTTATTAGTCCAATTGGTCCTATAGAATCTTTTCTTTCTATTTGATATTCTCCTGGGGATTTAGATAAGGAGTATATGTAAGATTTAAAGTTTCCATAGTTTTTAGAAAATATGTAAAGAGAATCATCAATTGATAGTATTGATTCAGCATCGAAATTTGTTTCAAGTAATTGATCGCTGAAATCAATTTGTTCTTTGTAGTTGAATTTTATAACAGATGCTGTTACTGTATCATTGTTAAAATAGTCACTTCGAGATATTTTATAAACTTTTAGGTCTGTTCTGTTTCCGTAATTATTTCCGAAGTCTCCAATATAGATGTACTCATCATCATAACAGATGTCTTCCCAGTCTGTATTTATTGCATTTTCAATAACTACCTTTCTAGATATTTGTCCGTTGATGCTGTCAATTTCGTATAGCATTGGTCCATCTCCAGAATCATTGTGGGTTATGATTTTATTTTCTAAGAAAATGAGTCCAGAGGTTTCATTTATTTCATCTGGTAATTCTGATACTGGACTTATAATTTGACTTTTCATGATAATTGGTGAAAAAACAAGTATCAAAAAAATAAATGATCTAAACTTTATAGTTATTTATTTAACTAGAAATATACATTAAATTTTCACATAAAAAAAAC
>NYWQ01000079.1 GCA_002685115.1 Flavobacteriales bacterium | reverse complement strand
ACAGATTTCTTAAAAAGAGAGTAATTTTACATAAAAGAATTGAGTTAAAAAGCCTAATTAGTCAAAAAATTGACTTGACATAAAGAAAAATGAAAGCGTATTAGCCACTAAAATTTTGTATAATACTACTGTTTTATGTTGCTAGAAAACCTTAGTAAATTAGTGTGTTTAGTTTCTATAAAAAAGTGTAAATTAGTATGCGCGCTTAACATTATATATTATGACAAATACTCGTAAAAAAAACACATCTCTTTGTGATATTTTAAACATAAAATATCCAATTATAATGGCTCCTATGTTTTTGGTCTCTAATGAAGACATGCTAGTTGAAGCTATTAAAGCTGGAATAACAGGATGTGTACCCGCCCTTAATTACCGAACAGATGAAAAATTTAGGACAGCTCTTACCTCTATACGAAATCGTATAAAAGGACCCATTGGCGTCAATTTAATTGTTAATAAATCTAATATTAAATTCAAGCAACAGCTTAAAACTTGCGTTGACTTAAAAGTAGACTACATTATTACCTCGCTAGGAAGTCCAGAAAAAACAATTAGAGCTTGCAAACCCCATGGGATAAAAGTTTTTTGTGATGTGGTAGATGTTAACTACGCAAAAAAAGTTGAACAATTAGGATGTGACGCTATAATAGCGGTTAACAAAGAAGCTGGAGGACATTGTGGCCCAACTCCAGCAAGTACACTAATCCCAAGTTTATTGGCACAATGCGCTATACCCATAATCTCAGCTGGAGGAGTTTCCAACGGCAAGCAAATGAAAGAAAAACTTGAACTTGGCGCATGCGGAATCTCAATGGGGAGCCCTTTTATTGCAACAGATGAAGCGGGAGTATCTGAAGCATACAAACAAGCAATTGTAGATTATGGCGCGGCAGATATTGTATTAAGCGAAAAACTATCTGGCTCGCCTTGTACCGTTATTAACACCCCTTATGTCCAAAAAGTAGGAACCAAACGAAATTTTATAGAAACTTTTTTGAGTAAAAACAAAAGACTTAAAAAATTTATTAAAATGCTTACATTTTACAATGGAACCAAAGCACTAGAAAAAGCTGCATTTAGTACAACATACGACACCGTTTGGTGTGCAGGCCCATCTATTGAAGGAGTGAAGTCGATAAGACCAGTAGCACAAGTTGTTCAAGAATTAATTGAAGAATTTGAAAATTCTTGAGACGAATCAATTTAAATCTATACATCAACTCATCTAAAATTCATTTCTTTGCGTAAAAAATCATATCATGGCTGATAAAGATAAAGCAATCTCTTTTTTTTCTAAAACGTTAAAATGCTTTAAACTTGACTCTTTTAAAGTACAATCGAGCATAGATATGCTATTGATTGTTCAACCAGAATGGTTCAACTACCTTCTAGAAACAAAAGAATTTGGGATCTTAAAGGACATAGACGGATTTGACTTTTTTGTTTGCACAACATCTAAATCCGGCATAGCATTCAAAGGGGAGCTTAATTTGGAGGAAAAAAAACGCATACAAGAATTTGAAGATCTCTACAAGCACTTTTATGAATTAGATATGAATACCCAAGGCGATATACTAAAAGATATATTCCCAGAAACCCCTTTATAAAAGACAGCCATTTCTCATAAAAAGTATATTGAAATGCTCCTGGTAAAGCACTAAATAAACTAAATTTGACGCTTCGAATTTTTACTATGAAACAGCTTTCCCTATTTGCATTACTTTTAATTTACTCTAACAGTAACGCCCAAATTTTTAAAAAAGATATTGCTGCAAGTCGCGTATCCTCCCCACCTAAAATTGACGGTATTCTTGAACCAGAATTGTGGCATTCTTCCCCTAAGGCAACTAGTTTTACTCAAGTAGAACCCAATAATGGTGAACCAGAGCGTTCTAGACAAAAATCTGAAGTATCCTTTATATACAACGACAATGCGCTCTTCATAGGAGCTCAATTGTATGACAACGCTCCAGATAGTGTTTTTAGAGAATTTAGTTTGAGAGATGAAAGGAATAAAAATTGTGATGTATTTGGGGTGAGATTAGCACCATACAATGACAATCAAAATAATTTTTTATTTTCTGTAACAGCTGCAGGAGTTCAAATAGATGCACTTATATCTGGGCAAAAAACAGAATACAATTGGGATGCAGTATGGAAAAGCGAAATCCGAATTAACGAAAATGGATGGTGTGTAGAAATGGAAATCCCCTACTCTGCATTAAGGATACCGAAAACAAAAATTCAACAATGGGGGGTTAATATATTCAGAGACATTAGACGAACAAGAGAGTCCTACTCTTGGAACCCAATAAATATTTCAAATTCAAATCAAAGTGCTCAAGCTGGTACGCTCTCCGGAATTGAGAACATAAGTACCCCGCTTCGACTTTCATTTATGCCTTACATCTCCAGCTATGTTGATTTTTATGAATCTGAAAGCTCTACTAATTTTAACGGAGGTATGGATTTAAAATATGGAATTAATGAAAGTTTTACATTGGATATGACTTTGGTTCCCGATTTTGGGCAAACTGTTTTTGATGATCAAATACTAAATGTGAGTCCTTTCGAAATTCAATTTAACGAAAACAGAAGTTTTTTTACGGAAGGTACTGAATTGTTCAATAAAGCTAAATTATTTTACTCTAGAAGAATTGGAGAAAACCCTAGCTTGGATCCCAACCTACTCCCCAACGAAATCATTGTTGAAATGCCAACAACGGTTCAACTACTTAATGCATCAAAAATTTCAGGAAGAACATCTAAAGGATTGGGGGTCGGTTTTTTTAATGCAATAACAGATAAAACCTTTGCCGTTGTACAAGACTCTATAACGGGAGAAAATAGAAAGGAACTTATCGAACCTCTATCAAATTACAATGTTTTGGTTTTAGATCAAGTTTTAAAAAACAATTCTTATGTCACGTTTACAAATACAAACGTAAGTAGAAAAGGATCTGCTAGAGATGCCAACACTGAAAAACTGCAAATTCAAATTGGAACAAAAGACAACAGCTATACCTTTTATGGTGATGTAGGCTTTAGCCACATAATACAGGATACCACAANGACAGATGGTTTTGCCTCGTTGATCCGATTTGAAAAATCTAGTGGGAATTTTCAATTTAGTGCANCTCAAAATATTGAAAGTGAGACGTATGATATAAATGACATCGGTTTTTTGACCAACAANAATGAGTTAAAACATCAAGTTGAATTTGCTTATTATATTTTTAAACCAAAAGGTAAATTAAGAAAGGCTGATTTTGAGATGTCGCTTAGTAGAGAAAGCCTNTACGCTCCTAATCTTTACAACGGAACAAATTTAGAAACAGATGTTAAAATTCATTTAACCAACTTTTTCTCTTCAGGACTATCCATTGATCAATCTATTGGTACTAAATACGATTATTTTGAGGCGAGAACNCAGGATCTNAATCATGTNTTTAAATCAGGNCCAGAAACTANGCTATACTGGTGGAATTCTACAGATTATCGAAATAAATTTGCAGGAGATTTGGGGTTTGGTTTGAATTTTTTAACGGAATTTGGAAGCAAGTCATTTCAAATACGATGGTCGCCAAGGTATAGAGTTAACGATCATATCTTTATGACGTATGTCATTTCTCACAAGACAGAAACAAATAATGTAGGAAGAGCTTTCGACTCTAATTACGAAAACCTAGAAGACGAACAAAACAATATCCTTTTTAGTAAAAGAGACCGAAAGACACTCACAAATGTNTANAAAATTTCATATGTTTTAAACACGCAACTTTCTTTTAACTTAAAATTAAGACACTACTGGTCTACTCTAAAACACAAAANTTTTTACGGCTTAAACGATGGAGAACTAACCTCTAATGATTTCCCATTNAANGATGAAAATAACCAATCGATTTATGATATTAATTACAACACTTGGAANATCGACTTAAATTGTATTTGGCGTTTTGCTCCTGGTAGTGAATTAAATTTACAATGGAAAAACGCTTTATACGCCAGAAATGATAGGGCTAACTTAAATTTAGAACAAAACTTAAACCAACTATTTAAAGAATCTCAAGGAAACAGTCTATCTTTAAAACTTATCTACTTTTTAGATTATCAATACATTAAAAACCTAAAACGATGATTTCGGTAAAAAATATATCCAAAAAATATGGAAGCCTAGAAGTTCTAAAGAATGTTTCTCTAGAACTTAAAAAAGGAGAAATTGTTAGTATTGTGGGCTCTTCTGGAGCCGGAAAGAGNACGCTTTTACAAATAATGGGTACNTTAACTAAAGCCGATTCTGGATTANTAGAGATTAATTCAAAAAAAATCAACAGNCTTNCTTCAAGNGAATTGGCTGTGTTTAGAAATAACGAAATTGGGTTTGTATTTCAAGCTCACTACCTTTTACCCGAATTTACAGCTCTTGAAAATGTTTGTTTACCAAGCTGGATAAAGGGCACATCAAAAAAAGAGGCGCTTAAGAAAGCGACCGAACTTTTAACA
This sequence comes from Flavobacteriales bacterium, assembly GCA_002685115.1. GTDB lineage: Bacteria > Bacteroidota > Bacteroidia > Flavobacteriales > UBA7430 > UBA6772. The sequence continues at coordinate 3,601 of NYWQ01000079.1, read as the reverse complement.
ATTTTTGGTCTTTCAGAGNGATTAAATCACAAACCAATGGANCTTTCTGGAGGAGAACAACAACGTGTAGCNGTTGCAAGGGCTTTAATAAACAATCCATCAGTTGTATTTGCAGATGAACCGTCAGGGAATCTTGATACAAATGCCGCAAAGTCTCTACACGACCTTTTTTTTAAACTCCGAAATGAATTTGAACAAACGTTCGTTATCGTTACACACAACAGAGAATTAGCTAAAATGAGTGATCGGATGTTGGAAATGAAAGATGGAGTCCTTATATGACACCTATTTAGGAATTATTTTTTCTAATTTCTCAAAGTTCACCTCTAATTTAACGATTCCAATTTGCAATAATGCACTATTAGATTTCAATTCCAATAATTCTCCTTGCTGATTGGTTCCTTCGATACGAACACTATCACCAATCTTGAAATTCACTTTTTTACGAACTTTTCGCTCTTTAATAGTCTTAACATCTTCTCGGTGATCTTGTTTACGNTTAGACTCNAATTCGATAATCTTCTTTAATCTNGGAAGAATTGATTTTAAAGTACTACCGTTTTTATAGGATTCAACAAGTTTGTTAATCCGCTTGCCCAATTGTACTATATTTGAATCAAATTCCATTGTAGCTCNATGAGACGCAATCTTTGATTCTAATTTCTTTAATTTTTCATCGTATTCATTTTTCAATGACGCAACTNTAACCTCCTGAGATAAAACAGAATCTCTAGAAAGCTCTAACTCAGTAGTTAATCGTTGGTAATGATGAATCGTATCNTCAAAACGCACAGTACCTGACTTGAGTCCAGAACGAGCTCTATCGATCAGCTCATCAGGTAAACCAACATTTCTGGCCACTTCAAATGTATAAGAGCTGCCNGGCTGCCCAAGTTTTAATTTGAACAAAGGATTCAATTTACTTTCGTCAAATAACATACAAGCATTTTCAGCAAATTCAGTTTGATCTGCAAGAACTTTAATATTTCCATAATGNGTCGTGAGCACNCCATAAGCNCCCGNTTTAACGATTTCATCAAAAAANACTCCAGCCAGTTCAGCACCTAAAGAAGGGTCAGAACCAGAGCCAAATTCATCAATTAAAATAAAGGATGATTTACCCGCATTGGCTAAAATCTCTCGCATCCTCGTTAAACGATAAGAGTAAGTACTAAGCTCATTTTCTATAGATTGATTATCTCCGATATCGGTAAACATATCATGAAACACACTCATACTAGAATTTGGATGGACTGGAATAAATAAACCAGCTTGAAGCATGAGCTGATTAAGCCCAAAGGTTTTTAATGTAATAGACTTTCCTCCTGCGTTTGGTCCTGAAATTACTACAACTCTATTTTTATCATCAAAATGAATGTCTTGAGGAATGGTTTTAAGACCTCTTTTATCGTTTTCAATCAACAAAATTGGATGATATGCCTTACGAATTCGGATCTCTCTAGATCTGGAAACTTTTGGCCTTGAAGCATTCATTAAAACAGCTAACTTAGATTTAGCATTTAAAAAATCAATTTCTTCAACAAGGATTTTATAAGACTCAATAGTATCGATATGAAGAGCTAAGTTCGCCGTTAGGTTTTTAAGTATACTTCGTATTTCTTCTTTTTCTTCTTGGTAGAGATGGGACAGTACTCGATTGATAGAGATACATTTCTCTGGTTCTATAAATGAAATACTTTTTGTTTTGGATTGAGCTCTAACCTGGCCTTTTACTTTTCTTTTATACTCAGACTTTACAGCTAAAAGCGTCACACCATCTGCATACGATTCACGAATGTCATCTAGGTAACCCAAATGAACATAATGACTCATTGTTTCTTGAAAATATTGATCTACCTGTGAGCGTTTTTTAGAAATATCTTCACGTATCGAATGTAATAGTAAAGAAGCATTAGAGCGAATAAACCTTCGAGGCGTAAAAACCTTTTCTATTAATTTTTTTATAGTTACACTCTTCTTTAGGTCTCCAATAAGTTTAAGTATTGTAGGAATCTCGTATTCATTATTATGAATAAATTGGAGTAAAGAATTTATCCAATTTGATGCCCCAAGAATTTCAAAAAACTGATCTTCTGTTAAAACTGAATTTTTAATTCTTAGAAATTTCAGAACTTCTAATAAGTCTACGTAATCAAATTTCGGAAAATNAGTNTCGGAATGAATTGAAATATACTCTTCTAAACAATCTAGATGATGGTTTAAAACTTTTGGNTTGTGTAAAATAGACAGCGACCGAATTCGATTTTTATTTTCACTACTTAAAGCAAAATTTTCTAATAAGTCTAATACCTTGTTAAACTCTAATTCTTTACGAACTGAATCAGTTATATTAGAGCGTCTATTTCTCATAAAAAAGGGAAGGCTATAACTATTTTAATGACTTAATTAAAAATATGATGAGACTAAGGTAAGGCTAATTCTAATCTCTATAAATAGTAGTAAAACCTTTATTTTTCCTTCCATCAAGCATTTCAATAGTATAAAAATATGAGCCTTCAGGACAGAAATCATTAGTAGACATATCTAAGCCATTCCAACACTTTGCTCCTGTTTCCTGGTCACACAATTCATAATTAATGGATGTGTAAACTNCTTGGCCCCANCGGTTGTAAACGTTTAACCGTACATTAGTAACAACATCCCCAAAATTAATATAAAAGAAATCATTTTCTCCGTCAGCATTTGGTGTAAAAACATTTGGCTTGATACAATCAACNACANTATAAGAAAAATAATCACTTTCTGTATTAGAACATTCNTCTGTAGCTNTAAATTCTAAGTTGTAATTGTAAGNAAAATCAGTAGGAATTTTAAAATTAAGTGAATCATTGAATGAAACATCATTTAGATACCACATGAACTCAGGCTCTCCAACACCACCATAAATTTGAATTAGTGTTTCTAGTTCATCGCCCAAGCAAACTTCAATGCTGTTGTAAGGTGATAATATTTGTAGAGGATAATCGGGTTCTAACAAATAGGTTTCGAAAGAATCTGAAATTTCAGAGTCGCATAAACCCATAGCGTTAAAAGAGTAAACACCTAAGTTTTCTGGTTGTATAGTTATGTTTTGTTGATTCGTTAGTAAAATACCGTCGTAAAACCATTGGTAAGACATAGGCTCTATACCACCAGATATATTAGGATTAATATTTATAGCTTCGTCGCCGGGACAAAAAGCAGTATCTGAAAATGACTCTAAATAAATGGGGAGTCTGTCAACAATGGTAAAATTATATTCTAATTCCTCTTCTTCGCAACCATCAGATAAGGTAACGTTGATGGTAATATTTTCATTTCCTTCTGCAATACCATCGTAAAGAGGTACTAATGGAATAGAAACTTCAGAATCACCCGAAGGTATGATTGCTTGGGTTCCCATAGTTTCAAAATCTACACCCTCTGTTGCTGAACCACCTAAACTATAGTCTATTACATAATCAAAATCTAAGGCTTCGTCTAATTCAAAAGTAATAGATCCGTCAAAACAACCCTCAACTAAAGTAGTGTCATTCCCACTAAATGGGCTGAAATCAGATTCATAGCTAGTTGATGGAGAGCTAGAACTAAAACTATTTTC
>NYWQ01000078.1 GCA_002685115.1 Flavobacteriales bacterium | reverse complement strand
CAGTGCTTCTCCTCTAAACCCTTTAGTGCTTAGGGCAAAGAGATCTTCTGCCTTAGTTATTTTTGATGTTGCATGACGCTCAAAGCACATTCTTGCATCTACTTCGTTCATTCCAGAGCCATTGTCGATAACTTGAATAAGCGTTTTGCCAGAATCTTTAATAATGAGTTTTATATCCGTAGCCTTAGCATCAATGGCATTCTCCATTAATTCTTTAACCGCTGCGGCTGGTCTTTGAACAACTTCTCCGGCAGCAATTTGGTTTGCAACGTGGTCTGGTAATAGTGTAATCAAATCTTAGAATTTTAAAATCCAATATGCCAATACGCTAAGCATAACAATCAGTACGAGCACTCTTACACTTGAAGAAGTATTTGGCTTTGCAGGTTTTTTACTCCATGCATTGCTAAAATGTCCTTTGCTTATCGAACCATGGTTTTTTGTGTTTGCCCGCTCTATTGCTTCTTCTAAACGTTCTTTACGTTCGTTGTAGTAACGAGTAGGCATTTGAAACTGTTTGTTAACAGTTGTTTTTAAAAACGATGGTAGTCTAGGTGCTTTCATTTTAACCAAAAGTAAAATATTAATTCAAAAAAAGAGCAGCCATTAGGCTGCTTTCTTTAGATTCTTTTCATTTGTTGTTTCATCATCTTCAATTGATCGTCAAGCATGTTGTGTTTGTCTAATTTTTTAACCTCTGTTAAGAGTGCTGTAGCTTCTCGTTTTCTTCTTCTTGACATTGCTAATCCGGCCAAGTTAAGTTTTGCTACAGCTCTATCTGTGTCACTTCTAAGCCCTATATTTAAAGCTCGTTTAAAAAACTTTTCAGCTTTATTCATTTGAGTTTGAGAAAGCACTAATCCGTTTAAGTAGTTAAAATAGGCTTCTTGAGATTTGATTAGTTTCTCTGGATGTTTGATTTTTTGGAGCACCGCTTCAGCCTTTTGCATATCGTTTTTACGCAGGTAATAGAAAGCTCTTAGGATTCGCTCGTCTTTAAAAATACTCAAAACAACCAATCCCATTACTAATAGTACTAGTATCCCGTAGCCAATTTCTCCATTTGAAAATAAATACACACTAAAACTGAGTATGATTAACGAGAGAATTGCTTTTATTTCTTTGTTATACATAAATGTAAATTTTTTGCGAATTTAGGTAAGCCATTAGATATACTAAAGGAAAAAGGTAAAAATTAAGTTTTTAGTTTCTTTATTTTATAGCCTACTACAGCATATAGTATGGTCATTAAGGGGCTAATAATGTTAAAGAAGCAAAAAGGCAAGTAGGTTAATGTTCCTACTCCAAGTATACCTGCTTGAGTAGCTCCACAGGTATTCCACGGAATTAATACAGAGGTAACCGTACCCGAGTCTTCTAGTGTTCTACTCAAGTTTTCTGGAGCCAGCTCCATATCTTTATAGGCATTTTTAAACATTTTACCCGGAACCACAATCGCTAAATATTGATCAGAAGCTGTCATGTTAAAGAAAATACACGTTCCAGTGGTTGTGGCTACTAAAGATGCCGTGTTGGTTGCCAAACTCATAAGGGCATTAGAAATTCTTTTTAAGAACCCCGAAGCCTCCATGATCCCTCCAAAACACATAGCGCATATGATAAGCCAAACGGTATTGAGCATACCGTACATTCCGCCCGTACTTAACAATCCATTGATCATTTCATTAGCTGTTGAAATGCTGATTTCTCGACTCATGGCATCAATTACTGAAACGAAAGCTGCTTTGAAAAAGTCGGTTGATCCGCCCAGTTCGAGTATAATCGTAGGTTGGGCAACAATTGCGGTAATTGCACCTAATAACGTACCTGCAAATAAGGTTGGTATAGCGGGTGTTTTTTTTACTATTAAAATGATTACGATTACGGGTACTAAAAACAACCAAGGGCTAATGTTGAATTTTGATTGTAAGGCTGTTAGTATTACATCAATATCATCTGGAGATGTTTTTGTTTCTAGGTTAAGCCCAATAATTAAAAATAGAACCAGTGTAATTACAATGGAAGGAACGGTTGTGTAAGTCATGTATTTGATGTGCGCTATTAAATTTGTTCCTGCCATGGCTGGAGCTAAATTGGTAGTGTCTGATAATGGCGACATTTTATCGCCAAAATAAGCGCCAGAAATGACGGCTCCTGCAACCATTGCTTCAGACATACCAATTGCTTGTCCAATTCCTAATAAGGCAACACCAATAGTAGCTATTGTTGACCAGGATGAGCCAGTTGCTAAAGAAATAATAGCACTAACGATACATGCTGCAACTAGAAAATAAGTAGGGTTCACAATTTGCAAACCGTAATAAATCATGGCGGGTACGATACCACTAATGAGCCAAGTTCCAGCCAAAGATCCAATAACCAGAAGAATAAGCAGCGCAGGCAAGGCGTCAGAAATACTGTTTTTTATTCCTTCGAGTAGCTTTTCCCATTTAGCCCCTCTTTTAGTCGCTAAAACAGTGCAAAAAGCAGCCGCTAAAAGCAAGGCTATTTGGTTGGCTCCAGCGAGCGAATCGTCTCCGTAATAATAGACGTTTAAAGAAAGTAGGACAATTAAAAAAAGGATAGGTAACAAGGCTACTCCCAATGAAAGTTGTTTTTCTTTTTGCATCATTTTTATATTTGATGCGTAAATATAGAAGAATTTTCAACAAGTTTAGGGCATCGCTATACCTGTGTTAGCTATAAAACCGAAACAGTACCTTTGTATTCAAACCGATCATTTGTTAATGCGGAGCGAAGTGTAATTTTATACATAAATACATTTGTAGTGCTGTAGTCGATATTCTGAGCATTCCATCCCTCATTTATTTCGTTAGATTGGAACACCAATTCACCCCAACTGTCAAAAATGAGCAGTTCGTACTCTTTAATTTTAGCCAAATTACCTTTTGGTTTAAACACATCATTTAACCCATCGGCATTAGGCGTAAAACTATTAGGGATAAATAGTGTCAGTTCTTTTTCACTAAAAAGAACTCTTAGGGTGTCGTCATGCTCAATTGTGTATTCAAAGTTTAGCTCGTTGGAAAGTATACCTTGGTTTCGAACAAAGTAATCAAATTTATAATCTAGTTCAGGTATTGCCTCAAGATTGATGCTTGTATTTTCAAGATACGTTTGGAAGGAGGGGCTTTGAAGGAGTTCTGTTCCATCTCCTAAAATTATACCTGCATTCTCAGGTTCTACGCTTACGGTTAAGTGCACTTGTTTGTTCAATAGTGCCGTTATGGTCTCATTTTCTGTAAAAGCCAGTGTAAAGGTTTGTTGTGTTGTATTTGTTGAATTTTCAATTTCCCAATTTCCCAACAAATAATTTGGGTTAAGGACAATCTCAATCGTATAAATGTCTCCGTAGTAAACGGTTCTGTTTACGGGCATATCCGAAATAACTTCGTTGTTCAGAAAAATAGTTCCTCCGCTAGGGTGTGAGATGTCAAATAAAACTTGGAGTTTAATTTTACTAAAATGTGCTTTTAGGGCAGCGTTAGAAAAAATGTCTATGGTTGTGTTGGTGTTTTGCGTGCTACTTATGTTTTCTCCGTTGTAGGTCCAATAGTCAAATTGATATCCTACCGGTGCAATGGCCTGTATAGAATTTGTTCCGTACAGGTATATACTTTGTGGAAAGTTGTTGTAATTAACGCCATTAATTACTACAGTTCCAACCGTGTTTGTAGCAACGGTAAGTACTGGGTTTGGTATGTATACTGCGGTTATTGTACTATTCCCCAGTAGGGTAGCAGTTGAGTTTGGGTTTGTTGGGTCGTCAATTGTACCATTAGAAATGGTCCAGTAATCGAATAAGAATCCAAGGTCAGGGATGGCTTCAAGGCTCACGGTTTCCATAACGGCAATAGTATCGGGAAAAGAAGTAAAAGAAGTTCCGTTAATGACCAAAGTACCGTCATTTCCAGGCGGTAGAATGAGCGTGTTATTTGGCGTAAAATGAGCTGTAATAGTTTGCCCTGAGCTCAAGAAATACTCCAACGTATTGCTGGTTCCCATGACAGGTGTTCCGTTGCTAAATTCCCAGTAATCGAATGTGTAATTTGGATTTGCAGTCGCTTCAATCTCTTGCAATACACCCCCAAAATATTGACCGTTAAAGGGGCTTTGGTCTAGGTCAAATCCATTTAAACTAATTTCTCCAGATAGTGGCGGCTCAACTACAATGGTTACATCATAAGGGCCATCGATGTTAAACTCGTCTTCGTAGCAGTTTAATATACCACCGTTAATAATTTCACATCTAGTGGTGATAAAATCGCGCATGTCTTGCACATTGTTTACCCAAGTCGTGTAATTGCCACCCCATTTTTCAATTTGAGCAGGCATTTCTGGTTCAATAATATCGATTAAACTGTCGAGGTGTCCAATTAAAAAGTCACAACTAAAATAACTATTGGATAGATCGGTCCATCGATTGATGTAATCTGCAAAAAACTCTTCGTTGTTTAATAAAGCATTCCAAATAGGGATGTGTCCTTGCTCTCCAGTTTCATCATCACCTAAGTTTTCCGGATCGCAGGGGTCTGAGTCTGGGTTTTGGTCTGGGATGTTCGTGTAATTTGCCCCATGGTCAAAGGTATTGTCCATATCCCACAAAACATACCGCCACTTTTTCTTTTCTCCGTTCTCTTTAAGTCCATGCCACCATGCCGTATTCCAGTTAAGCCAATCTGCGTTTACAACGTATGTATTTAATATGAAATAATCAATTAAGCTGCCCATGTTAAAAACACTTTTGGCGTAGTTGTAATTTTCGGGGATGCTCATGTCGTTACTGGTTATGTAATTCCTTATAGCTTCCCAGTCATCCTCAACGGATTGTTCAGTTTGTCCATCAGAGATTACATCTACCCATGTACCTCCCCAAGTTTTAAGGAATGAAACCGAATCTTGATCGTAGTAATAATCTGTAAAGTCCTTGTCGTCTACTTTTTCTCTAATTTCATACAAGCCCCAATATTCTCCGTTCGAAAATAGTATGCAGGGCTCAAAAGAGCGTTCATCCATTCTTAAATCAGCAATTTGTGAGAGTGATTGCACGTACGAATCTCTAATATGTGCTCCGCTCCCGCCATAAGCAAAGGGATAATTATCGTTGGCAGCTGCTTTTATGATTAAGCGTTGGTATTTGTTTCTGTTTTTGGTGCGAAACAACTCGTCTTTAATAGCGTAGTTGTAGCCCAATTGATCTCTGGTGATGTAGTCAAACCCTCTTTGGTCATAGCCCCAAGAGTCGTTTCCATGTTCGTTAAATTCGCCTCTGGCTTTGTCTGCTAATTCACCATTTTGTTTGAAATATTCAAAAGTTCCGAGCGGTTTAATTTCATCTCCACTGAGCAATTCGTCAATTTCATCTCCAGAAACAGATAGAACAGGCATGGTGAAGGTTTCGTTAATAAAAAACGTGCCGTATTCCATAAAACTATTTAAAATTTCCGCGTTGGCACTTACGGTTGTTGCTTTTACTACGGTTGTTGCGCTAATGTCTATAGGATTTGTATATAAATTTGACCCGATGTTAGGGTAGGANCCATCTGTTGTGTAATAGATTTCAGCATTCTGCTCTGTGGTACTAANTGTNACTGAAACTGAACTAGGNTAGAAGCCCGGTGCAGTAGAGAAGTTTGGTGTGTTTGCATACCTCTCAAATGCATTGTTGTTTNCCGCCATNGGGCTGGGGTTTGTAAAAACGCCCCATTCCTCAGCTCCATCCGTGTATCGGCCTCTCGATTGATTTGTTAAACAAGGTTTTACAAAAACGGAGTCAATAACGGTTAGTCCGTCTGGAGCNGTTAAAATAACCCATTCATTTCCTTTGGTTTGGTGTATTTTGAAATTGGTGTGAANGTCATTTCCGTTCTGAACATTTCGGCCAGAAGCAAAAAAACGTAGTTGAGCATTGCTTTCTATTTGTACGTTGTTTGGTATTTTATATTTGGTTAAATTACTGGATTTGTCACTTAAATAATAGCCTCCTAAGTTTTGGCTGCTGTTGGCTGTATTGTACAATTCAAACCAATCTTCATAGTCGCCATAGTTATCTGTATAGTTCGTAAAGTTAGCTGCAGAATATTCGTTTATGACTGTTTGAGCTAGTAATACTTGACCAATAAAAAACAAACAATATATTTTATGCATGAGGGAAAGCTGTTTAGGGGGCACTATTTATTTCATATGATTTATCAATTATTGTTCCATTTATCTCTCATTAAAAATAATTGGGATGTATTTGTCAACTAAAATTGCCGTCTTTCATAGCGCATTACATAAGCCCTTTAATTGATCTGTTTTTTGCCCTCTTTAAACTTCGGATAGTAGCATGTACTAATTTTAACTGTGTATTTCTATTTTTAAATTCATATCAATTTTGTAGGTTTGATTTTAAATAATACGCTGAGCTATTTTTATTTTTGGGTTTTAATCAGAGAAAACTTTTTTAAGTCAATCTATATTTTAGTTTTGTGGAACATCTTAGTTGTCAATATTTAAAATCCAGTTCATGTCATTTTTCATTAGTGTATGGGATGGCGTAAAAGCCACTTCTGGTATTGAATGGTTCGCTGTTCTTTCAAGCATCATCTACGTAATTCTGGCTGCCAGGCAATCAATTTTGTGTTGGTTGTTTGCTTTTATAGGTTCGGCTCTTTTTGTATACCTCTGTTATGTGGGCAATTTGTATATCGAATCTATTCTTCAGCTTTTTTACGTTGCTATGGCAATTGTAGGTTGGTTAAGTTGGAAGAATGCTAATTCAGCGCATGCTCGTGTGAGAAAATGGTCTCTAAAGAATNATTTTTTAAANAGCTTACTAAGTGGGTTTTTAGCCTTACTTATTGGTTTNATNTTNCAAAAATACACCAACCAAGCCAACCCTTATGTAGATGCATTTACCACTTGTTACAGCTTATCGGCTACGTATATGGTAACGCGTAAAATATTGGGAAATTGGGTGTATTGGATTGTTATAGATTTGATTTCTATCTATTTATATGCAGAGCGAGCTTATTATTTAACGGCAGTTCAGTACGCAANTTTTACTNTATTNGCGGTATACGGTTTGCGTGCCTGGNNAAAAGAATACAAACAACAAGTCTCATGTTAAGAATTGCTGTAACCGGGCCAGAATCCTCGGGTAAAACCACCTTGTGTAAGGCTCTTTCTGAGTATTTTAAGGTTGCTTTTGTTTCAGAATATGCACGTGCTTATCTAAAAAACACGAAAGGAGCTTATAAACAATCAGATTTAGATTGTATGGCGAAAGGACAGCTTGAAAGCATCGAGAACGTTAAAAACCAATTACTCATTTGCGATACTGATTTTTCTGTTTTTGAGGTTTGGTCTCAATTCAAATACGGCAATGTATCCGCCTATATTTTAGAAACGGTTCGTAAAGATTTATTTGATTTGCACATTTTATGCAGCCCAGATATACCATGGGAAGANGACGAGCTNAGAGAAACGCCCAACTCTAGAGCCCAGCTTTTTGAGCTTTACAAAGAATCCTTACACCAGCATAACAAAAATTATATTGTGGTAAGTGGAAGCCCTCAAAATAGAATTGAAAAAAGTTTGCAAGCGCTGGCGATAATTTAAAAACTTTGACGTAGTTTTGTACCGTCTCTAAGGGGTGCTGCTTTACACAAGCGGCTGAGATTATACCCATTTAACCTGCTCAGGATAATGCCTGCGAAGGGAAGTGATAAAAAAGCTAATACGAATACTGTAGAATTAGCCCCTTGTTCTTGGTTTATATCTAAACAATATGAAAACAAGAATTATCTCAAAAATTTTCGGCATTTTATTATTTATGCCCTTGGTCGCTTTATCCCAAAAAAACATTTCAGGGATTGTAAAAGCAAACGACGGAACAACACTTTCCGGCGTACAAGTAGAAATCCAAGAAACCTATTTTAAAACCTACACGAATCAAGACGGAGTTTTTGTGTTTGGTAATTTAAACCCTGGAGAATACTTGTTAAACTTTACTAGAGTTGGTTTTGTGCCACTTCGTAAAACCGTTAATTTGGCCAATGCCAACGCGGAAATTACGGTGGTTTTAACTAAAAATACACAGCTTTTAGACGAAGTTACCGTTTCTGCCACTCGTGCAAATGAAAAAACCCCAACTACGTATACGGAAGTAAAGCTCAAAGAAATTAAGCAAAACAACTTTGGTCAAGATTTACCATACCTG
>NYWQ01000077.1 GCA_002685115.1 Flavobacteriales bacterium | reverse complement strand
TATATATATATGTAAATATACTATTTTTTTAAAAAAGAATTAATTATTTAAACTATTTTATTAAAAGTGGAATACACTACAGATAAAAATTGTATTCTGCTGGTGAATCCCTTTTTCTCAGAGATTAAGGTTTTTATACCCTAATTTGATTTCAATTATGATGTTTTGTTTATTTGATACTATTCATCAAGTACTAATTAGGCTTTGATTTATTTTATTGGAAATTAGACGATTTTATGTACTTCTTTTTTATTTGAATTATTAATTGATTATTTGAATGATATTACCCTCTTGACACTTGTTAGCGGGAAAATGGTTTACTTAAATTTTTAAAAAATAGTCAACTGTCTTTAAGAATAGGGCCTTCTTTCTGGATTAGACTTAAACGATTAAATCAATAATTTTGTACCGAGGATTTCAGATTAAAAAATGCGTACAATTTGATATTTGTATTTCTGTTTGATTGCCAATAGATTTTCTGTTTATTTGTATAAGCATATGTACCGCTTAACTTGTATTTGTTTTTATGTCAAAATGGTCTTCGTATTACCTTATTAGAATTGAGTTTTTAGGCTTTCGCTATCACGGATGGCAGAAGCAGAACAAACTAAAGACGATACAAGGAATGGTAGATAAAACATTTAAGTTTGTTTTAGGTCATGATAACTTTAAAACCTTGGGCTGTGGAAGAACTGATGCTAAGGTTTCTGCTGATGATTTTGTTTTTGAGCTTTTTTTAGATGAATTTTCAGATGAATTATTTCTTATGAATAGATTGAATAGTGAGTTACCTTCTGACATTCGGGTTACATCTGTTAAAGAGACTTCTGCTGATTTTAATATAATTCAGAATCCTAAAATTAAGGAATACCATTATTATTTTTCTTTTGGTGAGAAATCGCACCCTTTTAACGCCCCTATCATTAGACATTTCGGAATGGAATTAGACATTGCCTCGATGCAACAAGCAGCAGCTTTGTTTTTAGGGACACACAATTTTAAGAGGTATGTAAGTAAGCCTTCTGAGAACACCCTGTTTGAGCGCACTATTTTAACTTCTAAAATAGAACCAAATACTCGTTTTATAGAAACGTATGCACCCATTAATACTTTTGTTTTTAAAGTTCGGTCTAAGGGTTTTTTACGCTACCAGGTTCGTTTAATGTTTGCAGCTTTGCTTGCTGTTGGAAGAGGTGAGTGGAATCTGCTAGATTTACAGAATAGTTTAACAAACTATGATGGTTCTCAAATGAACAGAATAGCACCTTCCTCAGGTTTAATTTTGCATAAAGTAGTATTTTAAATACCTTGGTTTTATTAGCCTGCCCATGCCTCACGGTCTAAACTTCGGTATTGAATGGCTTCTGCTAGGTGAATTGTTTCTATAATTTTGCTGTTGTCTAGGTCTGCAATTGTTCTAGAAACTTTTAAAATTCTATCGTAAGCTCTCGCACTTAGGTCTAGTTTCTTCATCGCTAATTTTAATATACTCATGGCTTCTTTTTTTATACTGCCGTGTTGTTTTAAAATTGAGCTACTCATTTGTGCATTGCAGTGTATGTTTGTATTTTTAAATCTTTTATTTTGGTTTTCTCTAGCTTTAATAACTCTTGATCGGATACTTAAACTCGATTCAGTCTTGGTTAAGTTGGTGAGCTCTTCAAAACCCACGGGTGTTACTTCTACATGTAAATCTATTCGATCTAGTAATGGTCCCGATACTCTATTGAGGTATTTTTGAACTATTCCAGGAGCGCAAAGACATTGCTTTTCTGGATGGTTGTAAAATCCACACGGGCATGGGTTCATTGATGCTAAAAGGGTGAAGCTTGCAGGGAACGCTACACTAAATTTAGATCTGGAAATGTTGACAACACGATCTTCCAAAGGTTGCCTCATAACTTCTAAAACGCTTCTTTTAAATTCGGGCAGTTCATCTAAAAACAAAACTCCGTTGTGGGCTAACGATATCTCGCCAGGCTGCGGTACCGATCCACCACCAACAAGAGCTACGTCTGATATTGTGTGGTGAGGAGCTCGAAAAGGACGTATCGCCACTAAAGATGCATCTCCTTTTAATTGTCCTGCTACGGAATGTATTTTAGTTGTTTCTAAGGCTTCGCCTAACGATAGGGGAGGTAAAATGCTTGGAAATCTTTTTGCGAGCATCGTTTTCCCAGCACCAGGTGGGCCAATTAAAATAACATTATGCCCTCCAGCTGCGGCTATTTCTAGAGCTCTTTTGATATTCTTTTGTCCTTTAACCTCCGAGAAATCACTTAAATTATTGTTTTGTTGTATTTTAAAAAGTTGTCTTGTATTTACATATTCGGGTTTCCTTTTTTCGGTATTTTCAAAAAACTGACAAACCTCTTTTAGTGTCTTCATTCCGTATACTTTTAATCCGTCGACTATGGCAGCCTCCTTTGCATTTTGTACTGGCAATAGCAATCCTTCAAAGCCTTCTTTCCTTGCTTGAATAGCTATGGGTAAAGCTCCTTTTATGGCTTGTAGGGTTCCGTCTAAGGAGACTTCTCCCATAATAACGTAGGATCCAATGTTTTTTGCTGTTATTTGTTTAGAACCGACNAATACNCCCATTGCAATAGGAAGGTCATAAGCCGATCCTTCTTTTCTGATGTCTGCNGGNGACATGTTTACCACTACTTTAAATCTTGGCCATCTGTATCCTTGATTGTACATGGCTACATGAATTCGTTCTTTGGATTCTTTTACTGCATTGTCTGGCAGACCAACCAATATAAATTTAGCGCCTCTTGCAATATTTACTTCAATGGTAATTGTGGTTGCGCCAATTCCGTATACGGCACTTCCATAGGTTTTTATGAGCATAATATAAAAATTAGTTTACTTTTAAATAAAAAAAGCCCTCCACTTGGAGGGCTTTTTTGTTTATGTTATAGTTGCATTAGTCAAGTATTACGAATTTACGAACCTGATCATCGCTTTCATGTTTTATTTTACAAAAATAGATTCCTGGAGTATAGTAACTCGTATTAAAAGTTTCTTCGCCATTCGTNAAATTCTCTTTGGTAATCCTTTCCATTTCCTGTCCCAAGCTATTAAAAATAATAATGTCAATTTTTTCAGGCTTATTTAGGGTCACACTTATACTAACTTGGTTTGAAACAGGGTTTGGGAAAAGCTCAAAGCTATTACCTTTAACTTCTGATAGGTTTGTTTGGTAATCCACGGTAAATTGGTGAACTATATTTGTTCCAAAATTACTATTAAAATTATTTAGCCACGAACCGGGCACTCTCTTAAATCGTATTGAGCCACTTCCATCATCGTTAGCAAAATAGTTCAAACCATCTTCATCAGCATCTTCTAGAACAAATGTATAGCAACCCGGATTAAAGGTTAAGGTGTCTTTGTAAGTAGTATTTGCAAGTAAACTTCCACTAGAAAAGACTACAGTTCCGTAGGTATCGTAAATATTCCAACTTGTTTCAGATTCTTGAGTATTTGTGTTAAGTACTCCGCTGTTCGTTGCCAACCAAATTGAAAAAGTTTCTGGGTAGTTTGGTACGGGTTCGTATTGCGATTGCATGTGGTTGTTTTTTGGATATTCATCTGTTAGTCCATTAGGCCGTTTTAGAGTAATCTCAAAAGTGTTTTCAGCTTCTTGCCAGTTTACAACATTTGGTAATTCAACTTCTTCTGTTTGAGTAAATGCAAGATTTCCTGTCCATTGATAGGTGTGACTTGATCCTCCCACTACTTTATATTCTATCTCTAAAGAGGTAAGAGGAGTGCTTCCATAATTTCCAATAACAATAAGTGGTTTTCCACACACCGGGTTTTTTCTGCTGTATTCGTCTTTTAATGAAGGTTTTATGATGTCTACAATTTCTGCTGAATTTGAAAAATTAGCTTCTTTGTATTGTACCAATTGAGTTTCAATAGAATAAGAAGGTGTTTGTGTTCCTGACCAAGAATACGATTGGAAGTCAATATTTACCTCTAAAGAGTCTCCTGGAGTAATGTAAGGGCTAATTTCATGTTCAAATACTTGAGCTCTTTTACCCGGACACCAATTGGCTCTATCGTACAACCATGTTCCTGCTTGCGGGTAAATAGGGTTTTCCCCGCAATCGGCATCCCAATTTAATTGAGTGTGTGTTTGTAGGCCATCAATTTTAACATAATAATTAATAGGTTTAAATTCTGCTGCATATTGACTGTTGTCAAAACCATGTCCTGTAGCACACATTTTTACTTTGGCTGCTGTTGTATTTTCATCTATTAAAAATCTTTTAGGTACTAATTTGTTAGTCTNAAAATCTGATCCGTTTATGTAATTGTAATTGCCCGAGTAAATGGGATCAATTTTTAAAACATCTTGAGCGGGTTTTCCTTCAATAAATTCAAAATCAAGGGTTGCACTAAAGCCTGATGACCACCCGCTGTAGCGGCATCTAATTTCTACTGAATCTCTTAATACTTNAACAAAATCAGTCACATCAAAAGTAGTTTTGAATTCCCAATCGTCATCTAAATAGCCTCCATATGGGGTGATAACACGAGCCAATTCATAATCTTCTATTACATCGAATACCTGATNCCAGTTGAAGTAGTTTGTTGTAAAAGTATCTGTCGCTGCAACGTAAATAGAATCGATAACATGACCCGTTGTGTCAAAAACCATATTGTAAAACTCCGTTTGATGTTTGTACAAAGTGTCTGATGGTGTGGTTGGGTTTAGTGAGTCGTTAAATAGAATNATTTCAAGAGAATCTGAAAGGANGGAGTCNAAGGAGTTGNTTAGCGTATCCCAATAATGAATGTANGAAACGTCTGAAAATANAAGGGTATCTAAATTACTTCCATTTACCGTAAAACTTGGNGCTTCTTGAAGTGTAGAGTCTCTTTCGCCAGTTCTATGTCTTANNANTACCTTTGTGGTNTAATCCCAGTCTGAACAACCNCCTGTAGCACATCCCATAGTNTAATGCATTAAGATTTTACGNTATTCAGTNGTTTCGTCGGGAAGTAATCCCCACTCATCGTAGTTTCCGTTCCAAGTCATGTCTGTATGGTCATGAATTCTAACTTTAGTTGTGTCAGTTGAAAAGGATTTATAGGTGAGAGAGAAAAATAAAATGAGTAGATAGATGTATTTCATGCTTTATTATTTAATAAATTAGTTTTGTAAATGTATGTATTTTATTTAATTGAAAAAGAGTTCTGTAAATTATTCGAAATAGTTTCTGTAATACCTGTTTCGTCTGTAGCGTGAGAGAAGCTTTCAGATACAAAGTCTACGGTTCCATACGATCCATCCACAACTTTTGAGATGTCAAGCTCCAGGATTAGAGAGTCGCCATTAGTGTTTACCATTAAATCGTTTAAGGATAGGGTTACTTCTCTGTAAAGATCGTTAAAGCCTGTGTGGTAAGAGAAAGCTAAGTTTGGATTTGTACCTCCCGAAGAATCTACCCTTCCTTCGATCATGAAAAACTTGTATTTTGAGGCCCAGTTCCAGTAGGTGTTTTGAGCAATACTTAAAGGATTTGTGCTTTCGAAAACGGCAGGATCAGATGCGTTTGTAATAGAGTCTAGCCCAATGCCAAAATGAATATTTTTATAGCTTCCGGTATCAATTTCCGCTNNTATATTTAAATCACTTGAAGATGAAAAGTCAATTAAATTGACTTGATTTAAAGNAACCATTGAGCCATCTTTTTTTTCTAATGCCCAATTAGAAAGGTAAAATTTAAAAAGTTCTACTTTAAAATTTCGCTCTTTATAATCCGTATAGAGTTTCGTTTGTAGNTCCAGAGGATCGTTTGCTACAACAACATCCATATTTATTACAAAAGGGGCTTTGCAATCTGAAGANGGCGATTTATCCCCTTTGCATCCATTTACTAGAAAGAGGACTAACACCATTAAAAAAGATTTTAAAATTGAACTCATTTTATTCGTTTTTTAAGTTGGTAACATTGTTTTTTAAAATTACGAGAATTAATTGCAAAAGATAAATAATTCCAAGAAAAGAAGCTAGTCTTCCAATATAATCTCCGTGTTTTGCGTAAAAGGTAACTCGATTGTGTTTTGTGATTTCCGACTCAATAACACCCTCTTTTCCATAGGGTAAAAACTGTTCTACTTTACCCATTGGTTTAATCACAGAGCTGATTCCTGTATTTGCAGATCGGATTACATATTTTCTGTTTTCTATCGCTCTTAGCCGAGCGTACGATTGGTGTTGTTGATGTCCAAATGTATTGCCCCACCAACCATCGTTGGTGATAATGCAAATCCAGTTTGAGCCTAAGGAGTGAAAACTGCTAACGTATTCTCCATAGATAGATTCGTAACAAATTGTTGGTGTAAATGTTCCTTTTAAACTCGTAAAATTCTGGAGCGAATCGTTGGTTCCAAAATTCCCAATACTGCCTCCAATTTTCATAGGGAATTTATCGAAAAACGGTTTTAGAATGTACGAAAATGGTGTCATTTCTGCTCCAGGTACAAGTTTAGATTTGTGAAAAATTTGTGTTTCTTGTTTGTCTGTAATTAATAGAGCCGTATTAAAAATTTCATAAACGGTGCCGTTTGTACTGGTTCTTGCCGTAGGTTTTACAGCGTCTTTTTTTTGTAAAATTTTTCCAGTAGACGCTCCGGTTACAATTTGTGTATTTGGATGGTTTTTTAGCCAAGACTTCATCTTTATAATAACAGCCGATGTTTCTATTCTCGACTCCCAAATCCAATCTGTAATAAAAGTTTCGGGAAGTATTATAAGGTCTGGGTTTTTGTCCCAAATAGCCTCTAGCATTGTAGCTACTTTTTGTATTTGTTTAGCTTGAGGGATTGTAAACTTTTGCTTGTGAGGTTCAAAGTTTGGTTGAACCAAAACGATATTCACTTTCTCATCAGTTCCAATTGTTCTTTGCTTTGTTAGTTTGTTAGAGCAGATAAGTGGAATAGTTAAACCTAAAAAACAAAAAAGTATGGGCGAATAGCTTCGTTTCTTTTCTATAAAATTCTCAAAACTAATATATACAATTGTGTTGATACCTAATACCCAAGCTGAACCACCTAATACACCAGTGTATTCGTACCATTGGATCCAATTCGGATAGTCAGAAAAAACATGACCTAAACTCATCCAAGGCCAACTCATTTCCCAATTGAGGTGAAGGTACTCAAAAGCCAACCATAAAATAGGGAAGGAGATAAGGGCTTGTTTTTTACCTAGTTTAGCTTTTATTTTATGGACCACTAAAAAGACAGTAGTCATTAAAAAAGCATTAAAAACGGAGGCAAATATACCTCCAAGCCAATGCGCATAAATTACCCAATAGGTCAATGCAAAGTTTAAACAGAAGAAAATACTAAGTAATAAGCCAAAGAGATACAGGTTTTTAAACCTTGTATGAGAAGGATTAAAGTTGAAAACTAAGAATAAAATAGGGCAAAATGCGAAAAATATAAATCCAGGCAATGCGTTTGGTGGCCATGAACTATAAAACAGCACTACTGTTGAAAGACAAATGAGAATATATTTTACAAATTTCATATTTTAGAAATCAAATGCAATAAATTGCTTTTATTTGTTACAAATATAAGTTTCAGATGCTAAAACACATTCCAAACCTACTAACAATCTCAAATCTTATTTGTGGTTGCCTTGCTTTATACTTTAGTTTTCATGCTAATTTAATCTTTACTGCTTACTTTGTTGGCTTATCTGCTGTATTTGATTTTACAGATGGTTTGGCTGCACGTTTGTTAAAAGTATCTGGGCCAATGGGAAGAGAATTAGACTCGTTAGCTGATATGGTGAGCTTTGGAGTCGTTCCAGGTTCGGTTGTTTTTCATTTATTAGAAGACAGTTCGTTGTCAAGTTATGCCTTTGTTGCGCTTTTAATACCAGCATTTTCAGCTTATCGTTTAGCTAAGTTTAACATTGACGAAAGACAACTTGATGGATTTATAGGTTTAAACACACCAACTTGTACCTTGTTTTTTATCTCTTTTCCACTCATCAGCCATTTTCAGCC
>NYWQ01000076.1 GCA_002685115.1 Flavobacteriales bacterium | reverse complement strand
GATTTTAAAAGAAACAAAAAAAAGGGACTGACTTTCTTTTAAATTATGGGTTTTTTTATTACCTATTACACCTATACTTGAACTTGTAAGTGGTAACCCTTTGAGTTTATAATTTCATTTGTAATTGGTAACCCATTTTACGCTTAGTCATTTGTAATTGGTAACCCCTTTTACGCTCAATCAATTCAATTATTTGACTTTTCATTTTATCGGAGTTTCTAAATATGAAATTCTGTAATTTAATACCATGTAAGTACCTTTTTTGTTTGCTTAACTCATCAACCCAATACAAAGGGTGTTTATACTTTATTTGAATCTCATAAAACAGATTTTTTTTCTTTCTACCTGCAAGGTAATTCAAGGTGTCTAACTTCAGTTATTACTTTACAGATTGAAACTTTGATTGGCCAAATAAACAAAACCTAAATCCACTCAGAATTCTTTTGGGATGAGCTTGCTTATTTTGAGTTTTTTAAGCCTTTTTTTCGTTCTTTTGTATAAATTACAAGCAAAGGATTTTTCGAATCATTGCGTAGTGTAACAAGTTTTTATTTTATAATTTCTGATGCTTTATTGTTTTCAGTTTAAACATCCTGTAAGGGATTCCTTCGTGTCATGAATTATTTATCTGTACAAGATTTAGGTAAATCCTACGGGATTCAAACACTTTTTAAAGGACTTAACTTTGGTATAGATCAAGGTCAAAAAGTGGCATTAGTAGCCAGAAATGGAACTGGTAAAACTACCATATTAAGAGCTTTAGCTGGTGTAGAGTCTGCAGATACAGGGCTGGTTGTGTTTCGCAAAGGCATACGTATTGCTTTTTTGCAACAAGAGTCTTATTTTGGCAATGCCAAAACTGTTTACCAAGCAATATTCGAGTCTGAAAATCCACTACTTTCTGCCATTCAAGAATACGAAGAAGCACTTTTAAATCCAGAAAATGCAGATGCTTTTCAAAAAGCATTTGATAAAATGGACCAATTGGAAGCCTGGGACTACGAGGTTAAAGTAAAAACCATATTATCTAAATTAAAATTAGACGAGTTAACGCAAGAGCTATCCGTTCTCTCTGGGGGGCAAAAGAAAAGGCTTTCTTTAGCCAAAATACTGATTGAGCAACCCGATTTTTTAATCCTTGACGAGCCCACCAATCATTTGGACTTAGCCATGATTGAATGGTTGCAAGAATTTTTAACAAAAGAAAATGTAACCTTGTTTATGGTTACCCACGACCGTTATTTTTTAGATGCAATTTGCAACGAGATTTTAGAGTTAGAAGAGGGTGATTTGTATCGTTACAAAGGCAATTACACGTATTATTTAGAAAAAAAGCAAGAGCGTCAAGCGGTGATGCAAACCAACATAGATAAAGCCAAAAATTTATACACCAAGGAGCTGGAATGGATGCGAAGACAACCAAAAGCCCGTGGAACCAAGTCTAAAGCGCGTATTGANAGTTTTTACGATGTAGAAAAATCTGCCAAAAAGANAATNAAAAACGANAAGGTTCAACTNGAAGTCCAGATGACNCGTCTNGGNTCTAAAATATTAGAATTACACAAAGTTTCTAAATCNTANGGTGATCTNAAAATATTAGATCAGTTTACCTACACGTTTAAAAAAAGAGACCGTATTGGTATCGTTGGTAAAAATGGTATTGGAAAAACAACCGTATTAAATATGCTCACTGGAACAGAAACCATAGATGCAGGTAAAATAGTTACCGGTGATACAGTGGTTATTGGATATTACACGCAAAGCGGCATGAAAATGGACGAAGGCAAGCGCGTGATCGAAATTGTTCGCGACATTGCAGAATACATTCCTTTAGCCGGAGGTCGAAAATTAACGGCTGCTCAAATGCTTGAACGCTTTTTGTTTACTAAAGATGCGCAATGGAAACATGTATCTGTATTAAGTGGAGGAGAGAAAAAGCGATTGTACCTGCTTACCATACTCATGAAAAACCCTAACTTTTTAATTCTTGATGAGCCTACCAACGATTTAGATTTAATTACACTAAAGGTATTGGAGGATTTTTTAGACGAGTTTGAAGGCTGTATGATTACGGTTTCTCACGACCGTTATTTTATGGACAGATTGGTTGATCATTTGTTTGTTTTTGAAGGGGAAGGTCAGGTTAAAGATTTTCCTGGAAACTATACAGATTATAGAGAGAATGTTGCTGCCGATGGAAAACTTAAAATAGACAAGCCCAAGTTAAAAGACCCCGTTAAAGACAGAGCTTCTGAAAAAAGAAAACTCACCTACAACGAGAAAAAAGAATACGACACCATAGAGTCNGTAATAGATNNNCTTGAGCAAGAAAAAGTAGCCATAGGANCGCAGTTTAANGATNCCGGATTAGATGCCGAAAAGATGAAAGAATTAGGCGTGCGNTTAAAGGAAATAGANGANGAAATAGNATTCAANACCAATCGTTGGATGGANTTAGCAGAGTTNNTGTAGTGATGCNAAANAGTTGGTTTAAAATAAAGTCATATGTAACTTACAGAAGACGCGCTGTAAATGCCCACGGCCTGCATTCTCCTTTTTTATTTGACTTTTACAACGAAGTGATTCATTCAAAAAAAGAGTTTTATTTTTTTAAAGATTTTAGGCGGTTACTTTCAAACTATAAAAAACAGTTGTCTCAAGAGGATGCCTTGTTTTTATTTCGTTGGTCAGTTTTTTACAAACCAAATTCAGTAAGACTACAAGAATTTTATCTACCTGCAGCATTAGCTTTAACTATTCCTTCAAAACAAAAACAACTATCGGTTCCTCAACCTTTCAATTTCTCAGTTTCAGAAAAAGAAATTCTCGCTCGAGAAGGGCTCACTCTCGTAACAAATGCCAAAGCTGACTTGTTGTATTGTTCAGCTATAGAAGAGGAATCTTTAGCCTCTTTTTTGAATTACAATTGTGTNGTTTTAAAAAATCCTCATGAAACTATNGTGAAACAAACTATTTGGAATAAGTTTTGCTTATCAAAAGAGGTTTCCATTTCAATAGATTTGTTTCGATTTGGAATTTTGTTGTTTGATAAAAATCAAGCAAAACAACATTTTATTGTACGAATGAGTTAAACTTATTAATTTAATTTCTCATCTATTGAGTGNTCAATTTAAAGCTGAAAGAAATGTCAAATGCCATTATTAGGATAAAAGAGTTGAAAAGAGAATTTACGGTAGGCTCAGAGGTTGTTCGCGCTTTAAAGGGTATTGACGTTTCTATAAACAAGAATGAATACGTAGCAATGATGGGGCCTTCAGGGAGTGGAAAGTCCACCTTAATGAATTTGTTAGGTTGTCTAGATACCCCTTCTTCTGGAGCATACAACTTAAACGGAACTGATGTGAGTTCTTTAGTAGACAACGATCTTGCTAGAATTAGAAACAAAGAAATAGGATTCATTTTTCAAACCTTTAACCTGCTCCCTCGACTAACGGCTATAGAAAATGTAGCTTTGCCTCTAGTCTATGCTGGTTTCACTAAAGAGCAAAGAAATGAGAAAGCTGCAGAGGTTCTTGCAAAAGTTGGTTTGGCAGATCGGATGGATCACAAACCCAACCAGCTTTCTGGAGGACAAAGACAAAGAGTAGCTGTAGCTAGAGCACTCGTAAATGANCCGTCCATTATTTTAGCCGACGAACCTACCGGTAATTTAGATTCTAAAACATCTTTAGATATAATGCGACTTTTTCAGGAGATTCATCAAATGGGAAACACACTCATTGTTGTGACTCACGAAGAAGAGGTTGCATCTCATGCACACAGAATATTNCGATTNAGAGATGGTTTAGTAGAAGCAGATGAAAAAAACAGCAACATAGAAAAATTATAATATCGTATGAAAGTTTATACCAAAACGGGCGACAAAGGAGAAACTTCTCTTTTTGGAGGAACTAGGGTTTCTAAAGCAAATTCCAGAATCCATGCTTATGGAACCGTAGATGAGTTAAATTCTTATTTAGGCNTGTTGCGCGACCTCTCTGCTCANAAAAATAGAAANANNGAACTCGAANGAATTCAAGACAGACTCTTTACNTTAGGTNCNATTTTAGCTACAGAAAGGGAAGATTCGTTAAAAAAACTACCTCGAATAAAGCTCGATGATGTTGTTTATTTAGAGGGGGCAATTGATCAAATGGATGCTTCCCTAGAGCCATTAACAAGTTTTGTACTACCCGGAGGGCACCCTACTGTGTCTTATTGTCATGTAGCTAGGTGCGTGTGTCGTCGTGCCGAGCGTTTAACGGTGGAGCTAGCAGAACATAGTAAGATGGATGTTTTAGTTGTAAAATATTTAAACCGTTTGTCAGATTACTTATTCGTGCTTTCTCGTTTTCTTGCCAAAACACTAGAGGTAAAACAGACNCCTTGGGTTCCTGAAAAAGTTGGCAAATAGTAGTAAGGTAAAAACTTGCTTAGTATTTGAAATAAATTATATTTGCAAAAAAATAAATTAAGTAGAAAAACAAAATATGTATTGGACTCTTGAACTAGCATCCTATTTAAGTGATGCCCCTTGGCCAGCAACTAAAGACGAGTTGATTGATTATTCAATTCGTACGGGTGCCCCGCTAGAAGTTGTTGAGAATTTGCAAGCAATNGAAGATGANGGTGATACTTACGAGTCGATTGAAGAAATTTGGCCTGACTATCCCACCGAAGAAGATTTTCTTTGGAACGAAGAAGAATATTAAAAAAAATCCCTCAAATTTTGAGGGATTTTTTTTTGATTTAAAATAAGCGATAAATAAATGTCTTAGGTTAAACTTAATCCTAAAATCAAATACTATATAGCCTGTGAGACCCCGGTTTTAACACAGCTTAAAATGACGCTTTGTCAGTTAAATAATTTTGGCTAAGAATTTGCGTGTATAAATCAGAATTAAGCGCCTTCTGTTTCCGCTTTTTAGTTACATTTGTTATCCGTTGAAAATTATATAAAATGAGTCTAATACAAAATGTTCTAGGAAAACTTTTCGGGTCTAAAGCTGAAAAAGATTTAAAAGAATTAAAACCTATAATCGATAAAGTAAATCAGGTAAGTTCTGCTATTATAGCACTCTCTAACGATGGTTTAAGAGCCAAAACAGTTGCGTTTAAAGATAAGATTGCTCAGGCTGTTCAGCTTGAAAAAACTGAAATTGAGGCCATTCAAGAGTCCTTAGATAAGGATGAGGTTGAAGTTACCCGAAAAGAAGCAGCTTACAAGAAGATTGATGAGCTTCGTGAAGCTATTTACGCGAAATCGGAACAAGTTTTACTCCAGATTATGCCCGAGGCTTTTGCAGTTGTTAAAGAAACTGCGCGTAGATTGGCAGAAGACAAACAATTGATTGTTACCGCTAATGATTTTGATAAAGATTTAGCTGCTTCTCATGATTTTGTAACGATTGAGGGCAGCCAAGCAGTTTGGTCCAATCAATGGTTAGCTTCAGGAGCAGAACAGACCTGGAATATGGTGCATTACGATGTACAGCTTATTGGTGGTTCTGTACTTCACAACGGTAAAGTAGCAGAAATGCAAACTGGAGAAGGGAAAACCTTGGTTGCAACACTTCCTGTTTACTTAAACGCACTTTCTGGCAATGGTGTTCATGTTGTAACAGTTAACGACTACCTCGCCAAAAGAGATTCTGAATGGATGGGGCCGATGTATCAATTTCATGGTCTAAGCGTAGATTGTATTGACAAGCATCAACCTAATTCTGATTCCAGGAGAGCGGCATACCGATGCGATATAACTTTTGGAACAAACAACGAGTTTGGATTCGATTACTTAAGAGACAATATGGCTCGCTCTCCTGAAGACCTGGTTCAACGCGAGCACAATTATGCTATTGTAGATGAGGTTGATTCTGTTTTAATTGATGATGCTCGTACTCCTTTAATTATTTCTGGTCCAGTTCCAAAAGGAGATGAACACGAATTTAATGAGCTAAAACCTCAAATTCAACTGCTTTACGATGCTCAAAAAAAGTTAGTTACCTCTGAACTTTCAGAGGCTAAAAAGTTTTTTGCTGCTGGAAATAAAGAGGAAGCAGGTAAAAAACTACTTAGAGCTTTTAGAGGGCTTCCAAAAAACAATGCAATGATTAAATTCTTAGCTGAAGAAGGAACAAAAATGTTGCTTCAGAAGACCGAGAATTTTTACATGCAAGATCAATCCAAAGAAATGTATGTTATCGATGATGATTTGTTTTTCACCATCGAAGAAAAGAACAATTCGATTGAATTAACCGATAAAGGAATCGATTTGATCTCTGCTAACGTATCCGAAGATAGTTTCTTTATTCTTCCTGATGTGGGTACAGAGCTCGCTAAATTAGAAGAAAAAACATTGGCTGGTGAGGATGTTCTAGAAGAAAAAGAAAGTCTGATGCGAGACTTTTCAATAAAAAGTCAGCGTATCCATACCATGAATCAACTTCTGAAAGCCTATGCTTTATTTGAAAAAGAAGTCGACTATGTCTTGATGGACAACAAAGTAAAAATTGTTGACGAACAAACAGGACGTATTATGGAGGGGCGTCGCTACTCCGACGGATTGCATCAAGCCATCGAAGCAAAGGAAAATGTAAAGATTGAAGCTGCAACCCAGACACACGCAACAGTTACACTGCAAAATTACTTTCGCATGTACAATAAGTTGTCTGGTATGACGGGTACAGCAGAGACAGAAGCTGGAGAACTTTGGGATATCTATGAGCTGGATGTGGTTGTTATTCCGACCAACAGACCCATAGCTCGACTTGATCATGAAGACAAAGTATACAAAACACAAAGAGAAAAATTTAATGCAGTTGTTGAAGAAGTTGTTTTATTATCTAAATCCGGTCGTCCAGTTTTAGTAGGTACTACATCCGTAGATATTTCAGAAAAACTATCTCGAATTCTTCAAATAAGAGGCGTTAATCACAGTGTGTTAAATGCAAAAAAACACCAGCAAGAAGCGAGTATTGTTGCCGCTGCAGGTAAGCCAGGTAATGTTACAATTGCTACCAATATGGCGGGTAGAGGTACGGATATTAAATTGAGCGACGAGGCTAAAGCTGCCGGTGGTTTAGCTATTGTAGGTACNGAACGNCATGANTCTNGNNGNGTNGANCGTCAGTTAAGAGGTCGTGCTGGACGTCAAGGGGATGTTGGTTCCTCTCAATTCTTTGTTTCTTTGGACGACAAATTGATGCGTTTGTTTGGGTCCGAACGTATTGCAAAACTCATGGATAGAATGGGCTTAGAAGAGGGGGAAGTGATCCAACACTCAATGATTTCAAAATCTATAGAACGCGCTCAAAAAAAAGTAGAAGAAAATAACTTTGGAGTTCGTAAGCGGCTACTGGAGTTTGATGATGTTATGAACTCTCAACGTGAGGTGGTTTACAAAAGACGACGACATGCACTTGATGGAGAACGATTGATGGTAGATATCACAAACATGTGTTTTGATATGTGTCAACTTTTAGTACAAAATCATTCCGATCAAAAAGATTACAAAGCCTTTAAATTCGATGTGCTTAAATCTTTTGCTATGGATTGTCCTTTTGATGAAGATTCGTATNCNAAAGNAAAAGANGACGAACTGACTGAATTGCTCTANAAGGCAACCATTACAATGTATCAGTCCAAGATGGAACGGATTGCTACTACAGCCTTTCCTGTAATAAAAGGCGTTTTCGAAAATCCAAATACGAATTACGAAAATATTGTGGTTCCATTTACTGATGGTTCTAAAGCAATGCAGGTGGTTACAAATTTAGAAGAGGCTTATGGTTCTGAAGGGAAATCTTTAATAAATTCTTTTGAGAAAAATGTAACGCTAGCTATTATTGACGAGGCCTGGAAAATTCATTTACGTGAGATGGATAATCTAAAACAATCTGTTCAAAATGCTGTTTACGAACAAAAAGACCCCCTTCTGATTTACAAATTTGAATCGTTCAATTTGTTTAAATCGATGTTGGAGAAATTAAATATTGAGATTGTTTCTTTCTTATACAAAGCAAATCTTCCTATTAGAGATCCTAAGGATGTGCAACAAGCGAAATCGTTAAGGCGACCTTCGCCAAAACTTACGGCATCTAGAAACGATTTGAGTAATTCTAATGCAAGAGATAATAATGGCAAAGTTAAGCCAAAACCGCAACCTATTAGAACAGAAAAAAAGGTGGGCAGGAATGAGCCTTGTCCATGTGGAAGTGGCAAGAAATATAAACAATGTCATGGATAAAATAGAGTGCCACTAAAAAAAATAAACGCAACCAAGTTGGTTTTTTTTAGTTTTTAAATGAATCAATAAATACTTATAAATAAGTAACATTTAAATATGAATCAAGATTATAAAAAACACTTGCAGGCTGAGTTGGATTCGATTAAGTCCGCTGGTTTGTACAAAAATGAGCGTATCATAATTACACCTCAAGGAGAAGCAATAAAAGTGGATACTGGTATTGATGTAATCAATTTTTGCGCTAACAATTATTTAGGATTGTCTTCACATCCCGATGTTGTTCAGGCATCAAAAGATACATTGGATACACATGGGTTTGGTATGTCTTCCGTTCGTTTTATATGTGGTACTCAAGACATTCATAAACAATTAGAGACTAAAATATCCGCTTTCTTAGGAATGGAAGATAGCCTATTGTACGCAGCTGCATTTGATGCAAATGGAGGTCTTTTTGAACCTTTGTTTACCGCAGAAGATGCCATAATTTCTGATGAGTTGAATCACGCTTCCATTATAGATGGCGTTCGTTTGTGTAAAGCCAAGCGATTCCGTTATAAAAATAGTGATATGGCAGATTTGGAGCTCAAGTTACAAGAAGCGCAGTCTTCACGCTACAGAGTTATTGTTACCGATGGAGTTTTCTCCATGGACGGTTACATCGCAAAGCTAGATCAGATTTGTGATTTAGCTGATAAATACAATGCACTGGTTATGGTTGATGATTGTCATTCTACTGGTTTTGTAGGTAAAACAGGAAGAGGAACGCACGAGCATTGTGGTGTTATGGGGCGTGTTGATATTATTACTGGAACACTTGGAAAGGCACTAGGTGGGGCTATGGGTGGTTTTACCTCAGCATCTAAAGAGGTGGTAGCCATTCTGCG
>NYWQ01000075.1 GCA_002685115.1 Flavobacteriales bacterium | reverse complement strand
TTTCATGGGAAGAACTTGCAGCGAGCTTACAATCTCAGTTAGATGCAATTGTTCCAGAAGATGGAATTACTCAAGCTGATGTAGATGCTCAAGCAGACTTATCTTACGGTTATGGTTACGGCGATGGTGCTGCTTCTGTAACTCCTGAAGATGGTGTGTCTCAAGCTGATGTAGATTCAGTTCAAGCATTATTAGATGCTGTTGTACCAGAAGATGGTGTATCTCAATCAGATGTTGATGCTCAAGCAGACTTATCTTACGGTTATGGTTACGGCGATGGTGCTGCTTCCGTTACTCCAGAAGATGGTGTATCTCAAGCTGATGTAGATTCAGTTCAAGCATTGTTAGATGCTGTTGTACCAGAAGATGGTGTGAGTCAAGCAGATGTAGATGCTCAAGCTGACTTATCTTACGGATATGGTTACGGCGATGGTGCTGCTTCTGTTACTCCAGAAGATGGTATATCTCAAGCTGATGTAGATTCAGTAGAAGTATTGTTAGCAGCTGCTCTAGAGAGCGCTTGTTCTCCAATATTTGTTGATATCGTAGCAGGTTGGAACATCTTAGGTTATACTTTACCAGTTGCTCAAGATGTTGCTGCAACGCTTACTTCAATTGAAGCGAATATCTTAATTGTTAAGGATAATAACGCTGAAGTATACTGGCCAGAATTTGGATTTAACGGTATTGGAGACTTTACTCCAGGACAAGGTTACCAAATTAAGACAGATGCTGCTATAGCAGCTTACACTTGGCCATCAACTGATGAGCGTATCTCAATGTCTTTACCAGTTCCACAAGGGGCTGTTGACATGGAAGTAGATGTTCATCCAAATGACATTAAATCTCTTGTAAAAGTGGTTAACATGTTAGGTCAAGAAATCAATGTTGAAGATCAATTTAAAGGTGAAGTTGTATTGTACTTATACAATGACGGAACAGTTGAAAAGAAAATTGTTCAATAGTCTTTAATTCATACTAAAAGAAGCCTCCTGAGAGATCAGGAGGTTTTTTTTGCTTTAAACTATTTCTTGTTGTGCCTTTTGTATAGATTATTATCTTTGTTTAAAATAAACTATATTTTATGTCTGAATTATTAAAACAACACATTTTTAAGAATGGATTGAATCTCGGTGCGATACTTGTATTCATCACTATTTCAACGTACTTAGGTGGGCCAGAGTTGGTCACCAACTACACAGTTTCATTTGGTTCTTTACTCGTAATGATTGTCTTTCCAATTTACCATACACGTAAATTTAGAATTCAATCTAATGGATTCATCTCTTTTAAGCAGGCATTTACTTCCTGTACGGGGATTTTAATAGCTGCTGGTTTTATTAATGTAGCTGCTAGCATTTTACTTTACAACGTAATAGATCCAGCCTTTGCTATAGAAATGCTAGATGTTGTTATAAATAAAATGGTCAGTCAATTGGAAAGTTTGGGGATGAATGAGTCTCAAATAGAAGAATCGATTAAGGCATTGGAAGAAAGCTCTAGTTTTGATCCGATTAGTTTATTCAAAGGCTATTTATTTTCTATTATTTTTTACACACTATTTGGCCTATTAGTTGCCGCATTTACCAAAAATGAAAATCCAGAATTTAGCGAATAATACATGAGTAATTTACAAATCTCTGTTTGCATTCCTCTTTTTAACGAGGAAGAATCTCTCCCAGAATTACATGCTTGGATTAAGCGCGTAATGAATGAAAATTCCTTTAGCTACGAAATCATTTTTGTAGACGATGGTAGTACCGACAATTCTTGGGAGATAATTGAAGCTCTTACGAAAGAGGACTCGGCTGTTAAAGGCATCAGGTTTCGTAGAAATTACGGTAAGTCCGCTGGGCTTTTTGTTGCTTTTGAAGCAGCGAAAGGGGACGTTATTATCACCATGGATGCAGATTTACAAGACAGCCCAGACGAAATTCCTGAGTTGTATAGAATGATAAAAGAGGATGGTTTACATCTGGTTTCCGGTTACAAGGAAAAACGATTCGATCCGCTTACCAAAACCATACCTACAAAGTTATTTAATTGGGCTACTCGAAAAATGTCTGGAATCACGCTTAACGATTTTAATTGTGGACTTAAATCATACGACCATAAGGTGGTTAAAAATATTGAAGTCTACGGAGAAATGCACAGATACATTCCTGTACTTGCTAAATGGGCAGGTTTCGATAAGATTGGCCAAAAAATTGTGCACCATCAAGAAAGAAAGTACGGAGTAACCAAGTTTGGTGTAGAGCGTTTTGTAAACGGTTTTTTGGATTTATTAACCGTAATGTTTATTTCTAAGTTTCGTAAAAAACCGATGCACCTTTTTGGTTTATTAGGTATACTTAGTTTTTCAGTTGGTTTTGGTATAGCAGTCTATTTAATTTTTGCTAAATTAATGTGGCAAGCCTATAATATGACAGATAGACCACTATTTTACTTTGGGATTTTAGCTATGATTATTGGTGTGCAATTATTCATGACTGGTTTTATTGCAGAATTAGTGGCCCGTTCTAATTCAGATAGAAATAAGTACATTATTGAGGACCGTTTGAATTAATATTTCTTGAAAAATAAAAAAATCATACTTATCGGTCCTGCTTATCCGCTTAGAGGTGGTATAGCCGATAGCAATCACTCTTTAGCTCTAGCTCTCCATAAATTAGGTCACCAAGTAGTTGTACTTTCTTTTTCGCTCCAATACCCTCGTATTTTATTTCCTGGTAAAAGTCAATTCGATTTCAATTGTACTCCGCCTGATTTAAAAATAGTTACGCGAATCAATTCTATAAATCCAATCTCATGGCTTAAAACCGCTTTTTGGGTAAAGAATCAAAACCCAGATTTGGTTATTACACGCTTCTGGCTTCCTTTTATGGGCGCTGCTTTGGGTTCTATCTTGAAATTATCGGGGCTTAAAAATAAAATTCCACTTATCGCTTTGTGTGACAATGTAATTCCACACGAAAAGCGTTTTGGTGATTTCTCTTTGACTAATTATTTTCTTAAAGCCAACACTCAATTTTTAGTCATGTCAAAATCAGTTGGTAAGGACATTGCCGGTTTTATCAAAAATCCAAAAGTAGCTTACCATCCTCATCCTGTTTACGATCAGTTTGGAGTTTTGATTCCTAAAGCTGAAGCCATAACCTCTCTAAAGTTAAACCCTACTAAGAAATACCTATTGTTTTTTGGTTTTATTCGCAAGTACAAAGGTTTAGATTTACTTATAAATGCCTTACCATTAATAGATAAGGATGTTGAACTTATAGTTGCTGGAGAGTTTTACGATGCTGAATCCGAATACCGTTCTTTAGTTGATTCGTTGCATTTAAAATCTAGAGTCCATTTTTTCGCAGATTTTATTCCGCAAGAAAAAGTGGCTCAATTTTTCTCAGCTTGTGATATTTTAGTGCAACCTTATAGAACTGCAACCCAAAGTGGTGTTGCTCAGATTGCCTATCACTTCAACAAACCCATTTTAGTAACTAATGTTGGTGGTTTGCCAGAAATTGTACCCCATAATAAAGTGGGTTATGTTGTTGATGTTAACCCCAATTCTATCGCTCTTGCATTGAAAGATTTTTACGATAACGACAGAGAGCTTTTTTTCATTGAAAATGTAAAACAAGAAAAAGAAAAATACTCTTGGTCTAACATGGCCAATCAAATTATTTCTTCTTTATAGATATTATTACAAATAATAACTAAATTTGTAAAACTAAATTTAGTTCCCCATGAAATTCCAAAATATTTTTACTTTATTATCTATTTTACCTTTCCTTAGTTTTGCACAATCTTTTACTATGGGTTCTCAAGTTGAGATGTATTTGCAAAAGAATTTCAATCAACTTGGACTGAGTCAAAATGACTACTCTGACTACGCTATATACAGAGAGTATCAAAGTACACAAACAGGCTTAACACATGTTTTTTTACAGCAAAACTACTTGGGCTTACCCATTCATAACGCTGAGATTAGACTTCATTATAGAGCTGACAAAGGCTGGCTTAAAACACAAAATACCTTTGTGAACAATATTGAAGGTTTACAAATATTTAATCAAACAGTTTTTAGTCGAATTCAAGCCATAGAATCTGCATGCAGACTGTTAGATATTCCTTACACCAAACCCAAAAGAATTTCTAAGAAGAATGAATTTACTTCTCTTTACCAAGCAGAATTTTCTTTAAGTCCAATACCCGTTAAAAGTGCCTATTTTTTAAGTAACAATTCACTAAGAAAAGTTTGGGATTTAACCATTTACGAAAATGATGCATCAAATTATTGGAACGTTCTAGTTGATGCAGTTACCGGCGAAATTCTTAAAAAGTACAATTGGGTTCAGCATTGTACATTTAATGCCGAAGTTGCTTGCGCTCACGAAACACATGAAACCTTAGCAGCTGTTGAAGAATACATTGCATTACCTGCTTCTGGTTCTTCCTACAATGTTTTTGCTATTCCATTGGAGAGTCCTTCTCATGGAAATAGGTCACTGCAGGTTGCTCCCAACAACCCTGAGGCATCACCATACGGTTGGCACGATACAAATGCTATAGATGGTGCAGAATATATATATACCCGAGGGAACAATGTACATGCTTACCCTGATTTAACAGACTCAAATCCATATCAATTAGATGAGCCTTTTGGAGATGAACCTATTGCCGATGGCAATTTTGTTTTTGATTTCCCATTTGATGCCATGACTGAGCCTGATCAAAATTTAGATGCAGCTACCGTCAACCTATTTTACATGTCTAATATGATGCACGATGTATGGTATCATTATGGTTTTGATCCTGCTGCTGGAAACTTTCAATTCAATAATTACGGAGCCTCTGGTTATGGTGGAGATGATGTACTGGCAGAATCTCAAGATTCGAGTGGTGTAAACGCAAATTACGCTTTAAATAATGCAAATTTCGCAACCCCACCTGACGGTTCTAACCCTCGTATGCAAATGTATATTTGGGATAAACCAGAAAATCCATTTGACTTATTTACAGTAAACTCTCCAGAAGTATTGGCCGGAGTTTACGAGGTAACTCCAACTACCGATTGGGCAGGAGAGATTACAAGTATTCCGATTACAGCGGATATTGTCCCTGTTGATGATGGTACATTATACGGTTATGAAGGATGTAACAATCTTACAAATGATCTTACAGGTAAAATAGCTTTAGTTAGTCGTGGAACTTGTGAATTTGGTTTAAAAGCATTGAACGCTCAAAATGCAGGAGCCGTTGCTGTTATTATATACAACAATGTTGGAGGTTTAATTGGAATGGCTGCCGGTGCCGATGGAGCCGATGTTTCTATACCTGCTGTTTTCTTAAGTAAAGTTGATGGAGATTCTTTTGCTAATTTATTAGCTGGTGATGGTGTAATGAATGCAACTTTTGTAAATAATTCGCCTCCAGGACCTTCATATATTGATGGCGATTTTGACAATGGAATTATAGCTCACGAATATGGTCACGGTATTTCTACTCGTTTAACTGGTACGAATTGTTTGTCCGGTGACGAACAAGCGGGTGAGGGCTGGAGTGACTTTTTTGGTTTGGCGATGACTTCCAAAGTAGGTGATTTTGGTGAAATGTCTAGAGGTATTGGTACCTATGTTTCTGCAGAAAACAACGAAGGTAGAGGAATTCGATCGTATCCATACAGTAGAGATATGGGTTTAAACCCTATGACGTACGATGATATAATTACTGAATCTATTCCTCACGGTGTAGGTTCTGTTTGGGCTACTATGATTTGGGATCTCTACTGGAATTTTGTAGATGTATACGGGTATGATGCAAATAGATACAATGGTTCTGGAGGGAACAACATGGTTATGCAACTGGTTATTGACGGTTTAAAATTACAAGCCTGTAATGCAAATTTTCTCGAAATGAGAGATGCCATATTACTCGCTGATGATTTATTATACAACGGTGAGAATTCATGTATGATATGGGAGACTTTTGCTAGAAGAGGCCTTGGTTATTCTGCTTATGCTGGTTCAAGTTCAGATCGTGGAGATGGAATTGAAGCCTTTGACAATTTACCAGAGTGTGTAAAGGAACTTAAAATTGTGAAATCTGCACAACCAGATGCCAAGTCTACAGAAGACTTAGTTTATACATTAAAAATCACAAACCATACAACAGACACTATATTGGGCGTATTTGTTGTTGATACATTACAAACCAATGTTTCTTATATAACTGAATCATCCACTTGTGATGTTCAAGCAGAAGGCAATGTGTTAACCTTTACCTTAGGAACTATGGCTGATGGTTCTTCTATAGAATGTACTTACGCTGTTAGTCCTTCAGAAGAGCTCTTTAGCGAAATTATTTTTGAAGACGACATGGAAGACGACGATTACTTTTGGGTTACATGGGCAGAAGAGGGCAGTGACCCTGAATGGGCTTTGATTGATTTTGAAGCATACAGTGGAGAATTCGCCTGGTATGCACCAAATATAGCTGAACGTTCTGTTTCTTATTTAGGTTTAGAACCATTTATTGTTGAAGGTAATGCACCTACGTTAAGTTTTTGGCACTCCTTCAGTACAGAGGCTAGTTACGACGGAGGATACATTTCTATTTCTACTGATGAGGTCAATTTTGTAGAAGTTAGTTCTAGTATCTTAAG
Source organism: Flavobacteriales bacterium (assembly GCA_002685115.1). Classification (GTDB taxonomy): domain Bacteria; phylum Bacteroidota; class Bacteroidia; order Flavobacteriales; family UBA7430; genus UBA6772. The sequence goes on along the minus strand of NYWQ01000075.1, from coordinate 4,878 downwards.
AGGTCATTACAGAGGCGTTTCTCAAGCATCTCCTCCTTTGGGTGGTATTGATTCTTTTTGGGGAGACAGCGATGGTTTTATAAATACCTTAGTTGATCTGTCTGACTATATTGGAGAAACAGTACTCATTCGCTTTACGTATGTTACTGATGAAGCAAACGCTGATGAAACTGTAGAAGGTTGGACGATTGATGATGTTCGTATAATGGATCGCTATCAAGTGGAAAATACAGCATGTGTTTACAGTGCAGATCTTTTACATTCGGCTTGCGACAATGTTGCCGATGGTGGAACTATGATTTATGATAGATTTGGGGTTTCTGTAAATGAAATAACACCTAAATTAGAAATTAATTTATACCCTAATCCGTCTNATGAAATGGTTTCTATCAGACTTTCTCAAGAATGGGAAAATACCACTAATTTGAAGGTCTTCGATGTACAAGGAAAACTAGTATTTGAACAATTTAATTCAGCTCACACGATAGAACTGTCAACTCAAAGCTATGCTGCCGGATTATATTTCATTGAGATNAGCGACAAGACTTCCAAAGTTTTAGAAAAACTAACNGTACAACATTAATTTTNATNAAAANAATACCCAGTTTAATTCTGGGTATTNTTTTGATTTTCAATTTCTAATTGTTNTACTTTAAGTTCTTTNAAATGACACCTACTTTATGANAAATCTATTTTTTGTTTTACTGTGNTNCACTGGTCTAGTNTGTGGTCAAAATTACACCGACGAAAACGGNCTCAAACAGGGNTCNTGGTCNAAAGANTACCCATGGGGTTCTNTAAGATATGAAGGGNCATTTGAANATGATAAAGAGATNGGTTTGTTCAAGTTTTACGATCAAAATAGTAAATTGGTATCGCAAAGAAATTATGAAACTCCAGGTGGCACTTCACAAGCTATTATGTTTTTACCCAAAGGTGGTGTTGAGGCTATGGGAATGTTTGACGGGAAGAAAAAAATTGGCGAGTGGAAGTACTTTAGCACAAAAGGTTATCTGGTATCTACAGAAAATTACATCGACGGTTTTAAAGAGGGTATAGAAAAAGTATTTTACGCCGACAGTACCCTTGCTGAGTCTATTAATTGGACTAAAGGTCTTAGAAATGGGGCTTGTTTAAAGTACAATTCAAATGGTAAACTTGTGCAGTCTGTTACTTATATTAATGACCAATTACACGGGTCTAATACAATGAATTATCCATCCGGAAAAAAGAAAATTACGGGAACTTATAAAAGAGGTCTTAAGCATGGAAAGTGGTTTTATTATTCCAATTCTGGTGTACAAGAAAAAATGGAAGTTTATGAATTTGGAGATCTGATAAAATCGGTCATTAGAGAAGGCGATGNGCTTAAAACAATTCAGCATCGGTAAATCAATAATGTATTTCAATGAAAAATAGAATTACAGAACTGTTTAAAATTGACCTTCCAATCATTCAGGCTGGGATGATTTGGTGCAGTGGTTGGGAACTAGCTTCCGCTGTAAGCAATGCTGGTGGCTTAGGCATAATAGGTGCCGGTTCTATGTATCCGGATGTATTACGATCACAAATTAGTAAGTGTAAAAAAGCAACCAATAAGCCATTTGCGGTAAACTTACCTTTGCTTTATCCAAGTATTGAAGAGCATGTTCAGACCATTATTGACTTAAAAGTTCCAATAGTATTTACTTCTGCTGGCTCTCCATCAAAATGGACGCCATTATTTAAGCAACATGGTATTACAGTAGTGCATGTTGTATCGAATGTTAAATTTGCTCAAAAGTCAGAGAGTTCAGGAGTTGATGCCATTGTAGCTGAAGGATTTGAAGCAGGCGGTCACAATGGAAGAGAAGAAACAACNACGATTTGCCTTATTCCGTTACTCCTNAATAATGTTAAAATACCAATAATTGCAGCGGGTGGTATTGGCTCTGGAAGTGCTATGGCTGCGGCTTTTGCCTTGGGAGCCGAAGCAGTTCAAATCGGTTCTCTATTTGTTGCTACGTCAGAGTCTTCTGCGCATCAGAATTTTAAAAACCTTATTGTAGATGCCATTGATGGCTCAACAGAGTTGTCTTTAAAAGAACTTACACCGGTTCGTTTGTTGAAGAACAAGTTTTATGACGATATTCAAACAGCCTACAACAACAAAGCCTCCATTTTGCAATTAAAAGAATTACTAGGCAGAGGAAGAGCAAAAAAGGGAATGTTCGAGGGAGATTTGATAGAGGGTGAGCTTGAAATAGGGCAAATTGCATCCTCAATAACTCAAGTTAAACCTGCTGCTCGTATCGTAAATGAGATTTGGATAGATTTTAAAGCATCAATTAAGAAATTAGGATCTCTTACTGATTGAGTTTTATTTTTTCTTTTCTAAACCTTTTTTAAATTCAATAAACTCGTCGTAATCCATTAGTTTGTCATGCTTAGAGCTTGGCATAATTTCTATAATACGATTGGATACAGATTGAATAATAGTGTGATCATGAGATGAAAAAAGAACAGTTCCTTTAAAATCTTTCATCGCATTATTTAATGCTTGTATTGATTCTAAGTCAAGGTGAGAAGTTGGTTCATTAAACATTAATAAGTTGCCATGCGCTAACATTAATCTGGAGAGCATACACCTTACTTTTTCGCCACCCGAAAGCACTCGAGCAGATTTAAAAGTTTCCTCTCCACTAAAGAGCATTTTACCCAAGAAACCACGTACATAAACTTCATCTTTAACTTCAGAAAACTGACGTAACCAATCGATTAAATTGTCGTCTGTGTCAAAATACTTTGCATTGTCATTTGGTAAAAATGCCTGTGTAATGGTTTGTCCATAAGAAAAGGTGCCTGAGCTTGCTTTACGAGTACCGTCTAGGATATCGTACAATGCCTCAAGGGCTAGTTTATTATCAGCTAACAAAGCAATTTTATCACCTCTATTTACTTTAAAACTTAGATTTTCAAATAGTAATGTTCCGTCATCGCTATGTGCACATAGGTTTTCAACCTCTAGTATTTGATCTCCAGCTTCGCGTTCCTGATCAAATATAATAGCAGGGTATTTTCTACTAGAGGCTTGGATGTCGTCTAAATCTATTTTTTCTAATAGTTTCTTTCTACTTGTTGCTTGTTTACTTTTAGATGCATTTGCACTAAAGCGAGAAATAAATTCTTGCAATTCTTTTCGCTTGTCTTCTGCTTTTTTGTTGGCAGAGGAGCGTTGTCTTAGCGCTAATTGACTGGATTCGTACCAAAAAGAGTAATTACCTGTAAATAATTTAATTTTCCCAAAATCTATATCAGCAATATTTGTACAAACCGTATCTAAAAAGTGTCTGTCGTGAGAAACAACAATAACGGTGTTTTTAAAGTTTAGTAAAAAATCTTCTAACCATTCTATAGTTTTCAGGTCAAGGTGGTTGGTTGGCTCATCTAAAATAAGTACATCAGGATTTCCAAATAGTGCTTGAGCCAATAAAGCTCTTACCTTAATGCTTCCCTCTAAATCTTTCATTAGTTTGTAATGATCTTCTGCAGGTATACCTAAACCACACAACATGTTTGAAGCATCAGACTCAGCATTCCAACCATTCATTTCTTCAAATTCAATTTCTAAATCTGCAGCGATCAATCCATCAGCTTCGTCAAAGTCTGGTTTTGCATAAATTGCATCTTTCTTTTGCATGAGTTTCCATAAATCCTGATGCCCCATAATTACTGTATTTAATACAGTTTCATCATCGTATTTAAAGTGATCTTGACTTAAAACAGCCATTCTTTTGTTCGCTTCCAAACTTACTTGGCCCGTATTGGCTTCCATTTCGCCAGACAATACTTTTAAAAATGTAGATTTTCCAGCTCCATTGGCTCCAATCATTCCATAACAGCGTTCACCGTGGAATTTTACATTAACATCATCGAATAAAACTCTTTTTCCAAATTGAATGGATACATTGTTTGCTGTAATCATAGGCCTGTTTTTGAAGCTGCAAATCTAGTGTTTTTTTACCAAATTTTCTTTTTTTGAATACGTCGTATTCTAGAATATATATTTTTAAATTTACCTGTTATTACCTAACCAAAGTATTGAATAATGAATTCAGTAAAAACACTTAAAATAGCTGCTCTTTTCGGCTTCTTATCCGTTCTGATTGGTGCTTTTGGAGCCCATGGTTTAGAAGATGTATTAATTGAAAATCAACGTTTAGAGACTTATAAGACTGCAGTAAACTATCAGTTTTATCATACATTGGCGCTATTACTTGTAGGGGTTTTAATGATGTCAAATCCTTCAAAATATTTAATTCGGTCAGCAAAGATGTTCGTATATGGCATTCTTTTTTTTTCAGGTTCTCTTTATCTTTTATCATTAACTAACTATACATTTATAGGCGTTGTGACTCCAATAGGAGGTTTGTTTTTTATATTCGGTTGGCTCGCTCTTTACAAATCTTTTTCTAACATTGGCTAATTATAGTAAATCCAGTAATTTGGTTAAATAATGTTAAGGATACGATTTGAGCTGTCTTAATGTGTATTTTTGAGTATGTCTAAAAGGAATATATACGGTATTGTTGTTCTAATGAGTTTTTCTCTATTGGGGCTTGTTGCTTTTCAATGGTACTGGGTTCGTAATTATGTTGAGGCAAACAAGAGTGAGCTAGATAGAGATATTAATCGTGTTTTGGCTCGAACTTCTGACAGATACTTGAATGAGAGCCTAGAAGGTTTTGATTACTTTTCTCTGCTTTCTGATTCTGTACAGAATCTTAATCCACCGTTAAATAATTCCTACAACTTATTTCATAGGAGTAACCAATCGTTATCCGATAGCTCCTACATAAGTCCTTCAAGTCTGTTAACCAATATGGAGCAAGATTACAT
>NYWQ01000074.1 GCA_002685115.1 Flavobacteriales bacterium | reverse complement strand
TATGCCCCACCTTCATTCGCCAAGCAGATGAATTATCGACCACACTTGTGCCAACAGCGGCAAATTTTGGAGCCCATGCTAACGAACACGCCGATCCAGCAGAAAAAAGAGCCAAATCTGGTTTTTTTAAAAGAGCCTCTTGTAAAGAGTGAACCCTGTAGTCATTATCTTGCCAAGAAATTGTTTTTCCTACAGACGTTTTAGAGGCTACGGGAATCAGTTCTGTTACCGGAAATTTACGTTCGGTCAACACTTTTAACATAACAGTACCCACCATTCCTGTGGCACCTATAACCGCTACTTTCATAATTTTAAATTAAGNTACAAATATAACACATATCTGTAGCNTATAATTTTGTATCTTTTTANTTNTAATAAAATAATAAATTGATGAAATATATACTACTNATACTGCTGAGTAATACCTTTGCTATGGCNCAAATTTTAGACGATTTCNCGGANGGAAACTTTAACCAAAATCCAACTTGGTATGGAACAATTTCTCATTTTGAAATAGACTCTTTTGGGTGGCTGCATTTAAATGCTCCAGCACAACCTAATCGTTCTTACCTGTGTTTAGAAAGTAATTTACTAGAAAATACGCTTTGGGAAATGTCTGTTAAGATGGACTTCAATCCTTCTTCGTCTAACTATTTAGATTGGTATTTGCTAGCCAATGANACATTGCTTGAAGCATCACATANTGCTTATTTTATAAGGGTAGGCGGCACGAATGATGAAATTGCCTTATACAAGCGTGAAGCAGGAATAAAAACTAAAATTATAGAAAGTAACCAAGACATTGTAAATAACAGTCCTATAGAAATACACTTAAAAGCAGAGCGAAAAATAGGTGGAAAATTCTCTATTTGGGTTGATTTACTTGATGGAGGTGATGCTATATTACTAGGCTCTTCTATTGACACTACAGAAATAAACACGCGCTATTCTGGCGTAAATTGCACCTATACGTCAACTAGAAGTTCCTTGTTTTACTTTGATGATTTTAAGATCAACGGCAGTGCTTTTATTGACAGCATCGCACCAAAACTAATTCATTCAGAAATAATAAGCCCCAAAGGCATAAAATTAACCTGTAAGAGTGCTGAACTTCTACTCCTTTCCAATGAGCAATTTAATATTCTGCCTTCAGAAACGTCTCCTGTAAGTACAAATCAAATCGAAAATAGTTTGTATTTATACTTTCAAGACAGCCTTCCGGTGAATACCAAATTTTCTTTAGAAATTAAAGGACTTTGTGACACGGTAAACAATTGCATGAGCGATACTCTTTTGGATTTGTACATACAAAACCACCGCCCATTTGATATTGTTATTAACGAAATTATGATCGACCCTGCGCCTCAAGTCCAATTAGAAAATGTAGAGTATATAGAGCTTTTCAATAGAGCAGACTATTCGATACATTTAAAAAACTGGTTGCTAATTATTGACAAAAAAGAATATTACATAGACTCTGTAATACTAAAAAGCAAGGACTACTTGGTNCTTTTCAATTCNNATGAAGCTGNCTTATTTNACTCCTTACCTAACTTTTACCTTCCCTTTACGAACCTAAATAACACGGAGGGATACATTGGCTTGTTCGATGCAAATACTAAAATAATTCACGAAGTTCTGTACCAAAAAGACTGGTACAAAAACAATAATAAAGAAAATGGAGGATGGTCTTTAGAGATGATAGACAATGATATGTATTGCTTAGGTGAACAAAATTGGANTGCTTGTATAAATAATAGGGGAGGAAGTCCGGGTGCAGAAAACAGTGTTTTTAATAGGANTATGGATACCAGNGCTCCATACCTTGAGGATTTNTTNATNACAGAAGAAGACGAAATTCAACTTTTATGGTCTGAAAACCTTTACGATTCTATGCTGTATGAAATAGAATCGTATGGGCTAACAGATGAAATTAGTCCGAATACTATTGAACATTTTATGAACCAAACTACCCTTGGATTTGCTGATGACATCGCTAAAAATAAAATTTATACCCTACAAATAAATCAAGTTAAAGATTGCAGCAACAATTCGAGTTTCATNNCGCATNATTTTGTGCTAGGTATCTGGCCANAAACAGGTCAAATTATAATTAATGAAATCCTCTTTAACCCAAAAACAAATGGCTTCGACTATGTAGAGTTGTNCAATAAGTCAGATGATCATATAGANGCTTCAAAATTATTNCTTGGAAATTACGANGCTTTGCAAGCGTCTATTATACAAACAGAAATAATAAGCGACCAAAGACTAAGCATTCCCCCAAAAAGTTATTTCGTTATTTGCGAGGATACNACATGGCTTGNAANTAATTACCTAAGAGCTGCANGTTCCATTTATATNNANCCNTCGCANGTTCCTAGTTTACCAAACACCAATGGNCATCTTGCGGTGAGTGACATCGCTTTTAATNTACTCGATGAAGTTGCGTATTCTGAACAACAACACTTTGCCCTNTTGGATGAGGTTGATGGGGTGGCNTTANAGNGACTAAACCCGAATAGTNCAGCATGGTTTTCAGCCGCNTCTAAAGACAATTATGGAACTCCAGNAAGGATTAATTCTCATTTTACTTACCCCACCTCGAGTGGTTCTTTAACTGTAACTCCAGAAGTATTTAGTCCTGACAATGATGGTTACAATGATTTAACAACTGTTAAGTTGAAACTAAAAAGTCCGGCTAAAACAAGTGTTATCATTTACGATAGAAAAGGGTACCAGGTAAAAAAACTGAGTACTAACGAACTGGTAAATAAAGAGGCAACTTGGGTATGGGACGGCTTGAATAGTGCTGAACAAAGATTGCCTATAGGGATCTATATTTTGGTGTGCGAAACGCGAAACGAACAAGGAACAGCTAGGCAGTTAAAGAAACCAATTGTCATAGCTTCGTATTAAAGAAAAAAAAGGGCAAGCTACTTAAATCACAGTGCTCAACCCTCTACCCTTGCTGCGTTCCCGCCCTGGGGGAATTCGAGGGGAGCGACTTGTCTAAGACTTGCCCCGTGCAAAGATACAATTCTTTGTTTTTATGACTGCCTAAAACCCATAAATTTTACAGGTAATTTGGGGTAAAAAAAATCCCCCGAAAAAGCGGGGGATTTTAATTTTAAATTTAGAGTAATTAAAAATTTGCCAAGCTGTTGCGAATACTTACAGCCTTGTCAATTAGGTCTCGAACAGCATCCATAGCAACACGTTCTTGTACCATCGTATCTCTGTGTCTAATGGTTACACAATTGTCGTTTACCGTTTCATTATCTATTGTAATACAGAAAGGAGTACCGTTAGCATCTTGCCTGCGGTAACGACGGCCAATTGAATCTTTTTCTTCNATAACGCAATTAAACTCAAGTTTTAATACATCGTATAATTTGCGAGCTAATTCTGGTAGNCCNTCTTTTTTAGTTAGGGGNAGAATTGCNGCTTTAACTGGGGCTAAAACCGGCGGTAAAGCCAACACAATTCTCGTATCATTCTCACCCACTTTTTCTTCGCGGTAGGCATTACACATGGTCAATAAAAACATGCGGTCTACGCCAATGGAAGTTTCCACAACATAGGGCGTNTAGCTCTCGTTGATTTCTGGATCAAAATACTGCACTTTTCTACCAGAAAACTCCTGATGTGCTTTTAAATCAAAATCGGTTCTAGAGTGGATGCCCTCTACTTCTTTAAAGCCAAAAGGAAATTGATATTCTATATCTGAAGCAGCATTAGCATAATGTGCTAACTTTTCATGATCGTGAAAACGGTATTTCTTAGTATCAACTCCTAAAGACAAATGCCATTTATGACGTGTTTCTTTCCAGTGCTCATACCATTTCATTTCTTCTCCTGGACGAACAAAAAACTGCATTTCCATTTGTTCAAATTCTCTCATCCTAAAGATAAATTGTCTTGCAACAATTTCATTTCGAAATGCTTTTCCAATTTGAGCAATACCAAACGGTATTTTCATTCGGGCGGTTTTCTGGACATTTAAAAAATTAACGAAAATACCTTGGGCAGTCTCGGGTCTTAACCACAAATCGCTTGATCCTTCAGTTGTAGCACCCATTTTTGTCCCAAACATCAAATTAAACTGACGAACATCCGTCCAATTAGCGGTTCCAGAAACCGGACATTTGATTTCTAATTCTTCAATTAAGAGCTTAACATCTGCTAAATCTTCTTTCACTAAACTGCCGTTTAAGCGTTTAGATATAACCGCCATCTTTTCTTTATACCCTATAACTCGTGGGTTGGTTTCTAAAAATTGCGCCTCATCAAAATCATCCCCAAAACGTTTGACCGCTTTTTTTACTTCTTTCGCAATTTTTCCTTCAATCTTGGCAATAAAATCTTCTACCAATACATCGGCACGGTAGCGTTTTTTAGAATCTTTATTGTCTATTAACGGATCGCTAAACGCATCCACATGTCCCGAGGCTTTCCAAATAGTAGGATGNATGAATATTGCAGAATCAATTCCTACAATATTTTCGTTCATCTTTACCATAGATGCCCACCAATAATCCTTGATGTTTTTCTTCAATTCTGAACCATTTGAACCGTAATCGTAAACAGCTGCTAGTCCATCGTAAAGTTCACTCGATTGAAATACATATCCGTACTCTTTTGAGTGCGCTATAACTTTCTTAAAAATATCGTCTTGATTTGCCATAGCTGCAAAAATACTAAATTGATTTTGTAAACACTAAACAGATTGTTCTAATAAATAACCGATAAAAATAAAGAGGAATTCGGGTGTGTAAATTTTAAAGGCTTAATAAGAGCTTATTGTAGCAAAACTAAACTTCGATTTAATATATTTGAAGCTATGATTTCAATAAAAAACACACTCATTTCCGAAGACCTATTAGAAAAAGAATTTGTTTGCGACCTGAGCGCCTGTAAAGGGGCTTGNTGTGTTGAAGGCGANGGTGGTGCNCCTTTAGACGAAAATGAACTCAANATTCTCGAAGATATCTATGAGGATGTTAAACCTTTTATGAATTCCAATGGCATCCAAGGAGTAGAAGAGCAAGGTAAATGGATTGTTGGCGAAGATGGAGGAAAAGAAACGCCCATACTAAATGGTAAAGAATGTGTGTACGTTTTTTTTGATGAAAACAAGTANGCAAAGTGTGCCATTGAGGCTGCTTATCGCGNAGGAAAAATAGACTACAAAAAGCCCATTTCTTGCGAATTATANCCTGTAAGAATACAATCGTANCCAGAATTTGAAGCCGTAAACTACCACAAATGGCACATTTGCAAACCNGCTTGCGAATGCGGNNCAAAGTTAAAAGTACCCGTTTACAAGTTTTTNCGCGAGCCNCTCATAAAAAAGTTTGGAGAAGATTGGTACAAAGGACTTGAATATGCTGCATCAAAGCATAANTCGTAATTTTAGTACACCTATATTTTGATTNATAANATGCTGTTTTTTNCTGGAAATAAAAAATTAATTTACAGGTAATTTACAAGAAAAATTAGCGGCTCAAAAATTTGTTTTTAACACTTTATTATATTCTGTAACTCTTTGTAAATAGGGTGTTTGAGTAGGATGTTAACCATTTGTTGAAAACTTCAATTATCTAATTTCAAACTGCGCTTGTTTACCACTTATTTAATCGAAATATTTGTAATTCAGAATTGTTAAACCCAAGATGTTTTCTTTCAAAATTGAAGCCCCTAATTTATAGAGAATTTCTAAAGAAATTAAATTTTATGTCAGCCATTGAACCCATTTTACAAGAAAATAAAGACCGTTTTGTTCTTTTCCCTATCCAACACGACGATATTTGGAAATTCTACAAACAGGAAGAAGCGAGTATATGGACGGCAGAAGAAATTGACTTAAGTCAAGACATAATCGATTGGGAAACTAAACTGACGGATAATGAAAGACACTTTATAAAGCATGTGTTGGCTTTCTTTGCAGCTTCTGACGGTATTGTAAATGAAAATTTAGCAGAGAACTTTCTTTCAGAAGTTCAATATACGGAGGCTAAATTTTTCTATGGGTTCCAAATTATGATGGAAAACATTCATTCAGAAACCTATTCTTTACTGATAGACACCTACATTAAAGACAAAGACGAGGCTGACAAACTTTTTCATGCTATAGATCATTTTGATGCGATAAAGAAAAAAGCAGACTGGGCAATTAAATGGATAGAATCTCCAAATTTTGCAGAACGATTGATCGCTTTTGCAGCTGTGGAGGGTATTTTCTTTTCGGGCTCATTCTGTTCCATTTTCTGGATGAAAAAAAGAGGTTTATTACCTGGGCTTACGTTCTCGAATGAGTTAATTTCTAGAGATGAAGGTCTACATTGTGATTTTGCTTGTATGCTTCACAACGATCATATTGTAAACAAAGTGCCAAAAGAAAGAATCACCCAAATTATTACAGAAGCCTTAGATATAGAAAGAGAGTTTATTATTGAGGCCTTACCCGTTCGTTTAATTGGAATGAATTCTGAATTGATGACGCAGTACTTGGAGTTTGTAACAGACCGATTGTTGCAAGAACTTCACTGCGATAAAATTTACAACGTAGAAAATCCATTCGACTTTATGGACATGATTTCTCTTCAAGGGAAAACAAATTTCTTCGAAAAACGAGTTTCGGAATACCAAAAAGCAGGAGTCTTAGGAGATGAGAAAGATGCAGGGTTTACTTTTGATGCTGACTTTTAATCCCCCAAAAAACTAGAATATGTTTGTACTAAAAAGAGATGGCCGCAAAGAGGCTGTAAAATTTGATAAAATTACGGCTCGAATTCAAAAACTGTGTTACGGCTTAGATGCATTGGTAGACCCGACTGCTGTTGCAATGAAAGTAATTGAAGGAATCTATGAAGGGGTAACTACATTTGAACTAGACAATCTTGCTGCAGAAGTAGCAGCGTCTCTTACAGTAAAACATCCAGATTACGCTCAACTTGCAGCACGTATTGCGGTATCTAACCTTCATAAAAAAACTAAAAAGTCCTTCTCAGACACGATGAGTGTCTTGTATGAATACACCAATCCGGTTACAAATCAAAAAGCCCCGATGTTGGCTGACGATGTGTATCAAATAATTCAAGACAACAAAGAAGTACTGGATTCTACCATCATATACGACAGAGATTTTAGCTACGATTACTTTGGATTTAAAACACTAGAACGCTCCTATCTTCTTCGTACAGACGGGCAGATCGCAGAGCGTCCTCAGCACATGTTAATGCGTGTATCTATCGGTATTCACAAAGACGACATTCCAGCGGCTATAGAGACCTACGAGATGATGTCTAAGAAGTACTTTACCCACGCAACTCCTACCTTATTTAATGCGGGTACACCAAAGCCACAAATGTCTTCTTGTTTCTTACTTACCATGAAAGACGACAGTATTGACGGAATTTACGATACACTAAAACAGTGTTCTAAAATTTCGCAATCTGCAGGAGGTATAGGGTTAAGCATACATAACGTAAGAGCTAAAGGATCGTACATTCGCGGAACAAATGGTACCTCAAATGGAATTGTGCCAATGCTTCGTGTATTTAACGACACAGCACGTTATGTAGATCAAGGTGGTGGAAAACGTAAAGGTTCTTTCGCTATTTACTTAGAACCATGGCATGCTGATGTCTTTGATTTTTTAGACTTAAGAAAAAACCACGGGAAAGAAGAAATGCGTGCGCGAGACCTATTCTATGCGATGTGGACTCCAGATTTATTTATGGAAAGAGTAGAAGCGAATGGCGAATGGACGCTTATGTGTCCAAATGAATGCCCGGGCTTGGCAGATGTTTACGGCGCTAAGTTTAAAACGCTCTACGAAAAATACGAAAAAGAAGGAAAAGGCAGAAAAACAATCAAAGCGAGAGAACTTTGGGAGAAAATTGTAGAATCTCAAATTGAAACTGGTACACCTTACATGCTTTACAAGGATGCGTGTAATGAAAAATCAAATCAAAAAAACCTAGGTACAATTAAGTCTTCTAACCTATGTACTGAAATTGTAGAATACACGGCTCCAGACGAAGTTGCCGTTTGCAACCTTGCCTCTTTGGCGCTCCCAATGTTTGTAGAATACGGGAAATTTGATCACGAAAAATTATACAACGTTACCTATAAAGTAACCAAAAACTTGAATGTTGTTATTGATCGGAACTACTATCCTGTTCAAGAAGCTCGTAACTCTAACATGCGCCATCGTCCAATTGGATTGGGGGTTCAAGGTCTAGCAGATGCATTTATTTTATTACGCTTACCGTTTACTTCACCAGAAGCAAAACAACTTAACAAAGATATTTTTGAAACGATTTACTTCGCATCATTAAAGGCTTCTAAAGATATAGCAAAGGTAGATGGCGCTTATGAAACTTTTAAAGGCTCTCCTATTTCAAAAGGTAAATTTCAATTTGACTTATGGGGTGTAAAAGCAAAAGACCTTTCTGGCAGATGGGATTGGGATGAATTAAGAGCAGAAATTATAGAGAGTGGAGTGCGAAATTCATTAATGTTAGCACCAATGCCTACAGCGTCTACCTCTCAAATTCTAGGTAATAACGAATGTTTCGAACCTTACACCTCAAATATCTATACGCGTCGTGTACTTTCTGGAGAGTTTATTATTGTAAACAAGCACCTTCTAAAAGACTTAGTTAAACTAGGCCTTTGGAACGACGAGTTAAAGAATGAAATTCTTAGAACCAACGGCTCAATTCAAAACATCGAAAATATCCCACAAAACATCAAAGACTTATACAAAACAGTGTGGGAGTTGAGCATGAAAGATATTATTGATATGGCTGGTGAGCGTGGTCAATTTATTGATCAATCGCAATCGTTAAACTTATTTGTCGAAAACGCCAACTTAGGTAAACTAACCTCAATGCACTTTTACGCATGGAAACAAGGCTTAAAAACAGGAATGTACTACTTGAGAACAAAGTCGGCTGTAGACGCAATTAAGTTTACAGTACAAAAACAATCTAAAGCTCAACTAGAGCCTGTAGTTGCACCAGAGGTTAAAGAGGTTAAAGAGTTTACTCCTGAAGAACAACTGGCTTGCTCAATAGAGAACCCTGATGATTGCGAAACCTGTGGTTCCTAAACACTAAAAACTATTTTT
>NYWQ01000073.1 GCA_002685115.1 Flavobacteriales bacterium | reverse complement strand
GGAATAAAATTTATAATGGATACCTTAGGGAATCAATTAATTAGCTGGGATGCTATTCATGCTGAAGACATTGTAATTATACCCGCATTTGGTACGACACTTGAAATTCAAGACCTACTAAAAGAAAAAGGCGTTTCAACCAAAAGATACGACACCACTTGCCCTTTTGTAACTAGAGTCTGGAAAAGGGCAGATCAACTCGGAAAACAAAACCACACCGTTATAATTCATGGAAAACACGACCATGAAGAAACCAGAGCAACGTATTCTTACAGCAAAAAAAACGCGCCTTCTCTCATAATTAAAGATATGAAAGAAGCGATTGTCTTAGCTGAGTTTATTTTAGGCAAAAGAAGCCTTTCTGGATTTAATGCTTTTTTTGAAGGTAAATACAGTGAAGATTTTGATCCAAACACAAGTCTTGACAAAATAGGTGTGATCAACCAAACAACTATGCTCGCAACAGAAACCCAAGCCATATCGAACTTTTTAAAAGAGGTAATGGTTCAAAAATATGGATCGGAGAACATCAAAAACCACATGGCAGACACTCGAGACACACTGTGCTATGCCACAAATGAAAATCAAGACGCAACCTACGGCTTATTAAAATTAAAAGCAGATTTAGCATTAGTTGTAGGAGGATACAACAGCTCTAATACTTCTCATCTAGTTGAGTTGTGTGAAGAGAAACTACCAACCTATTATGTAGCTAATGAACAAGAACTCCTAAGTTCTACAAAAATTAATCATTTTGATTATAAAGAGAAAACGACGCAAATAACAACGAACTACCTACCTAAAAAACAAGTGGTAAATATTATTTTAACCAGTGGTGCATCATGCCCAGATACGGTAGTCGAAAATGTGCTCAACAAAATATTAAGCTATTTCCCTGAAGCCAGAAATGTTGAAGAAGTTTTAGCACAGTTAGAAGAAATTTAAGTTTCCTGTTTTGAAAAAATTAAAAAATACATTTGAATTAATATGGACCGCATGGTGTCTTTTCTCGGCAACCATAATCATACTGATTAACCTTCCAATTATTACCTTACTGATTCTGTATTTCGGGAAGGAAGACAATCAATTTATAGACTATTACCTTCGAACATGTACGCGAGCTATTCTTATGAGCTGGGGCATTAAAATGGTTTTTATAAAACACCCAAATATCGATTTCTCAAAAGCATATGTTTATATTTGCAACCACAGATCTTATTTGGATGTCTTGGTTGGGATAATTGGCATCAAAAGCTACAAAAGATTCTTAGGAAAAGAAGAAGTTTTTAGTTGGCCTATAATCGGCTTTTTGGCCAATCGACTGGGACACATACCCGTTAAAAGGCAATCTGAATCTGATAGAGAAGAAAGTTATCAAAAGATCTTAAACGTTACTAAAAACAAGACCTCACTTTTTTTATGTCCTGAGGGAGCAATCTTCATGAACGATCGACTATTAAATGAATTGAGAAATGGTGCTTTTAGAGTCGCTATAGAAAGCAAAACACCTATTGTAGCCATCAGTATGATTAATGCTGGAGAATTATTCCCTGCTGATAAAATTAGAATTAGACCCGGCAAGTGCATCAATTATATGTCTGAGCCATTTGAAACAAAAAACCTCTCACTCAGCAACGTTGATAGCTTAAGAACACAGGTAAAAAAAGAGCTTCTCAAAAACCTTACAGAACACTATCCAGAAGGGAAATATCCAATTGAATTTAATCCAAATGATTACAAAGAAACTGTTTATTTGAATACGCTCCAAAAAAAATAACTGTTTTAGGAGCTTAAAAACAAGAACAATTTAAGCTATAACTGACTTACTAAACCAAACAGCTTAAGCTGTAAAAGAATTCTTATATCTTGTGATTTCGGCTCAGAATATCCAATAAATTTAGGGTCAATACTGATTCAAAATGGTATATTTGGCGACACAAAAATTCAATATAAATCACTACAACCGTACTCGGTTTTTTAAATACAAACAACATGTCGTCTAAGATTTTTTATACGCACACAGATGAAGCCCCTGCACTAGCAACGCAATCACTTCTTCCAATTGTTCAGGCATTTGCCAAACAATGTGGAATTGAAATAGCCACCATAGATATTTCTCTAGCCAATAGAATCCTTGCAAACTTTTCTAAATACTTAAAGCCTAACCAACAAGTTAAAAATACATTAGCTGAATTGGGAGATTTGGTAAAGAAACCAGAAGCAAACATAATTAAGCTACCAAACATTTCAGCCTCAATACCGCAACTAAAAGCTACAATTGAAGAATTACAGGCGAAAGGGTATGCAATACCAAACTATCCAGACAAACCATCTAACGATGAAGAAAACAGCATTAAAACCACCTATGACAAAATTAAAGGGAGTGCTGTAAACCCAGTTTTAAGAGAAGGAAATTCCGACAGAAGAGCTCCAAAACCGGTAAAAGCATACGCAAGGCAAAACCCACATTCTATGGGCAAATGGTCTTCAGAATCAGCTTCTCATGTTGCAACCATGAAAACTGGAGATTTTGCTTCTAATGAGAAATCGGTAACAATTAGCGAGACTGGAACTGTAAAGATCCAATTGGTAAATGATACCAACACCATCACACTTAAAGAAGGAATTGGGGTTCTTGAAGGAGAAATTATTGATGGAACACTGATGAGTAAAAATTCTTTACTCAGCTTTTTAGAAGAGCAAATAGCAGATGCTAAAGCTAAAAACATATTGTTTTCACTTCACCTAAAAGCAACTATGATGAAGGTTTCTGACCCCATTATATTTGGCCATGGTGTTAGAGTATTTTTTAAATCTGTTTTCGAAAAATTTGGAATAGAATTAGCGAAAGCTGGAGTTAATGTGAACAATGGACTTGGCAACTTGCTAAGCAACCTCTCAAAACTTGATAAAAACACAAGTAAAGCGGTTGAAGCGGAAATTGAAAAATGCTTAGCAAATGGACCAGATATTGCTATGGTTGATTCTGACAACGGAATTACAAACCTGCATGTACCTAGTGATGTAATCATCGATGCCTCAATGCCTGCAATGATTAGAAATTCAGGACAAATGTGGAATAAAGAGGGGAAGGCTCAAGACACCAAAGCAGTTATCCCAGACAGCTCTTACGCAGGCATTTACCAGGCTACCATTGAATTCTGTAAAGAACACGGAGCTTTCGACCCTAAAACTATGGGTACTGTTCCAAATGTTGGCTTGATGGCGCAGAAAGCTGAAGAATATGGTTCACACGACAAAACGTTTGAAATCCCTTCGTCAGGTAAAGTTCAAATAATAGACCACAATGGAACGATACTTATTGAGCACCATGTTCAAGAAGGTGACGTATGGAGAATGTGTCAGGTTAAAGACTTACCTATTCAAGACTGGGTTAAATTAGCTGTTAAAAGAGCTCGTGCAACAAACAACCCTACGCTATTTTGGTTAGACGAAAACAGAGCTCATGATGCTCAGTTAATACAAAAAGTCAAAAAATACCTACTGAACCATAACACAGACAAGCTAGACATAAGAATACTATCGCCTATAGAAGCAACCAAGCTCTCTCTAAAGCGAATGAAGAATGGAGAAGATACAATTTCGGTTACAGGTAATGTTTTAAGAGATTACAACACCGACTTATTCCCTATACTTGAACTCGGAACGAGTGCAAAGATGCTTTCAATTGTTCCGCTAATGAATGGAGGAGGCTTATTTGAAACGGGTGCAGGAGGATCTGCTCCAAAACACGTACAACAGTTTAACAAAGAAAACCACTTAAGATGGGATTCTTTAGGCGAATTTTTAGCTCTAGCAGTTTCTTTTGAGCTCGATGCGGAAAAGAACAACAATTCTAAGGCTAAAATACTGGCCGAAACATTAGACAATGCTACAGTTTCACTTCTTGAAAATGGCAAGTCTCCTTCTAGAAAAGTAAAAGAATTAGACAACAGAGGCAGCCATTTCTTTATTGCCTTATATTGGGCTCAAGAATTAGCAAAACAAACAGCAGACCTAGACTTAAAAGCAAAATTCACTCCTATTGCAGAATCTTTGGCAAGTAAAGAGTCCGCAATCATTAATGAATTAAATTCAGCTCAAGGCACTGCGATGAATATTGAGGGTTATTACGCACCAAACCCATCGAAAACAAGAAAATCGATGAGACCTAGCGCTACTTTTAATGCGATCGTTGATGCAATTTAAAAAAGCAATACAACTGCAACTAAAAAAACCTCTCCAAATGGAGAGGTTTTTTTATACCTAAAATTTTAAGCCCAGATGATTCTAGTAAATTTACTGGTCTTAGTTTATCGTCATTTCATTAAGTAAATAGTTTGCTCCGGCAAACTTATCAATCACAAACAAAATATACCGAGCATCAACCATAATATTTCTACAACGGGAGGCATCGTAATTAATATCACTCATAGTACCTTCCCAAGCTCTGTCAAAATTTAAACCAACTAGCTCTCCCTTTGCATTTAATGCAGGACTGCCAGAATTACCTCCTGTAGTGTGATTTGTTGCAATAAAGCAAACAGGTAGTTTCCCGTTTGAATCAGCATAAGGGCCAAAATCATTTTTTTCATACAATTTAATTAATTTTTCAGGCAAATCAAACTCATAATCTCCCGGAATGTATTTCTCTAACATACCTTCAGCATAAGTAACGTGGTCGTAGGATACAGCATCTAAAGGAGAAACTCCTTGAACTTGTCCGTAAGTAAGACGTAAAGTACTGTTTGCATCGGGATAATAACTTCTGTAATCAGGAAGAACTTCCATTATTGCCTTTATATACTGTCTGTCAATAACATCAAGCTCATCTTCCAGCGTACTATACTTCTCGTATATATTTTCTCTATAATTACCGTACATTGCCAATGATACTTTAAATGCAGGATCTTTAGCTAACTTCTTTTGAATTTTTCTAGTTGTTAAACCTAACAAAGTCTCTAATTTTTCTTGACTTGAAAAATAAGTCCTTGAAAATACTTCCTGAGCAGTATAGGTTTCGCCTTTAAAATAATCGGGCAAGTAATTAGATGTTCCTTGATCAGTAGCATATTTAGCAAACAAAGCCTCGTAAAGCATTTGATCAGTAGTCATGTCATAATTCTTGAAATGCCCATCAATACTCCTTTTAAATTGCTCTAAATCTTTAACATCTCCTGTTTTAACAAACTTTGACACTTTGCTTGAAAACTTGACAATCTCTACACCTCTGTAGGCAATTTCTACAAAATAGTCTCTTGCCAGAGCTACATCTTCAAATTCACTGTAAAGAGAGTCGTACTCAGCCAACAGAGAAGTATAATGGGCAAATTTAGAATCTGAAGCTACAGCATCTTTAAAAGCCTTCTCAAATTCTTCTTTTCGTTTTATACCTCGTGTTTTTTGAATCCCGGTATTCTCACCAATCCACTTTTTATAATAATTAGCCACACGTGCGTATTTTGATGCATATTTGATACGAACTTCATCCGAATTTCGCATTTGCTTATCCATTATGTCTAGGGCAACTTTACGAATGGAAATCTTAGCCGGATTGAATACTTGCGTAATTTGCTTGACAGCTACAGCGGGCAAATACTCATCGGTTCTTCCAGGAAAACCATAAACCATGGTAAAATCTCCTGGTTTAACACCCTGAGTAGATAGGGTTAAATGACGATTTGGAATGTACGGTACATTCTCTTGTGAATAGTCTGCTGGCTTGTTATCCTTACCTGCATAAATTCTAAATAATGAAAAGTCGCCCGTATGGCGAGGCCACATCCAGTTATCTGTATCTGAGCCAAACTTCCCGATTGAAGAGGGAGGCGCGCCTACCAATCGGACATCAGTAAAGGTTTCTGTTACAAACATGAAATATCTATTTCCTTTAAAAAAGGGCTTGATAAGAGCCTCAAAATGAGTACCTTCTGTTTCCAATGCAATTAGAGAATCTCCTATTGAAGCAATCATTTTTTTACGTGCTGACTCAGACATTTGTGCTGACTGATTTTTCAAAACATCCTGAGTAACTTCTTTCATATACTTAATAAAAGTAGCTGTTAAACCTTTATTAGAGAGCTCCTCAGAACTATCTTTTGCCCAAAAACCATTGGTTAAATAATCGTTTTCTACAGTTGAATGAGATTGAATTTGACCATAACCACAATGATGATTTGTTAATAACAAACCCTCGCCAGAAATAATCTCAGCAGTACACCCACCACCAAAATGAACAATAGCATCTTTTAGACTTCCATTGTTTATAGAATAAATATCCTCTGCGGTAAGCTCTAAGCCCATAGCTTGCATCTCGGACTCGTTTAGTTGTTGTAAAAACATCGGGAGCCACATACCTTCTTTAGCTTCTGTAGCTATAGATAAGAGCATAAAAACGCTCAATAATACTTTGTATGTAATTTTCATATTAAGAGAAATAAGGTTCAATTTTAGTTTTAAAATTTGATGGAATGAGACAAGGTTTTCCAGACTCACAATCTACAAAAACCAATGTTGTTTCTGCTATTGTAGAGAGCTCTCCCCTTGGATTAAGTAAGTCGTATTGAAAATGTATGCGCGTATCGGGCATTTTAAAAACTTTTGTTACTAAGGTAACTTCGTCGTCATAAAACAAGGGTTTTATGTACTTAACATTTAAATTCAATACTGGCATCATCACTCCTGACTCTTCCATTGATTTATAGGATAAATTTAAACTTCGCATTGCTTCTACCCTGCCCATTTCTAGGTATTTTGCATATTGTCCATAGTACATGTATCCCATTTTATCAGTATCGGAATATAATACTCTAAATTTTATTTGATGTGTAAACATATTTGTAAATTGTTACGCGAATTTATTTAATCTAATCAAAAGACCTGCATCTTTCCCAACTAATATTCCAAATGTTACGTATAAACTTAAACAGACTTTTAGTAACCGCCTTAAACCTTTGTGTTTTTATAAGCTGTACTAATACGCCTAAAGCTCAACTATCAGTTAAAGGAGGGAGTATTCCAATTGCTAAAGATCTAGCAACAGATTCAGTATTAGTAAACATGTACACACCTTATAAGATTGGCTTGGATAGTATTATGGAAGAAATTTTATGTTATTCCCCGTTTTTCCTTGAAAAAGGCAGACCCGAATCTGAATTGAGTAATTGGATGGCTGATGTTTGCTACCAAAAAGTAACCGAAACTCATAAAGCTGATTTTTGTCTTTTAAACTATGGAGGAATTAGAGCATCACTTCCAAAAGGAGCGATAAAACGAAAAGATATTTACCAATTAATGCCCTTTGAAAATGAATTGGTTATCGTAGAACTTGCCGATACAAACTTTTACAGGGTACTTGATTATTTAAAAATAAGCGGTGGACACCCAATAAGCAACATTAAGTTAGCTGTAAATAAAGACCGTATAACTCACAACTTAGACCTAAACAAAACAGTTCGTATTCTAACATCCGATTATTTAGCAAATGGTGGAGATAAAATGTCGTTTTTTAAAGACTCCGTTTCACACACTAAAACAGGCTTAAAAATAAGAGACATCCTTTTACTTGAATGTGAAAAAATAGACACTATACAAACAACCATAGACAATCGTTTTACCTATGACTAATAGACGAAGTTTTATAAAAAAAATAGCAGGAATAAGCGCTGCAAGCCTTATAAACCCTGTAGAACTTTTAGCCTCAAACGACACGGAACATTTATGTATAATGCACACCAACGATGTGCACAGTCATATCGAACCATTCCCAAACAACCACAAGCGATACCCGGGTATGGGAGGCGTTGCAAAAAGGGCAAAACTGATCAATAAAATCCGAACAGAAGTATCGCAAACACTCTTACTCGATGCTGGAGACATGTTTCAAGGAACCCCTTACTTTAACTACTTTGGTGGAGAAATAGAATTCAAATTAATGAATGCTATGAAGTATGATGCAGCAACCATAGGAAATCATGATTTCGATAATGGAGTGGATGGATTAGCGCGACAAGCAAAAAATGCTGAATTTAAACTCCTGTCTGCGAATTACAATTTTGAGCATACACCTATGAAAGGCTTAACCCAACCCTACCATATTTTTACAAAAGGAAAATTTACGGTTGGAGTGTTTGGATTGGGTGTAGAACTTAAAGGTTTGGTAGATCCAAAAATGTATGGAAATACTGCGTACGAACCTGCTGTTAAAACAGCTAAAAAAGTAAGCAATTATTTACGCCATGAAAAAGAGTGCAATCTTATAATATGTCTTTCTCATTTAGGCTTAAAATACGAAACAAATCAAGTATCAGATATGGTTCTTGCAGAGCACTGTTCTGAAATAGATATTATACTTGGCGGTCATACGCATGACTTTATCGAAAGTCCAATTGAAATAGAATCTAAAAACGGTCAAAATACTTATATATCACAGGTCGGATGGGCAGGTATAAAGCTAGGGAGGATCGATGTTTACTTAAATTCTGTAACAAACAAACCCTTGATTAAAACTGAAATTCAAGATATATAAAAAACTAGCTTAGTTAGCCCTTCTCTATATAAGTAAAACAAAGTTAGAATACAATAGCAATTTGATTTTTTTCTTAACTATTTTGTTCACACATTTGTATCAAATAAACAGGCAAAGATTTAACGCAAGAAACAACGAATACCATAACCTATTACCAGAATAAAATTAATGAAGAATTCACCCGAAATTATATGGAGCAACTGCCTTAGCTTCATTAAAGATAACATCTCTGAACAAAGTTTTAAAACTTGGTTTTTGCCTATACGTCCGATTAAATTAAAAGGACAAATAATGCACATTCAAGTTCCCAGTAAATTCTTTTACGAATGGATTGAAGAACATTACATTAAGTTATTAAAAACAGCTATTGGCAGAGAACTAGGCGAAGATGCTAAATTGGTATATTCTATAGTAATGGAAAATACTTACGGCAATTCAAACCCATACACTGTAAAAATCCCAAGCAACAACAGACCTCCTTTAAATAACCCTAGAGTTTCTGTTCCTGTTGAAATAGTAGCTTCGGGAGTTAGAAATCCTTTTGTAATACCAGGACTTAAAAAAGTAAATGTAGAATCTCAATTAAATCCAAATTATACCTTTGAGAATTTTATAGAAGGAGACTGTAATCGACTCGCTAGATCTGCTGGATTTGCAGTTGGAAAAAACCCTGGAGGCACCTCATTCAATCCATTGCTTCTTTATGGAGGAGTTGGACTAGGAAAAACACACCTAGCCCACTCTATAGGAATTGAGATTAAAGACCGTTACCCAGAAAAAACAGTTCTTTATGTATCGGCAGAAAAGTTTACACAACAATTTATAGACTCTATTCGTAAAAATTCTAGAAACGACTTTGTGCATTTCTATCAAATGATCGATGTGTTGATAATTGATGACATTCAATTCTTTGCAGGTAAAGAGAAAACTCAAGATGTTTTCTTTCACATTTTCAACCACCTTCATCAACAAGGAAAACAATTAATTCTTACATCAGACAGAGCACCTGTAGACCTTCAGGGAATGGAACAAAGAGTTTTATCTCGTTTCAAATGGGGCTTATCTGCAGATTTACAAACACCTAATTTACAAACGAGAATTTCTATACTAAAGAAAAAATTATATTCCGACGGCATCGAAATGCCTGAAGAAGTAATAGAATATCTTGCCTATAGCATCACCTCTAATGTAAGAGAATTAGAAGGGGCACTGATCTCACTTCTTGCGCAATCGTCGTTAAACAAAAGAGAAATAAACTTAAGTTTAGCAAAAGAAATGATTGATCGATTTGTTAAAAACACAACTCGTGAAGTCTCTATCGATTACATTCAAAAAGTTGTGTGTGATTACTTCGAGTTAAGCCTGGAGGTTCTCAATTCAAAAACCAGAAAGAGAAAAATTGTTCAGGCCAGACAACTAGCCATGTTCTTCTCTAAAAAACTAACGAAGTCTTCATTAGCTAGTATTGGAGCACATTGTGGAGGAAAAGATCATGCAACCGTTTTACATGCCTGCAAAACCGTTAATAATCTTGTAGATACAGACAAACAGTTTAGAACTTATGTTGACGATTTAAATAAAAAATTAGAGCTTCAACANATTTAACAAAAAAGCAGGATGANNATCCTGCTTTTTTTTCGCCTATGAAAGAACAAACAATTTTAATGGTTTGCCTAGGAAANATATGCAGATCTCCACTGGCTGAAGGAATATTATCAGAAAAGTGCAAACACTTAAATGTTATTGTTGACTCAGCTGGAACTTCTGGAAACCANATCGGAGAAAAACCCGACCCTCGATCTGTACATGTAGCCACCCTAAATGGAATTGACATTGGAGATCAAAGAGCTAGAAAATTAATGAAGTCAGACCTGGAAAATTTCGATAGAATATACGCGATGGACAGTGCAAATTTCAATAACATCCTAAAACTTGCTGAGAATCCGGAGGATAAAAAGAAAGTGCGCTTACTACTAAATGAACTTGCACCAAAGGAAAACAAAGCTGTTCCAGACCCCTATTTTGGTGGTGATCAAGGATTTTATAAAATTTACAAACTCATTGATGAGGCTTGTGAAATGATAAAAAATAACCTTGAAAAAGAAGGCCATGTCTAAAGGCATTCTCTATATGATCCCTACCACACTAGGAGAAAGTGATGTTACTAGAGTACTGCCACTAGCTGTTAAAGAAACCATACATCAGCTGGATGAATTTATAGTAGAAAACAGTAAAGTAGCTAGAGGCTTTCTAAAATTAATGAAAATCCCAACGCCACAAAGTGAATTAAAACTTCATGAATTAAATAAGCATACGGATATTCAAGAGCTTCATTCGTTTTTAAAAAGTTGCAGAAATGGTAAAAATATTGGACTTATTTCAGATGCAGGTTGTCCAGGAATAGCTGATCCAGGTGCTGATATTGTAAATCTTGCTCATAAAGAAGACATAAAAATTATACCATTGGTTGGACCATCATCCATATTACTATCTTTAATGGCTAGTGGAATGAACGGACAATCATTTGCTTTTACAGGCTACCTTCCAATTGANAAATCAGATGTAAAAAAGAAATTAAAAGAATTAGAGCGAATCTCTAGAACACAAAACCAAACGCAACTCTTTATAGAAACACCTTACAGAAATAATAAACTAATTGAGCATGTTTTTCAGAACTTACAAAGCAGCACTAAACTATGCATTGCATGTGACATTAGCCTAAAATCTGAATTTATTAAAACAAAAACCATTGCAGAATGGAAAAAATCTGCAAAACCAGATCTTCATAAAAGACCGTGCATATTTCTAATACATGCACAATAATTACTTTGTATAAAGCGGGATTTCTTTTAGAAAATGATAGCATTTGTTTTCGTGATCCATTACACATACAAAATGCTGCATACCATTGGTAACAATTAAATAATTAGTATTTAAAGTTAAATTATANCGTGCAACCTGATCAAATGTATCTTGAGAAATTTTAACAGAAGGTGCTTTACATTCTACAATTATATCTGGCTTACCAGAGGAATTGAAAAGTACGATGTCACATCTTTTTTTAGTAGAAAGTACATCAATCCCCATCTCAACAGCTATCAAGGAAGCTGGGTATTTTTTCTCTTGAACCAAGTACTGAATAAAATTTTGGCGAACCCACTCTTCAGGAGTATGAATCAAATATTTTTTTCGAATAGGATCAAAAATATATGACTTTGAACCGTCATATATAAGCTTTAAAGAGTATTTTGGTAAATTGAGATCTTGCATTTTTAAAATAATAAACAAAGATACATTAATCTATAAAGTCTAAAATAAAGAAAATGAAAAATAAAGATGAAATAGTAAAAAATTGGCTCCCACGTTACACCGGGATAGAAATTGAAGATATGAGCGACTATGTATTGCTTACAAATTTCCAACATTATTTGAATGAGTTTGCCTCCATACACCAATGTAAAATTAATGGTTTGGACAAAGCAATGCCAAATGCTACGGCAAATGGTGTTACTATGATCAATTTCAGCATGGGATCTGCTAATGCTGCAACAATAATGGATTTACTTAGCGCCACAAACCCCAAAGCTGTTCTTTTTTTAGGTAAATGTGGTGGTTTAAAAAAGAAAAATAAATTAGGAGACTTTATTCTCCCTATAGCAGCAATTAGAGGCGAAGGTACATCGGATGATTACTTACCTGCTGAAGTTCCGGCACTTCCATCATTTGCTTTACAAAAAGCAATTTCTACTACAATCCGAAATTTCGAAAAAGATTATTGGACCGGCACTGTGTATACTACAAATAGAAGAGTTTGGGAACACGATCAGGAATTTAAAGACTACCTGATAGAAACCAGATGCATGGGAATAGACATGGAAACAGCAACACTATTTACGGTCGGATTTGCAAATCAAATTCCATGTGGAGCCCTATTACTAGTATCGGACCAACCAATGGTACCAGAAGGTGTAAAAACTTCTGAAAGCGATAAAAANGTTACACAAGAATTTGTCCAAAATCACATCCAAATTGGAATAAAATCCTTGATGGAATTAAAAAACAATGGACTNACTGTGAAACACTTGGTGTTTGGTTAAGAACAAATTTTGTACACAAGTTCTTTTAATAAATCGCTATGAGTAACAGAAGGGTTCGAATACCCTTTTGATTTCATATCGGTAACGCGAAGAAGATCCAATACACCGACCGCATTCTTTAAATTATACATTTGAGCAGCTTGCTGATAATCCTTTACAAAATAAGGGTTTACACCTAATGAACGTGCTACAGATTGAGGGTTTTTGTCCTTTAAAGAATGGTATATTAATACTTTACTAAATAAATTATACAATACAGACAAAGTAACAACTATAGGATTGTTCTTTGGATTAGACTCAAAGTATTTTATAATTCTGTTGGCTTTTAGAACATCTTTGTTCATCAATGCACTTTGCAATTCAAAGTTATTGTAATCCTTGCTAATACCAATACTCTCTTCAATTAGCTTGGCCGAAATTTCTGTACCTTTAGGAACTAAAATAGTTAGCTTAGTTAACTCACCAGCAATTTTAGTTAAATCGGTTCCAAGAAACTCCGTCAACATAGCAGAAGCCTTATTGCCTATTTTATAATCTTTTTCACTTAAGTAAGACTTAATCCACTCGGGTATTTTATTTTCATAAAGTTTAGAACTCTCAAAATAAACACCATTTTTCTGTAAA
>NYWQ01000072.1 GCA_002685115.1 Flavobacteriales bacterium | reverse complement strand
CCAAATGGTGCAATCCCTTCTGGCCAATATCACCAATATACATGGCAGGTCTTAAACGTACGGCCTCTAATCCTTCAAGTACTTGAATACTATCTGCGGAATACTTTTGCCCTTTTATCTCATCACTCATATTCTATAGCTTTTATAAGTCCTATTTGACATCTAACAAATATAAACATTTAGTCGATTTATACGTATTTGAAGGGGGCTAAAAACTGTGAATTTATTAACATTTTATGTGTTAATGAACATTTTACTTGTTTACACACTGACCAAAAAAAAAGGCTCCTGTTAGGAGCCTTTTTTTTAATAAAAATTGAGCTTAAATTATTCAGCTACAACCTCAAAAGGTACATCAACAACAACCTGACGGTGTAAGCGAACAGAGGCATTGTATTTACCTAAAGCTTTAACAGATCCACCTGAGATTGTAATGTACTTTTTTTCAATTTCTTGACCAGCTTTTGCAAAATTTGCAGCTATATCAATAGTTGTAATTGAACCAAATAGTTTATGACCACCCTCTGCAACTTTAGCAGATAATTTAACTTCTAAGCCTTTTAGAGCTGTAGCTGTTTTGGTTGCATCATCAACAATTTTTTGCTCTTTAAAAGCTCTTTGTTTTAAGTTTTCAGCAAGTACTTTCTTTGCTGAATCAGTAGCCAAAATACCTAGGCCTTTAGGAATAAGAAAATTTCTACCGTAACCGTTTTTAACAATTACAACATCGTCCTTAAAACCTAAGTTTGCTACCTCTTGTGATAAAATAATTTCCATCGTTCTTCGGTATTTTACTTCATTAAATCAGTTACATAAGGTAAAACAGCTACGTGACGAGCTCTTTTTACCGCTTGGGCTACTTTTCTTTGAAACTTCAAAGATGTACCCGTAATACGACGAGGTAAAATTTTACCTTGTTCGTTTAGAAATCTAGTTAAGAAATCTGGATCTTTATAATCAATAAATTTGATGCCTGATTTCTTAAAACGACAATATTTCTTCTGCTTACCTGTATCGATAGATAGTGGAGTAAGGAATCTAATTTCTGAATTACTAGCCATTACTTAGTCGCTTTAGATTTGTTTAATTTCTCTCTTCTTTGGGCAGCGTAAGCCATAGCGTGTTTATCCAAGGCAACGGTCAAGAATCGCATAACACGCTCATCTCTTTTTAAAATAACCTCTAATGAAGAAGTTAAAGTTACTTCGCCTTTGAATTCTACCAGAAAGTAAAATCCACTTTTCTTTTTCTGGATAGGATAAGCCAGCTTTTTCAAGCCCCAGCTTTCCTCTGCTACAATCTCAGCTCCATTTGATTTCAAATGGGCTGTGAACTTGCTTACTGCTTCCTTTGTCTGCTCATCAGACAAAACGGGATTCAAAATGAAAACAGTTTCGTAGTTTCTCAACATTGTTATTAATTTAGTTTTTGTCCAAAATGGTCTGCAAAAGTAAGGAATTTATATGAAAGATAAAAACAAATCCTCATAGCACATACAAAATGAATATATGAAGTGATTTAAATAAGATTTGCCGACCTTCTTTAAACTATCAATAGCAATAATTATTCGTGATGGTAAGGCTCATTTTTTAATATTGTGAGTGCTCGATATACCTGTTCTACAAAAAACAAGCGAATCATTTGATGCGAAAAGGTCATTTTAGATAACGATAGTTTGGCCTGGGCTTTAGCGTATACCGAGTCATCAAATCCATAAGGGCCCCCAACCACAAAAACCAACCTTTTTATACCAGAGTTCATTTGCTGCTGCAAATGTTTAGAAAATCCTATTGATGAAAAATCCTTTCCTTTATCGTCTAACAGAATAAGTTTGTCTCCAGCTTTTAGTTTCGAAATGATGAAAACACCTTCTTGTTTTTTTTGCTGAGGCTCAGACAAGGATTTTCTGTTTTTCAAGTCGGGGATTTCCTCAAAATCAAAACCTATATAATGCCTTAACCTCGTACAATATTTATGAATTCCTTCAACCAAATAATGCTCATCTGTTTTACCAATAACTAAAAGTAAGATCTTCATCAATTTTCTTTAAAAAGTTACTTATTTTTACAGCAACAAAGTAACAGAATCTTATGATTAAGAAAGAAGAAGTACTCCCTTTAATTAATTTAGCGTTTGAAGAAGACATTAAAGACGGAGATCATAGTTCATTATCCTGCATTCCAAATAATAAAATGGGCAAGGCTCAATTAATTGTAAAAGATCAAGGAATAATAGCAGGAATAAAATTAGCAGAATGGATTTTTGAGAGTATTGACCCAACTTTATTTATGGAAATAAAGTTGAAAGACGGAGATAAGGTAANAAAAGGAGACATTGCATTTACGGTTAAAGGATGTTCGATTTCCATACTTACGGCAGAACGTTTGGTTTTGAACTGTATGCANCGNATGAGTGCNATTGCCACTAAGACAAGAGANTATGTGNAACTAGTTAAAGGTACAAAAACAACNATTTTAGATACACGAAAGACGACGCCTGGAATTAGNATTCTTGAAAAATGGGCGGTNAAAATTGGTGGTGGAGACAATCATCGCTTTGGCTTNTNCGACATGATAATGCTCAAAGACAATCACATAGATTATGCAGGAGGNATTACAAAAGCGATAGACAAAGCAAAAAAATACCTAAAAGAAAAAAATCTTAATCTCAAAATNGAAGTTGANGCTAGAGATCTTAANGAAGTAAAAGAGATTATGANGACNANAGGAGTGCATAGAATTATGTTAGATAATTTCACTCCAAAAGATACGATTGAAGCTGTTAAACTAATTAATGGTAAATTTGAAACCGAATCATCGGGAGGTATCACAAGCAGTACTATCCGAACTTATGCAGAATGTGGCGTAGACTNTATTTCTGTTGGTGCACTTACCCATTCCATTTACAACATGGATTTAAGTTTAAAAGCATACTAATTAAATGAACAAGATAAATTGAGCTTAAAAGAAATAACCAAAAAAATATCAATNCCTGGTTACNGCAACTTGAGTCTTTACGAAGTTTCAATGTTTTTTTACAAAGGTTTAGTAGAAGGTGCNATTACCACAAGAGCATCGTCCCTTACNTTTAATTTTTTCCTAGCCTTCTTCCCTTCTATTCTTGTTTTATTTACACTCATCCCCTTTGTTCCAATAGAAGGTTTTCAAGACGAACTTTTTACTTTAATGAGTGAAATTTTACCGCCTTCAACATTTGACGCTACTAAAGTAATTTTAGACGATATAGTAAATCACGAACAAGCTGGTTTGCTTTCATTCACCTTTATTTTGGCTCTATACTTTTCTACTAATGGGGTAAATGCAATGATAACTGGTTTCAATGCAACCTATCACTTAAAAGATAAAAGAACTTGGTGGCAATTAAGATTATTGTCAATAAACTTAACCGTTATACTTGCTTTACTCCTCGTTTTAACTATTGTGTTTCAATTGTTTTCTGTTGGATTCATAGANAGNCTTGTTAACGAAGGCTACATGAAGCAGTTTTCAGCAGATGTAATTCTTCATATTAAAGAACTAATCTTAGTTCTGGTATTATTTATGGGCTACAGCATTCTGTTTTATTTTGGTCCTGCAGACAAAAAAGGATGGAAATTCTTGTCAATTGGTTCAATTACGAGTACAACACTCAGTGTTATTTCGTCACTTGCATTTAGTTATTACGTAACTAATTTTGCACAGTACAACAAACTTTATGGTTCGATAGGAACGCTGCTTGTAATTTTACTTTGGATGTATTTTAATTCCATAATTCTACTGCTTGGCTTTGAACTCAATGCCAGTATTATTTCGGCTAAAGAACAACAAAGCAAGCACGACTAAATTNATTTANTAAAAACAAAAAAATCTTAATGCGAAATTATATATCTTATTTANTTNNACTAGCGCTGTACATTCAACCAGTAGAAGCTCAAGAAAAAGCGGTTAAATACAACCCAATTGCCAAACCGAATACATTTCAAAACATAGACAATCCTAATTATTGGAAAAATAAAAAACCAAACTCAGACTATTGGCAACAAGACGTATACTATAAAATTTCGGCTAATATTGATGAACAAAAGGATCGAATAGATGGAGTTGAACAACTAACNTATTGGAACAATTCGCCAAATGATTTAGAGTTTGTTTATTTTCATTTGTATCAAAATGCATTTCAACCCGAATCGCACCATGCAGATTTAAATAAAC
This sequence comes from Flavobacteriales bacterium, assembly GCA_002685115.1. GTDB lineage: Bacteria > Bacteroidota > Bacteroidia > Flavobacteriales > UBA7430 > UBA6772. The sequence continues at coordinate 11,626 of NYWQ01000072.1, read as the reverse complement.
AAAANAACAATCCTATTAACTACGGACCCTACGAGGCCGATAAAAAAGGAACTGAGATAAATGAAATTACTTCAAATGGACGAACCATTTTATTGGAACAAGACAATACGCTANTAAAGGTTCATTTTAACAAACCGATAAAATCTGGAGAATCTATTGATTTTAACATCGATTTTACCACCTATTTTGGAGANGGTGCAATGGGACGAAGAATGAAAAAATTTAACTCTGATGGAAAAACACATTACGATGGCGTGCATTGGTACCCTCGAATTTCTGTGTACGATGCAAAGTTTGGATGGACAACAGACCAACATCTAGGGAAAGAGTTTTACGGAGATTTTGGGACTTTTGATGTTGAATTGACTTTCGCTGCGAATTATATCCTAGACGCTACAGGGTTTCTTCTTAACAGAGATGAAATGCTTCCAAAAGAATTGAGGCAAAAACTAGACATTTCAAACTTTAATGATAAACCTTGGAATGAAGCTGCTTCTGAAATTATTAAATACAATCCAAAAGAGAGAAAAACTTGGAAATTTCATGCAGAAAATGTGCATGATTTTGCCTTTACGGCCGATCCAAACTATAGAATTGGAGAAGCAAATTGGAACGGAATAACATGTTATGCCTTGGCACAAGAGCAACATGCAAGTCAGTGGCAAAATGCGGCTGAATATGCGGCTAAAATAATTCAGGTTTTTTCAGAAGATATTGGAATGTATACCTACCATAAAATGATTGTTGCAGATGCCAGAGATGGCATGGAATACCCTATGCTTACATTAGATGGTGGATCTGATCCAGGATACCGAGGATTGCTCGTTCACGAAATCGGACACAATTGGTTTTACGGACAAGTAGGAAACAACGAAACCTACAGAGCAGCTTTAGATGAAGGATTTACACAGTTTTTAACTGCGTGGGGCTTGGAACGTATTGCTGGGGATAAAATGGTTCAAAAATTATCTTCAAACAATTACATAGCCAAACATACAAAGCAAATACATCCAAGAGACCGTTCCGTTTATTACGCGTATATTAAAGATGCTACCAAAAACAACACACCACAACTAAATACCCATTCAGATGGTTTTGGCTCGGCTTTAGGACATGGAGGAGGATACAGACACGTTAACTACAAAACTGCTGCAATGTTATTCAACTTGCAGTACGTTCTTGGAGACGAACTTTTTCTTGAAGCCCTAAAAAACTATTTTGAAACATGGAAAATTGCACATCCCTACCTAAATGACTTCAGAGAAAGTGTGATTAATTTCACAAAAGTAGATCTAAACTGGTTCTTCGACCAATGGCTTGAAACAACCAAAGACATCGATTATGCAATTAAATCAGCCCATAAAGTTAAAGGTTCTACTGAACTTTATGAAATTACATTTGAACGAAAAGCTGGAATGCAAATGCCTATTGACTTTAGTATACTTACAAAATCTGGGAAAACACAAAACTACCATATACCCAATACATGGTTTGTTAAAAAAACCAAAGCAACCGTTTTAAAAAAATGGTATGGATTTGGTAAAATCCACAAAGAATATAAAGTTATTGTAAGGTCCCCTGAGGGAATTAAAGACCTAATAATAGACCCTTCAAATAGGCTAGCAGATGCTTATATGGTTGACAATAGCCTTCACAAAAACATATCCTTTGAATTAGAAGACTTTGTTTGGTCATACCCAGATTGGACTAAATATGAACTAACAGCAAGACCCAAACTATGGTACAATGGTTTTGATGGTCTGAAAACAGGAATTCAATTTTCGGGAAATTATATGAACACTCGACAAATAATTGACGCAACATTTTGGATAAATACTGGATTCTCTCAAATAGATGACTACTTACCTAAAAACGAAATTCAATACGAAGATAGTGAAGGTAACTTGGTAAGTGAAAAAATTAAAGCAACGAGTGGCTACGATGATTTTTCCTACGAAATTGAATATACAAATCCATTAACAGCTGTAAACAAGGGCTTAGAAGTAAATTTAGTTTCAAAGAAATTAGACGGACTCAGTTTACACAAAATAAATCTTTCGCAAGAACTTAGAAATAAAAGTAAATTGTATGCAGAACTTAAAATCATGCGAAGACCAGGGAAGGAAAGCAGCGCATACCTTCTTTTAAATGACGATTCGTTTTGGACACCAAATATGTGGAACAATACTTTAAAAATAGGCTTTAACCATACTTATAAATACCCTAAGGGTTCTGGAAAGATCCATTTTAACTTAAAATCAAGCACACTTGGGAGTGATTACCAGTATGCTCAAGTCAACTTAGAAGTATTGAATGATTTACGCATAAATACCTTACGATTAAAAACACGTTTCTACCTGCTTCATACTACAGGGAATGCTATTGCACCTGAAAGTAAATTGTTTGCTGCAGGAGCAAATCCAGAAGAAATAATGGATAATAAATTTACCCGATCCACAGGATTTGTTAATAGAAACTGGATGGAATATGGNTCAGCGTTAAATCATTTTCAAATNGGAGGCGGCNTAAATTTGAGAGGATTTGCAGGATACTTGATGCCAGAAGGAAGTTTAGAATCACAAGAATACTTATATTCAGGTACTTCTGGAGCTTCATTTTCTTCCGAACTAGAATTTTCAGCGCTTTCATTTGGCACATCAGTAAAGTCCATTTTTTACCTTTTTGNTGATGCNGGTATTTTAAATTCAACTGATTTAAATGAAGATTTAAAATGGAGTGATTTAAGAGCAGATGCTGGATTAGGAATGTGTTTTTCTTTAGTCAATAACATAGACAACATAAAGCCTCTAAAAATTAGACTAGACCTTCCATGGTTTATCAACACCCCTCCTTTTGGAGAAAACTATATCGACTTTAACCGATTTGTTATTGGTATAAACAGAGCATTTTAACTAAAAAAAAAAAGACCATGATTAAAAATTCATTAGTACTCAGCCTTCTTTTCATTTATTCAAATTTAACCTTTGCACAAAAATCAAATGCTATTATTGGGATTTGGTTAAACGAAGAAAAAGATGCTCAAATAGAAGTTTACGAAAAAGACAAGCTNTTTTTCGGAAAAATTGTTTGGTTAAAAAATGCCAAGGACGAAAATGGNAATTGGGTTTTAGATAGTAAAAACCCTGACGTAAGCCTAAGAAATCGAAAAAAAATGGGCTTAACAATTTTACACAACCTAAAATGGGATGGTGAAAAAAACGAATGGAATGGTGGCGAAATATACGATTCTAGAGAAGGAGATACCTACTCTTTATTTGCAAGAGTAGATTCTGAAAATGAATTAAACCTTAGAGGTTATATTGGGTTTTCCTTGTTTGGAAAAACAACCACTTGGACAAGGTCGTCTCTTAAATAATATTTTTTTTATGAACCAAAAAAAAGGCTCACAGTAGTGAGCCTTTTGTATGAAGATAAATCCCCCCGGATTTGGTAATGATTGTTAAAAATCATCAATCACTACACGACAATAATCGTGCCAAAACTAAAAATCATGAATCCTTTGCATAACTTTCCAGATAACTAAATTGCTCCGTTAATTTACCGTTTTCGCAAATGGTAGCTCTTTCAATTACTTTATGCGGATCAGTAGACAGTAAACAAGGTAAGATATGTTTGATCAACTCTGCGCCAAAATCTATAGAAGAATCCTTNGGAAGTTCGCAAGGTAAATTATCTACAGCCATTACTGCTATCACATCAGGCTTGGCATAGTCGTCAATAAGTTCGGTAAGNGGNTTGTANCCGTAAATTGGATTTTGGATGGTAGAAGGTTGAATNGTACAAGCAATGGGNCCGTTAATATCACAAGAAACATCTGCAACAGTTCTAATTTTGAATTCTTTTGACTTTGCATCCTCTCGGGTAAACAAAAAAGGAGAACCGGCAGCATAGTAATGCCCTGCAATAAACATTTCGGCAGTTTTAGCAAACTTTAAAAAATCAGACTGATAAGAACCTGGATTGGTATAAAAATCACTTTTTGAAGAAGCGCTGCCATCTATACGTTTGTTGTAATCTAAAGTATTTAAATGTACAAATACGGGCTCATCAAATGATTTGTTCAAAAATTCATTTGGTGAAACCTGCCTAATTCCAATAATATTAATTAGCTCTAAAATCCCATTACCTACTCTACCAGAACCTGTAAGTATTATTTTAATAGGTTCTAATTGAATTTTGCGAAGTTCAATTTCCATTTCTTTACGATCTTCACATAAATGAGCNGGTTTTAAACTAAATGAACTTGTTCTTTTACCGTAAGCTAAAAACCCATTGTAACAACCTACAATNCCTGCATACCNNCCAAAACCAATTAAACGTTTGGATTTTTCGTTGGTTAAAACTTCGTAGTCAATCATTCTAATATTCAAAGACAACATTTTTAAAAGCAGCGATTTATTGTAAGGCTGTTCTTTAATTGTATGGGAAAAATAGAAATAGGTTTTGTGNGGAATTAAATCTTTCTTTGGAACTTCCTTTACGCCAATAAGTACATCACAATCAGACAAGTCTTCTTGTAAAACAATACCTAAATCAAGGTAGTCTTGATCTGTAAACTTTCGAATAGGACTGGGTTGAACTACTAAAACTAAACCAGGGTATTGNTTTAGAACCTCAAGACATTGTTTTGGACTGAGAGCAACACGTTTGTCTGCAGGAATCTTACCTTCTCTTAGTAAAGCTATTTTCATAGTACAATTAAAATTAAGAAATTGAATTTTGAACGCAATTTATAAAAGAAACTAGGCTTCTTTGCATTGCTCATCTGGTTCTGCACCACAAAAACCACAGGGCTCTCCTTCTTTGGTAATCAAAGGATTGTTACTCGCGCAAGTACCTTCAAACTTACCGTCTTTTTTTGCCCAAATCTTAATGGCAATACCGGCAAACCCAATACCTAGCAAACCTATAGCAATTAGTACTGTTTTCATTTTTTTNAAATTTCNGCTAAGTTAATGGAATCTAATTTAAATATTGACAAGGCCTCTTAAAGTTTTAAATNGTTCAGGAGTAATGTGTTTACTCAAATCGGCAGNGTTTAATTTAGTGTATACNAAAATANACCACAAGCATTAAATCTCTAAACTATATTTACTTCCAATTGGAGTTCAATAGAAAAAAGTGTATCAACAGATTTTTGAATGTCTTTAGCCAAACTGTATATATCTGAACCTAAAGCACCACCATAATTNACAAGAACTAATGCTTGTTTTTTATGAACTCCATAGGCACCCATNGTTTTGCCTTTCCAACCTGCATTTTCTATTAACCAAGCTGCAGGTACTTTTACTTTAAAATCATCTNCAGGGTAAGANGGAAGAGCAGGGTATGNTTTTTTGAGCCTATTAAAATGNGATTTCAAAATAATTGGNTTTTTAAAAAAAGAGCCCGAATTACCAATAAGTGATGGATCAGGTAATTTNGATTTACGNATGGCTATAACCGCATCACTTACATCTTTGGCACTNGGANCNCTTATATCTTTAGCTTTTAATTGTTGACCAATAGCTCCATATTTNATGTCAACTTCGCCATCAACTTTTAGTTTAAAAGTGACCGATAGAATAATATATTTACCCTTGTACTTTCCTTTAAAAACAGATTCTCTGTACCCAAATTCACAGAGTGAATTTGAAAACACATGAATTTCTTTTGAACCTGTATGAAAAGCTTCCAGCTCTACAAATGTATCTTTCAACTCAACCCCGTATGCGCCAATGTTTTGCATTGGAGCAGCACCTACATTGCCAGGTATAAGAGATAAGTTTTCAATGCCATTGTACCCATTATTCAAAGACCAAAGAACAAATTCATGCCAATTTTCTCCAGCTTGCACTTTAATTAATCCATCACCAACAACTTCAATTCCTTTAGGAGCTACTTTTACAACCAAGCCTTTAAAATCATTACAAAGTAAAAGGTTGCTTCCACCTCCTAAAATTAACTTTGGTAAATTGGTAAAACGAGCGTCCGCATAAATTGTCTGTAAATCTTCAACCGATTGAACTTCTGTAAAATAAAGTGCCTTACAATCTAAACCAAAAGTATTGTACGATTTTAAAGATGTATTTTCTAAGATTTGCATAGAGGTAAATCTACTATTTAATTTGATTTTGGTACTAAACTAAGCAAAGCCAAACGATAAGATTCGAGACCAAAACCACTGACTGTAGCTTTACAACTACCAGCTATTATAGAATTACACCTAAATTCTTCTCGTGATGCCGGCTGAGAGATATGAATTTCAATAGTTGGAGTTTCTATGGCTGAAATGGCATCTGCAATAGCTACAGAAGTGTGTGTATAGCCTCCGGCATTAAGTAAAATACTGTGGTATGTAAAACCTACTTCTTGTATCTTATCTATAAGCTCACCTTCCGTATTGCTTTGAAAATAGGATAATTGAATCGTTGGAAAATCATTTCTCAATCGTTCTAAGTAATCTTCAAAAGTCTGAGTTCCATAAATTAGAGGTTCTCTTTTACCTAAAAGATTTAAGTTAGGCCCATTGATGATAATCACTTTCATATATTTGTGTTAAGAATGCTAAGATAAGAAATGAACTGGAAAAGAGCTTTAAAAGAATACCGTAATTACCTTGTTTTAGAGAAATCTTTAGCAAAAAATAGTATTGAGGCATACCTTAGAGATCAAACTAAGTTAAGAGACTTTTGTATTAACACATTAGATGTTTTAGACTGTACAATACTAACTACCGAACACATACGTATGTTCATAAAAGATCTTAACGAACAAAAGGCCTCAAGTAAATCTCAAGCAAGAATTCTATCAAGTCTTTCTTCTTTCTACAATTATCTTGAACTTGAGGAATGTATAACAGCAAACCCTTTTAGTAAAATTGAGTCCCCATCAATTGAGAAAAAACTACCTGAAACACTTGGCAAAGAAGCAATAGACGCTATGATAAATTCTGTAGATCTATCCGCTAATTGGGGCGAACGAAATAGAACTATTTTAGAAACACTCTACTCCTGTGGCCTTAGGGTTTCTGAGCTAGTTAACCTACAATGCTCTAGGTTGTATTTAAACGATGGCTTTTTGGTTGTTTTAGGGAAAGGATCTAAAGAACGAATTGTACCACTAAACAAAACATTAATTAAATATTTAAAAAATTACATGCAACTTGTAAGGTCTCATCAAACCATTGCCGATGGTCATGAAGATTTTGTTTTTTTGAACAACAGAGGAAAACAATTGTCTAGAGTCATGATTTTTAATGTGGTTAAAAAACATGCTACAATAGCAGGTATAACCAAAAAAATAAGCCCTCATACCTTTAGACATTCTTTTGCTACTCATCTGCTAGAAGGCGGAGCAGATTTAAGAGCAATACAAAGTTTACTCGGGCACGAAAGCATAAGTACAACTGAAATATATTTGCATGTAGATCGTCAATTTGTTCGAGACGAAATAATTGCACATCATCCCAGAAAATGAGAAAATTACCGCATCCAAACATAGCAAAACTTTTTGCTATAAAAGGGCTTCTTTGGTTTATGGTTGTCATGCCTGTTATTGTGTTGTTTTTTCAAGACAATGGACTTAGTTTACAAGAAATTATGTTTCTTACGGCCAGTTATTCTCTATCAGTTGCCCTAATGGAGATACCTTCTGGTTATGCTGCAGATCAAATTGGTAGAAAAAAAACCCTTGTATTAGGTTGTGTATTGGCTTTTTTAGGTTTTGGTTTGTTTTCACTTTCCTATAGTTTTTGGTGGTTTCTTATTGCAGAAGTTCTGCTAGGAATAGGAAATAGTTTTATCTCAGGTGCAGACTCTGCTTTACTTTACGATAGTCTCTTAGAAGTGGAAGCTGAAGATCAATTCTTAAAATACGAAGGCCGAAGTATTTCTATTGGAAATTTCTCAGAGGCAGCAGCAGGTGTTTTGGGAGGTTTTTTAGCAGCCCTATCTTTTCGATATCCTGCTTACATACAGGTAATTATATCATTTTCAACCCTCCCTTTAGCACTGAATTTAACGGAACCAAAAGTGCAAAAAAATCGAATACAGAGTTCCTGGAACTCCATTTTAAAAACCATTCAGTTTTCTCTTTTTGAATCTAAAATAGTAAGAACACATATTGTATATTCTTCCATCATTGGTGTAAGTACACTTACCATGGCTTGGTTAGCGCAACCTTTGTTAAAAGAGCTTAACATAAGTATGGAAAACTATGGGTTTATTTGGGCTTTTTTAAATGGAATTGTGGGTGTTTTTGCTTTTTTTGCGCATCGATTGGAACAAAAAATAGCTGAACTAAAAAGCCTATTTATGGTTGGGCTAATTTCAGTTTTTACCTATTTTTTTATAGGGAACCATGTCGGCTATTTAAGTCTCTTTGTATTGGTTATTTTCTATGCAAATAGAGGATTTGCAACCCCATTGCTAAGAAATCATATCAACATACATACCGAATCAAGTAGAAGAGCAACCGTACTCAGTATTCGTAGTTTTATCATTAGAATAACTTTTGCTATTGTGGCACCATTTATTGGTTGGATAGCAGATCAATATGGATTGGCCAGTGCATTTCAATTTATGGGCTTTTTTAGCTCAATTAGCATCACCTATTGTCTTATTTGGTTTTATAAAAACAAAACCATTAAATACTAAACACCTCAAATAAATAAGGCCACTTATACTTTTGCTCATACTAAACTAGATCTAAACATTTTTATGAATCTTTTTTGATTAAGTCTTGATGCTATTCTTATGTATTAAATNTTTTAAACTNTTTTATTNTTATAANATACCNANANCTGCTNNGTACTNATTTATTTTGCATAATTTTAAAAAAAAANGCTATGAAAANAATATACCTTCTAANNTTAAGCTCATTAATNNTCTCATTGAATTGCTTTTCTCAAAAATCTGTNGTACTTAATCTAAGTCATTACTATAATGAAGAACCCTTTGAGCTAGATCAAGAAGTTANNNTAGAGGATTCNATTAAGTGNAAAATTTCACGATTAGAATACTACTTAANCGTAAATANTTTGCANTCCAATAATGGAGATTCANTTGNTTTTTCAGGAANATTTTACAATGCAGAAGGCGCTGCCATAACTTATCCCGGCAAACAGATTTTGGTTGATACAGAAAGACAGCATTACGAAATAGGAATGCATACTATTTCAGATTTAAAAAGCATGGTTTTTCATGTTGGNGTTCCNCCAGAGTTAAACCACCAAGATCCTACAATTTGGGACAGCAATCATCCATTAGCACCTCAAAACCCTAGTATGCACTGGGGCTGGAGTTCTGGATATCGTTTCATAGCGTTAGAAGGTATGGTAGATAAAAATTCAGATTCCGTCTATGAAACAGTTCTACAATACCATGGTGTTGGAGATGTTTTATACCACCGTATTAATCAAACTATNAACGTAATAGAAACAGCCAACGAAATTACAATTTACTTAGATGTTAACTACGAAAGTCTTCTAGCGAATATAAACGCTTCTAGTGGTGGCGTCTTTCATGGGCAACAAGATCAAGTAATTGGACTCGTGAACAATTTCTCAACTAATGTATTCTCAAACACCACTAATTTAAACCTAACTAGCCCTTCAATAATGGAGTCAATTGCTCCAAATCCTTTTACTAATGCGGTACAAATAGAGTTAAAAAAACCTTCAAAAATTAAAATATTTACAATTCAGGGAAGACTCGTTATCGAAACGAAATTAGAGGAAGGAATCAATACAATAGACACAGATATGTTACCGAAGGGAGTCTACATTTTTAAATTAGAAAATAATTCTATTAGCGATAGTTATAAAATGCTGAAAAATTAAAAATGAAAGCAATCATTCGCTTTCTTCCATTATTATGCATTCTATCTTGTGAAGTAGATGATCAAATAGACACACCCTTTCATTTACAAGTTCCTAAGGGGTTTCCAGAAGTAAACATTCCAAATGACAACCAACTTACTATAGAACGCATAAATTTGGGCAAAAAATTATTCTACGACCCAATATTATCCAGAGACAGTAGCATATCATGTAACTCTTGTCACCTTCAAGAATTTGCCTTTACTGATGCTAATCCAACTAGTATTGGTATTGAGGGTAGACTTGGAAAAAGAAACGCAATGAGCTTGGCCAATGTGGCTTATGCAAACTTCTTACAACGCGAATCTGGNGTTCCTACTTTAGAGATGCAAGTTTTAGTTCCAATACAAGAACACAATGAAATGGATTTTAACATTGTGGCAGTTGCAGAAAAAATGAATGAGGATCCCCACTACCGAAGACTCAGCTATGAAGCATACGGGAAGCTACCCGATGCATTTGTAATTACAAGAGCAATAGCTGCTTTTGAAAGGACATTCCTAAGTGGAAACTCTAAATATGACACTAACCAACTGAGCGAATCTGAACAACGCGGTATGGCATTATTTTTTAGCGACTCGTTGGCATGCTCCTCATGTCATGGTACATTTTTATTTACCAACCAACAACCTGAAAACAATGGTTTGTATGAGCAGTATTCAGATTCTGGAAGATATATACTAACGGGTTTGCAAGAGGATATTGGTCGATTTAAAACACCAACACTTCGAAACATAGAACTTACATCGCCCTACATGCATGACGGCTCTTTAAACACTCTAAAAGAAGTGATTGCACATTATGAAAGTGGGGGTATGAATCATGTCAATCAAAGCGCCCTGCTAAAAGGATTCACTTTAACTGAAACAAAAAGAGAAGAACTCATAGATTTCCTAAATTCATTAACAGATTATGAATTTACTCAAAATGCGTTCTTTAAAAAATAAAAAAAGGCTATCACATTTCGTGATAGCCTTATAATTCGTTTGTAATAAACTACAATTTCTCCAGTAGATAGGTGTATTGAAACTCTTCATAAGCTACAAGGTTTGTTGAATCGTTGTAGGTTCTAAAGTCCTTAATGTAAAACTGAAAAACATCATTTGTCAACTCAATAATACGGTAATCTAAAGTAGTATCGTTAGAGCTTAAAGAGAATAAATCAGCTGTCTGAACCCAAGTATGAATTACAGGAATTGAATCATATTCAGTCCAAGTTAGCGAACTTGAAGAGACATCAATAATAGCATAATTTCCTTGATGGTCTATGGTAAGCGTTTCTTTTGAATCGATTACTCTTTCAGGCGGATCGTAAGGTCCGTAATGACCTAATTCGTGTGTTGTTTGAGTTTGAACAACTTGCCAAGATCCAAGAACCATAGGCGCAAGCGTGGCATTAGTTTCCTTGTCTTTTTTACAAGACATAAATAAGCCAGTAATAACTAATAAACTAACAAAAGCATTTTTCATAAGCAACAATTAAAGTGAATAACAATACTACAATATATATAGTTAGGTAAGACTTAAAAAAAGAACTTATACCGGTATTTTTTCAACAATTAATTGTCAACAATTTTAAGAGGCTACATCTTGCTGAGAAACAGTTCTTAACTGACCTTCTGAGCTAGCAATAACAGTAGCTACAGTAGCATCACCAGTAACATTAACTACCGTTCGGAGCATGTCTAATATTCTATCTACAGCAAAAATAAGGGCAACCCCTTCAGGATCCATTCCAACCGGACC